>NZ_JAVDUV010000001.1:0-317506 GCF_031456545.1 Agromyces sp. 3263
ATCCATACCCCACCCCAAAGGGCAGAGCTGGGGTTCAATAAATTGGCATTGAACATAGTGCACGCTGTTGAGTTCTCAAGAAACGGACGCACCCGGTTCGGCACCCGTCGGGCGCCTCATCCGAGGCTTGTTTCGTTGTTTCCATCCGGTCATCCCGAGGGACGCATCCGAATGCTTCAAGCGAGTCGGAGAATTGCTTCTTCGTGGCTTGGAATCGTTCCGCTTGAGGCCGATGAGCTCTTCCGCTCTTTCGCACCTTTGGGGCAACGAGTGATTACATTACGTGGATCCCGGGGGTCGTGCAACTCAGCGCTGCATCCCGGGCGTGTCGCGCGGAACGACGGTGAAACGACCGGCACGACGAAGGGCTCCGGACGCCCGCTGGAGCGGACGACCGAAGCCCTCGGATCGGAGATCTGAACCTACTCGACGAAGATGCCCGCAAGCGTCTTCTTGCCGCGACGGAGCACGGCCATGCCCCCGCGCGGCACACGTCCCTCGAGGGTCGCCGTCTCGTCGTCGACCCGCACGTTGTCGAGCGAGACGCCGCCCTGGGTGATGGCGCGCCGGCCCTCGCTCTGGCTCGTCACGAGCCCGGTGTCCGCGAGGAGCTGCGCGATCGAGGCATCGGGTGACGTGGTCGTATTCGGGAGCTCGCGCAGCGCCGACTCGAGCGTCTCGGGATCGAGCGCCCCGAGGTCGCCCTGTCCGAACAGCGCCTGGGACGCGGCGACGACGGCGGCCGTGGCATCCGCACCGTGCACGAGCGTCGTCACCTCGGTCGCGAGCACGCGCTGGGCCTCGCGTCTGAACGGCTCGCGTTCCACGAGGTCCGCCAGCTCATCGATCCGTGCCCTGCTGAGGAACGTGAACACCTTCAGCCGGCCGATGACGTCGGCATCGTCGGTGTTGAGCCAGAACTGGTAGAAGCGGTAGGGGCTGCACATGGCGGCATCCAGCCAGATGGCATTGCCCTCGCTCTTGCCGAACTTGGTCCCGTCGGAGTTCGTGATGAGCGGCGTGCCGATGGCGTGCACGCTGCGACCCTCCACCCGATGGATGAGGTCGGTGCCGCTCGTGAGGTTGCCCCACTGGTCGCTGCCGCCCGTCTGCAGGACGCAGTCGTACTGCCGGTACAGCTCGAGGTAGTCGAAGCCCTGCAGGATCTGGTAGCTGAACTCGGTGTAGCTGATGCCGGCGTCGGAGTTGAGGCGCGACGCCACCGCATCCTTCTTGAGCATCGTGCCCACGCGGTAGTGCTTGCCGATGTCGCGGAGGAAGTCGATGGCACTGAGGCCCTCGGTCCAGTCGAGGTTGTTCACCAGGCGCACGGCGCTCGGGCCCTCGGCGGAGAGGAAGCGGCTCACCTGCGCGCGCAGGTTGCCGACCCACTCGGCCACGGTCTCCTTGGTGTTGAGGGTGCGCTCGGCCGTGGGTCTCGGATCGCCGATCAGGCCGGTGGAGCCCCCGACGAGCCCGAGTGGCCTGTGTCCGGCGAGTTGCAGACGCCGCATCGTCAGCAGTTGCACGAGATTGCCGAGGTGGAGGCTCGGGGCGGTCGGGTCGAATCCGCAGTAGTAGGTGATGGGCTCGCCTGCGAGCAGCTCCTTCAGCGCGGCCCGGTCGGTGGACACGTGGACGAGCCCGCGCCAGACGAGCTCCTCCCAGACATCCTCGAAGGAGTCGTCGTTCTGCTGGGTTGCGAGGATCACGGGGTCTGACACGCCAGCAAGGCTACCAGCGCGGCGCGCAGCAACGACTTCATGCCGCAGACTTGATCGAAGAGAATCAAATCTGTAGCATTGATCTCAAGGGATTCAGCCTGCAGGCTTGATCCGAATCAGCGTGAGGAGGTGCATCCATGTTCGTCATCACCGCCGACCAGGTCGCGAGTCGTCGCGAGCGCGACCGTGCCGGCGGGCTCGTCGAGGAGCTCGCGCAACGGCACGGCGACGAACTGGTGTTCCCGCCCGACCAGACGGCAGGCGACGAGATCCAGCTCGTCACCCGATCGGCGTCGACCGCGCTCGCGATCGTGCTCGACGTGACCCGCACCGGGAGGTGGAGCGTCGGCATCGGCGTCGGCGACATCCGGCTGCCGCTTCCGGATGCCGCACGCAAGGCCACCGGCACCGCCTTCATCTCCGCGCGCGAGGCCGTGGTCGCTGCGAAGCGCGCCGAGGGTCGCTTCGCACTGCGGGCGGCCGGCGACCCCACGCGGCCCGCCGCCGACGTGGAGGCGCTCGTGCGACTGCTCGTGCTCCTCAGGGAGCGACGGACCGACCTCGGCTGGGAGGTCGTGGACCTCATGTTCGCAGGGCACCGCCAGAAGGAGGCGGCCGCCCTCCTCGCCGTGACTCCGGCCGCCGTCAGCGCCCGACTGAAGGCCGCGATGTGGCGCGCCGAGGAGGACGCGCGCCCGGGCCTGGAACGACTGCTCGCCGAGCTCGACGCGGAATCCGAACGCGCCGCGGCGACGTGACCCCGCGGTGGGGGCGGCCCTCGTTACACTGCTCGAAGCCACGGCCGTCCGGTCGCTGCGCGGAAGGAGCACCGTGAACCTCGTCGTCGTCGCCGATGCCATCGCCTGGTCGGCGCTGCTGCTCTCGCTGACGGCCGCGGCCGCGCTCTCGGTGCTCGCGTTCCTGAAGCCGAGGTCGGTCTGGTTCTGGTTCGCGACGGTGACGCTCGGCATCGCGCTCATGGCCGCCGCGTCCATCTCCGCGCCGGCCGAGTTCGGCTTCGCACCGCTCATCACCGTGCTGGGCTTCACCGTGGCGATCTTCGGCGGGAGCCCGGCGGCCGCGACCGCGTTGAACCTCGCGATGGGAGCCAGCGCACCTCCCGGCCTCCACGGCGGCATCATCGTGGCCGAACGACCCACCGCCGAGGAGCAGCGCCAGGGAGTCGTCGCCGGTGGGCGCCGGGAGGTCCTCCGGGGCGGCCTCACCATCGGCGTGCTCGAGCGCGTCGCGACGGCGGGCTCCATTATCGCGGGCTTTCCCGAGGGACTGGCGATCGTGGTCGCCGTGAAGGGCGTCGGCCGGTTCACCGAACTCGAAGCGCCCGAGGCGCGCGAGCGGTTCATCATCGGCACCTTCGCGAGCCTGATCTGGGCCTGCGCGGCCGCGCTCGTCGTGCACCTCGCCGTCCACTGAGCTCGCCCGTGTCAGTCGTGCGACTTCGCATGACGCCGGTACGGCGAGACTCCGGGCTCACCCGGGATCCAGAACCGCCACGGGAACGCCGCTCCCCCGCCCGCACCGCTCACGCCGGTGCGCGGGCCCGACGCGAACGGCTCGGGCACCACGGGAACCTCCAGCGCGAACGGCGGCGCCAGCAGGTCCGCGCCGCTCGCTGCCAGCGGCACGCCGAGCGCGACGGCGAGACGGGCGGGGCCTCGAGCCAGGTCGCGGTCGGATGCACCGGGCCGACGACTCCGCGCGAGCTCGAGCCCCCCGACGATGGTGCCACCGCGCAGGAGCACCGCCGACGACATGCCCGGAACACCCGCCACGACGTTGAGGCACGTGTGCATGCCGTACGTGAAGTAGGCGTACAGGTGCGCGGCCTCCCCGAACATGACCGCGTTCCTGCGCGTCATGCCCCGGAACGCATGCGAGCCCGGATCCTCGCCGACGCCGCGGTACGCCTCCACCTCGGCGATGCGCAGGGCCACCGGTCCATCCTCGGCGTCGTGGGTCAGCACGGCACCGAGGAGCAGCGGCGCGAGCTCGACGGAGTCGCGCGCGAAGAACGCACGCGACGCCGTGACGAGCCGCTCCGTCATCCGTCGGTCAGCGACCCGCGACCGGCAGGCCCCCGACGAGGTGCCGCACGCGATCGGCGAGCCGGGCGAACTGCTCGTCGACCCGTACCGGCGCGGTGCCGCCGAGCCCGTCTCGACTCGACACCGACCCCTCGACCGTGAGCACGCCACGGACCTCGGGCGTCAGGTGCGGCGAGATCGACGCGAGCGCCGCGTCGGAGATCTCGTCGAGCTCGAGACCGTGCTCCTCGGCGTAGCGCACGACCGCGCCGGTGATCTCGTGGGCGTCGCGGAACGGCACGTGCTGCTTCACGAGCCACTCCGCGACATCCGTGGCGAGCGAGAACCCAGCGGGCGCGAGCTCGGCCATGCGCTCGGTGTGGAACGTCAGCGTGGCGATCATGCCCGTGAAGGCCGGGAGGAGCACCTCGAGCGTCTCGACCGAGTCGAACACCGGCTCCTTGTCCTCCTGGAGGTCGCGGTTGTACGCGAGCGGCAGGCCCTTGAGCGTGGCCAGCAGGCCCGAGAGGTTGCCGATCAGGCGACCCGACTTGCCGCGTGCGAGCTCGGCGATGTCGGGGTTCTTCTTCTGCGGCATGATCGACGACCCGGTCGAATACGCGTCGTCGAGGGTGACGAACCCGAACTCGCGCGTGTTCCACAGGATCACGTCCTCCGCGAGCCGTGAGACGTCGATGCCGATCATGGCGGTGACGAATGCGAACTCCGCGACCACGTCGCGACTGGCGGTGGCGTCGAGCGAGTTCTCGGCCGGGGCCGCGAGGCCCAGGTCGCGGGCGACGGATGCCGCGTCGAGGCCGAGCGTCGACCCCGCCAGCGCTCCCCCGCCGTAGGGCGAGACATCCGCGCGCTTCGTCCAGTCGACGATCCGCTCGAGGTCGCGCGACAGCGCCCATGCGTACGCCAGGAGATGGTGGGCGAGCAGCACCGGCTGGGCATGCTGGAGGTGCGTGCGACCCGGCATGACCGCGGTGCGGTGCGCGTCGGCCTGGGCGGCGAGCGCGTCGATGAGGTGCACCAGCTGCTGGCCGATGGTCGCCGCGTGGTCCTTCAGGTAGAGACGCACGAGCGTCGCGATCTGGTCGTTCCGGCTGCGCCCCGCGCGCAGCTTGCCGCCGAGCTCGGGACCGACGATGCCGATGAGCGCGGCCTCGAGGGCGCCGTGGACGTCTTCATCGGCGTCGCCCGCGACGATCCGTCCCGACGACACGTCGGACTCCAGTTGGTCGAGGCCCGCCAGCATCGCGGTGAGCTCGTCGTCGGTGAGGTAGCCCGCAGCCGCGAGGGCGCGGGCGTGGGCCCGGGACCCGGCGAGGTCGTACGGGGCGAGCTGCCAGTCGAAATGGGTCGACTTCGAGAGCCGCGCGAGCTCGGGCGATGGACCGCTCGCGAACCGCGCGCCCCAGAGGGATCCCTCGTTGGTGCCGTGCTCCTCGGCCATCAGGCGTCCTTCCGCTCGAGCAGCCACACCAGCAGCGCCTTCTGCGCGTGCAGCCGGTTCTCGGCCTCGTCCCAGATGATCGACTGCTCGCCGTCGATGACCTCGGCGGTGACCTCGTAGCCGCGATCCGCCGGCAGGCAGTGCAGGAAGACCGCATCGGATGCCGCGAGCGACATGAGTTCGCGATCGACCTGGTACGCGCCGAACGTCGCGACGCGGTGGGCCTTCTCGTCCTCTTTGCCCATCGAGACCCAGGTGTCGGTGACGATGACGTCGGCGCCCGAGGCCGCCTCCGCGGCATCCGTGAACAGGCTGACGGAACCTCCGGTGGTCGCGGCGACGCGATCGGCGTCGGCGACGACGGATGCCGCGGGCGCGAACTCCTCGGGGGACGCGACTCGCACGTGCATGCCCGCCGTCGCGCCGGCGAGCACGTAGGACTGGGCCATGTTCGAGGCGCCGTCGCCGAGGAAGGTGACGGTCAGCCCGGCGAGGCGACCCTTGTGCTCACGGATGGTGAGCAGGTCGGCCAGCAGCTGGCACGGGTGGAAGTCGTCGGAGAGTGCGTTCACCACCGGCACGGAGGTGCCCGCCGCCATCTCCTCGAGGCCGGCCTGCCCGTACGTGCGCCACACGATGGCCGCGACCATGCGCTCGAGCACCCGGGCCGTGTCGGAGGGGGTCTCCTTGCCGCCGAGCTGGCTGTTCGCCGTCGAGATGATGAGCGGCGATCCGCCGAGGTCGGCGATGCCGACGGCGAACGACACCCGGGTGCGCGTCGACGACTTGTCGAAGATCACGGCGACGGTCTGGGGTCCGGCGAGCGGCTTCGTGCCCCAGCGGTCGGCCTTCAGGCGCTCGGCGAGGTCGAGGATCTCGGCCTGCTCGGCTGGAGTGATGTCGTCGTCGCGGAGGAAGTGGCGGGTCATGCGGTTCCGTTCGTGTGGATCGGGTCGTGCGAGGTCTGCGTGGTGGCGGTCTGCCGTGGGTCAGTGGCGCGCCGAGGTGACGGCGTCGAGCGCGCGGGAGAACTTGTCGGCGAACTCGTCGACCTCCGCGTCGCCGATGATCAGGGGTGGGGCCATCCGGATGGTGGAGTCGTTCGCCGCGTTGACGATGAGGCCCGCTCGCATGGCCTCGGCGGTGAGCCTCGTGGCGACCGGCTCCGTGAGCGCGATGCCGATGAGGAGGCCCCGGCCACGGGTCCCGGCGATGAGCGGGGAGCCGAGCGACGCGATGCGCTCGTCGATCTGCCGGCCGCGCAGGGCCGCATTCTCGACGAGGCCGGCCCGCTCGATCTCGCCGAGGACGGCGTTCGAGACCGCGGTCGCGAGCGGGTTGCCGCCGAACGTCGAGCCGTGCTGCCCCTTGGAGTACAGCGACGACGCGTGGCCGAAGGTGACGAGGCCGCCGATCGGGAACCCGCCGCCGATGCCCTTCGCGACGGTGATCGCGTCGGGCGTGATGCCGGCGTGCTGGAACGCGAACCACTCGCCGGTACGGCCGGCGCCGGTCTGGATCTCGTCGACGATGAGCAGCGCGCCGTGTCGGTGCGTCAACTCGCGGGCGGCCACGAGGAATCCATCGGGCAGCTCGACGACGCCGGCCTCACCCTGGATGGGTTCGACGAAGAGCGCGGCGACCCCGTCGTCGAGCGACGTCTCGAGCGCCTCGATCGTGGCCGGGAGGTGCTCGACCCCGCCGGGCAGCGGCTCGAAGGCCTCGCGCATGTGCGCCTTGCCGGTGAGCGCGAGCGAGCCCATGGTGCGTCCGTGGAAGCCGTCGACGAGCGCCAGCACGCGGCTGCGGGCGCCGCCCGAGTTGTTCAGGCGCGCCAGCTTGAACGCGGCCTCGTTCGCCTCGGCGCCGGAGTTGCCGAACCAGGCGCGCCCCTGGTCGCCCGTGCCCGCCAGGCGGGTGATGCGCTCGGCGAGCTCGAGCGCGGGCTCCGTCGTGAAGTAGTTGGACACGTGCGCGAGGCGGGCCGCCTGCGTCGAGACGGCCTCGACGAACACGGGGTGCGCATGCCCGAGCGAGTTCACCGCGATGCCCGCGAGGAAGTCGAGGTACTCGTGCCCCGCGTCGTCCCACACCCGCGCACCACGGCCGTGATCGAGCTTCGCGAGCGGCATCCCGATCGAGCGCATCACGCGTCGGTCGAAGCGGCCCTGCCACTCGTTGAGGTCGTCGAGGGCCGTCATGCGGGAACCACCTCCGTGCCGATGCCCGACTGGGTGAACACCTCGAGCAGGATCGAGTGCGGGATGCGCCCGTCGATGATCGCCGCCTTGGCGACGCCGCCCTCGACGGCTTCGAGGCACGCTGCCATCTTCGGGATCATCCCCGATTCGAGCTTCGGCAACAGGGCCGTGAGCTCGGGCACGTCGATCACCGACACGAGGGAGTCGCGATTGGGCCAGTCTCGGTAGAGGCCCGCGACATCGGTGAGGATCACGAGCTTGGCCGCACCGAGCGCGACCGCGAGGGATGCGGCCGCCGAGTCGGCGTTCACGTTGAGCGACTGTCCGGGCGTGGCGCCGTCGGGCGCGATCGAGGAGACGACCGGGATGCGGCCCGCGTCGAGCTGCGCGTGCACCGCGGCCGGATCGACGGCGACCACGTCGCCGACGAGTCCCAGGTCCACCTCGACCCCGTCGACCACGGCGCCCCGGCGACGACCCGTGAACAACCCGGCATCCTCGCCCGACAGCCCCGCAGCCAGCGGGCCGTGCTCGTTGATGAGCGACACCAGCTCGCGATTGACCTGACCCGACAGCACCATGCGCACGACGTCCATCGTCTCGGGCGTCGTGACCCGGTAGCCGCCGCGGAACTCGCTCTCGATGCCGAGCCGACCGAGCATCGCCGAGATCTGGGGTCCGCCGCCGTGCACCACGACGGGCTTGATGCCGGCGTAGCGCAGGTAGACCATGTCCTCGGCGAACGCGCGCTGGAGCTCTGGGCTCACCATCGCGTTGCCGCCGAACTTCACCACGATCGTCTCGCCGTGGAAGCGCTTCAGCCACGGCAGCGAGTCGATGAGCACCTGCGCCTTGTCGCCCGCCGTCGCCGTCCAGGCCGCGTCGCCCGCGGCATCCGCCTCGGTCGTCGTCGCGTTCTCGTCGCCCATGCTCAGCTCGCGTAGGCGCTGTTCTCATGCACGTAGTCGTGCGTGAGGTCGTTGGTGAGGATGGTGGCGGATGCCTCGCCGGCGTGCAGCTCGATGAGCACGTGCGTGGCACGCGGCGTGAGGTCGACCTGCTCGCGCGGCGCGTCGGGCCGACCCGCGTGGCACACCCGGACGCCGTTCATGGACACGTCGACGAGGTAGGGGTCGAACGGCGCCTTCGTCGTGCCGATCGCCGCGAGCACCCGCCCCCAGTTGGGATCGTTGCCGAAGATCGCCGCCTTGAAGAGGTTGTTCCGGGCCACCGACCGGCCCACCTCGACGGCGTCGTCCTCGGAGACCGCCCCGCGCACCTCGATGGCGATGTCGTGGCTGGCTCCCTCTGCGTCTTCCTGCAGCTGCTGCGCGAGCGAGCGGCACGCGTCGGTCACGGCTGCCGCGAACGCGGTCGGGTCGGGCACGACGCCCGACGCGCCCGAGGCGAGGAGCGTCACCTGGTCGTTCGTGGACATGCAGCCGTCGGAGTCCAGCCGGTCGAAGGTCACCCGGGTGGCGGCACGCAGCGCGGTGTCGAGCGCGGCGGCCGCGACGTCGGCGTCGGTCGTCAGGACCACGAGCATCGTGGCGAGGCCCGGCGCGAGCATGCCCGCGCCCTTCGCGATGCCGCCGACGCGCCATCCGTCGCCCTCGACCACCACGGTCTTCGGGCGCGTGTCGGTCGTCATGATGGCGCGCGCGGCGTCGGCGCCGCCGTCGGTCGAGAGCCGGTTGGCGGCCGACAGCACGCCCTCCTCCACGACCTCGCCGTCGAGCTGCTCGCCGATGAGACCCGTGGAGCACACCAGCACGTCGCCGGAGGAGACGCGGAGGGCGCCGGCGGCGGCCTCGGCGGTGCCGTGGGTCACCTGGAATCCCTCGGCACCGGTGAAGCAGTTCGCCCCGCCCGAGTTGAGCACGATCGCGGCCACCCGTCCGTCGGCGATGGCCTGCTCCGACCACAGGATCGGATTCGCCTTCGCGCGGTTCGACGTGAACACCGCCGCCGCTGCGTTCGACGGCCCGCGGTTCACGATCAGCGCGAGGTCGAGCGCTCCCGAGCGCTTGATGCCGGCCGCGACACCCGCCGCCTCGAATCCCTCGGGGGCGGTGACGGTCACGGGGCGACTCCGTTCACGGGAAGGCCGGTGGACTCGGCGAGCCCCAGCGCGATGTTCGCCGACTGGATCGCGGCACCGGCGGTGCCCTTCACGAGGTTGTCGACGGCGGTCACGACGACGACGCGGCCTGCCGCCTCGTCGACGGCGAGCCCCATGAGCGCCGTGTTCGCGCCGAGCACGTCGGCGGTGCGCGGGAATTGGCCGGGCGGCAGGAGCTGCACGAAGCGCTCCCCTGCGTAGGCGTCCTCCCACGCCGCGCGGACGGCCGAGGCATCCGTGCCCGGGACGATGCGGGCGGTCGACGTCGCCAGGATGCCGCGCGACATCGGCACGAGCACCGGCGTGAACGAGATGGTCGGAGATGCAGCACCCGCCCAGCGCAGCGACTGCGAGATCTCGGGGATGTGGCGGTGGCCGCCGCCCACCGCGTAGGGGTTCGCCGAGCCGAGGAGCTCGCTGCCCAGCAGGTGCGCCTTGAGGCTCTTGCCGGCACCGGACGGGCCCACGGCGAGCACGGCGACGAGGTCCCGGTCCTCGATGACGCCCGCACGGATGCCGGGGGCGAGCGACAGGGCGACGGTCGACGCATTGCACCCTGGGGCTGCGATGCGGCGGGCACCCGTGAGCCGGTCGCGCTGGGTGCCGGTCAGCCGGGGCAGCTCGGGCACGCCATAGGCCCACGCGCCGTGGTGCGCGCCGCCGTAGAACGCTGCCCAGTCGGCGGACGACTCGAGGCGGTGGTCGGCGCCGCAGTCGATGACGAGCGTCTCGGGCGACAACTGTGCCGCGACCGCTCCGGATGCTCCGTGCGGAAGCGCGAGGAAGACGACGTCGTGGCCGGCGAGCGTCTCGGCGTTCGTCTCCTGCAACGTGAGGTGCGTGTAGGTGCGAAGGTGCGGCTGCACGGCAACGAGCGGCTGGCCCGCATTGGCGTGCCCCGTGACGGTGCGCACCTCGAAGTCGGGATGGTCGGCGAGGAGGCGCAGGATCTCCCCTCCGGCATAGCCGGACGCGCCGGAAACGGCGACGGAGTACGTCATGGATTCCACCTTAGGGTCTGTGCGGTCGGGGCGAGGGCCGGGCGACGCCCCGCGACAGGCCGACTAGGCCGCGACAGGGGTCGCCGAGATTCGGCGCTCGCCACGACGTCGGTTGCGCACGACCGGGACACGCGAGACGCGTGCGGCGGTGGCGAACCGGGTGGCGGACATGTGAGCGACCCTATCGTGCGACGGCAGGGGCGCGCAAAACGCGCGGTGGAGTGACGCACGCGGCTCTTTACACGGCCGACCGGCGCCTGCTACGTTCCGGAAAGCGCTTTCTCGACGGACGACGGCGTCCGTCGGCGCGGGACCGAAGGAGCTCCCCCGACCATGCAACGACGATGGATCACCGCGGGCGTCGCCACGCTCGGCGGTGTCGCCCTCCTGCTCACCTCAGCCGTGCCGGCGCATGCCGACCCCAGCCCGCGAACGGATGCCGCACGCGAGACGCTCGCCGCGGGCGACGGCTGGGCCTCGGCGGGTGCCGGCACGACCGGGGGCTCGACCGCGACCCCCGAGCACGTGTTCACCGTCGACGACCGGGCCGGGCTCGTCGCCGCCGTCGCCGGCGACGAGCCGAAGATCGTGTACGTGTCGGGCGTCATCGACGCGAACACCGACGGCGCCGGGGCGCCCCTCACCTGCGCCGACTACGCGCGCGGCGGCTACACGCTCGACGCCTACCTCGCCGCGTACGATCCGGCGGTCTGGGGCTGGGACTCCGAGCCGTCGGGCCCCGTCGAGGCGGCACGGGCCGCATCGCAGGCCGCGCAGCGGGAGCGCATCGACATCCGCGTGGGCGCGAACACCACGCTCATCGGCCTGCCCGGCGCCGAGATCACCGGCGCCGCCCTGCAGGTCGCGAACGTGTCCAATGTCGTCATCCGTGGCCTCACGCTCACGAACGCGTTCGACTGCTTCCCGTCCTGGGACCCGACCGACGGCGAGACCGGCAACTGGAACTCCGAGTGGGACCTCCTCACCGTCACCGGCTCGACCAACGTGTGGATCGACCACAACGACCTCAGCGATGGCGGGGCACTCGACTCCCTCCAGCCGTCGCACTTCGGCCGGCCGTTCCAGATCCACGACGGACTCCTCGACGTCGTGCGCGCCGCCGACCTCGTCACGATCTCGTGGAACCGCTTCCACGACCACGACAAGGTCATGCTCATCGGCAACAGCGACAGCCGCACGACCGACCGCGGCCACCTGCGCGTCACCCTGCACCACAACGAGTTCCGCGACCTCGGCCAGCGGGCGCCCCGAGTGCGGTTCGGACAGGTCGACGCCTACAACAACCACTACGTGCAGTCGACGCACGACCAGTACCCGTTCGTCTACTCGTGGGGACTCGGCATCGAGTCGAAGCTCGTGGCAGAGCAGAACGCCTTCACCGTGACGAAGGACTTCGACCCCGCCGCGATCATCGAGGTCTACAAGGGCACGGCGATCAGCGAATCGGGAAACGTCGTGAACCTGCGACCCGCCGACGTGCTCGGCGCCTACAACGAGTCGAACGGCACCGCGATCGCCGACGACGCGGGCTGGACGCCCGAGTACCGCGGAAAGGTGCACCCCGCCGTCGCCGTGCCCGCACTCGTGAGCGTCTTCGCGGGGCCCCCCGGGCTCCGCTGAGCCGCCGGTCGGGCGGACGGCTCGACGTCGTCCGCCCGCCTGCCCGCAGGGGCGCGACGGGCATAGGCTCGGCACGCGGCATCCGGCCCGCCGTCATCGAGGAGGAGACCATGGCCCTGCGCGTGCTGTTCATCGGCGGCAACGGCATCATCAGCTCGGCGTCCAGCGCCCGCATCGTCGAGCGCGGCGATGACCTCACGCTCCTGAACCGCGGACGGAGCACCGACCGCCCGCCGATCACCGGGGCGCGGCACCTGACGGGCGACGCCGACGATCCGGCATCCGTCGCCGACGCCATCGGCGAGGAGACGTTCGACGTCGTCGCGAACTTCCGCTCGTTCTCGCCGGCCCAGGTCGAACGCGACGTCGACCTCTTCGAGGGACGCTGCCGGCAGTACGTGTACATCTCGTCGGCATCCGCGTACCAGAAGCCGGTCGCGCACCTGCCGATCACCGAGTCGACTCCCCTGCGGAACCCGTACTGGCAGTACTCCCGGGACAAGATCGCGAGTGAGGATCTGCTGGTCGCCGCCTATCGGGAGCGCGGATTCCCGGCCACGATCATCCGGCCGTCGCACACGTACGACGGCGCGACCGTGCCGCTCCTCGGCGGCTGGACCGCCATCGACCGGATGCGGCGAGGCAAGCCCGTGGTGGTGCAGGGCGACGGCACGAGCCTGTGGACGCTCACCCACACGCGCGACTTCGCGGTGGCGTTCACCGGGCTGCTCGGCAACGATCGGGCCATCGGCGAGGCGTTCCACATCACGTCCGACGAGGTGCTCACCTGGGACCAGGTCGGCGCGGCGCTCGCGCGGGCCGCCGGAGCGGAGTTCCGTCCGGTGCACATCGCGAGCGAGGCCATCGCCCGTGAGCTCCCTGACGACGGACCCGGCCTCCTGGGCGACAAGGCGCACTCGGTGATCTTCGACAACACGAAGGTGAAGGCCCTCGTGCCCGAGTACCGGGCCGTCATCCCGTTCTGGCGGGGCGCGCAGGAGATCGTGGACTGGCACGACGGCGACGCCACTCGGCGCGAGGTCGACGCGGAGCTGGATGGCGCGTTCGACCGCCTCATCGACCGGCACGGGGCCTGAGGCCCCGTGCCATCGGACTACTCCCGGAGCGTGGCCCCGACGCGTTCGGCGGCGAGCCCGGCGCCGGCGAGCTTCGCCTCGCTGGCCTCCGCCGCCGTGAGCGTGCGGTCGGCGGCGCGGAACCGCAGGGCGAAGGTCAGGCTCTTCGAGCCGTCGGCCACGCCCGAGCCGCGGTAGTCGTCGACCAGCTGCACGTGCTCGAGCAGCTCCCCGGCGCCCTCTCGCACTGCGGCAGCCACCGCTGCCGCCGGCACGTCGGCGGCCACGACGAGCGAGAGGTCCTGCGTCGCCGCGGGGTACGTGCCGATCTGTCCGGCCTCGAGTCCGGGCTCGGTGAGCGCGATGACCGCGTCGAGGTCGAGCTCGGCGACCGCGACGACGCGCGGCAGATCGGCCGCTTCCGCCACGGCGGGCAGCAGCTCGCCGGCGAAGCCGACCGTGCGGCCCCCGACACGGAGCTCGGCCGTGCGACCGGGATGCAGTGCCTGATGCGAGCCCTGCACGATCTCGATCTCGGCGCCGACGGCGAGGGCGATCTCTCGCACCGCGTCGAGCGCGTCGATGATGCCGGCGGGCACGGCGGTCACGCCCGGCTGCTTCGGGACGACGTCGCCCACGACGAGCACGCCCACGTGACGGGGCTGCGGCGGGATGCCGGCCTGGAGGGTCTCGAGCTCGGCGTCGCTCGGACGCGCGTCCCCGAGCGGCAGCGCCGGTGAACCGTAGATGCGGCCGACCTCGGGCAGGAACACGGTGCCGAGCTCGAACAGGGACACGTCGACGAGTCCGCGAGAACGGTTGCGCTTCGCCGCCGCGATGAGCCCGGGAAGCAGCGACCGGCGCATGAGCGCGGTGCTCGCGTCGAGCGCGTTGGCGAGCTTCACGGATGCCACGGGCGAACCGCCGGCGCTGCCGAACCGCGCGTTCTCGGCCTCGGTGGCGAACGGGAACGACAGCACCTCGGTGGATCCGGCGGCCGCCAGCGTGTCGGCGACCCGGCGCCGGATGCGCTGCGAACGGGTGAGGCCGCGTCCGGGCGGCGCGACCGGGAGCACCGACGGGATGCGGTGGTAACCGGCGAGCCGGGCCACCTCCTCCGCCAGTTCGGCGCGGCCCGTGAGGTCGGGGCGCCAGGACGGCGGCACGACCTCGAACCCGCCCTCGACACGGGTCACCGCGCCGCCCACCTCGGCGAGCGCGTCGTGCACCTCATCGTCGGAGTACTCGACGCCGATGAGCCCCGAGACGTACCCGTCGGGCAGCAGGATCGCGCCGCGGGCCGGGGCCTCGTGGATGAGGGAACCACCTGCGTCGGCGGTTCCGCCGGCGAGGTCGGCCATGAGCTGCGCGACGCGGGACACCGCGGAGGCCGCGATCTCGGGGTCGACGCCGCGCTCGTAGCGCTTGGCCGCTTCACTCGGCAGCTTGTGGCGTCGTGCCGTGCGCGCGATGGACACCGGGTCCCAGTTCGCCGCCTCGATGAGCACGTTCCGCGTGGAGTCGTCCATCTCGGTCTCGGCCCCGCCCATGACGCCGCCCAGCCCGATCGGGCCGCGGTCGTCGGTGACGACCAGGTCTTCGACGTGGAGCGTGCGCTCCTTGCCGTCGAGGGTGGTGAGCTTCTCGCCCGGCGTCGCGCGACGCACCACGATGCCGCCCCGGAGACGGTCGAGGTCGTACCCGTGGATGGGCTGCCCGAGCTCGAGCATCACGTAGTTCGTGATATCGACGAGCACCGAGAGCGAGCGGATACCGGCGAGCTTCAGCCGCGCGACCATCCACGGCGGGGTGGGGCGAGTCGGATCCACGCCGCGCACGATGCGCGTCGCGAACACGGCCGAGCCGACGCGGCCCCGGATGGGCGCCTCGTCGCGGATCTCAACGGGGAAGCCGTCGAGCGTGGCATCCACCGCCCCCGACTGCTCGACCGGGTCACGGAACGTCGCGCCCGTGGCGTGGGCGTACTCGCGCGCCACGCCACGGATGGAGAACGCGTAGCCGCGGTCGGGCGTGACGTTGATCTCGACCGCGGCGTCGTCGAGCCCGAGGAGCGCGATGGCGTCGGTGCCGACGGGCGCGTCGATGCCGAGCGTCGAGAGGCGAAGGATGCCGTCGTGGTCCTCGCCGAGGCCGAGCTCACGCGCGGAGGCGATCATGCCGTCGGACACGTGCCCGTACGTCTTGCGCGCGGCGATCGGGAAGGGGCCGGGCAGCACCGCGCCGGGCAGGGTGACGACGACCTTGTCGCCGACGAAGAAGTTGCGTGCGCCGCAGACGATCCCGTGCACGGCGTCGCCGCCGTCGGCCGCGGCCTCGCCATCGGGCGCCACCCGAACCTGGCACCAGCGGATGGTCTTGCCGTTGGACTGCGGCTCCTCGACGAACTCGAGGACCTCGCCCACGACGATCGGCCCCTGGAGCTCGAACGTATGCACGTCCTCCTCTTCGAGACCGACCCGCACGAGGGCGGCATGCACATCTTCAGGAGTCGTGCCCGGCACGAGTTCGACGTATTCGGCGAGCCAGCTGAGCGGCACTCGCATGGGTCAGACCACCATTCCGAACTGCTGGGAGAACCGGACGTCTCCCTCGACCATTTCCCGCATGTCCTGCACCCCGTTGCGCAGCATGAGCCCGCGCTCGATGCCCATGCCGAACGCGAACCCCGTGTAGACCTCGGGGTCGATGCCGGCGGCCTTCAGCACATTGGGGTGCACCATCCCGCAACCGCCCCACTCGATCCAGCGCGGCCCGTCCTTGAAGGTCGGGTGCCAGAAGTCGAGTTCGGCGCTGGGCTCGGTGAACGGGAAGAAGCTCGGGCGCAGGCGCACCTTCGCCTCGTCGCCGAAGATCGACTTCACGAAGTGGTCGAGGGTGCCCTTCAGGTGCGCCATGGTGAGGCCCTTGTCGACGGCGAGGCCCTCGAACTGCATGAACACCGGCAGGTGGGTCGCATCGAACTCGTCGGTGCGGTAGACCCGCCCGGGGGCGAGCACGTAGATCGGCACCTCGCGCTCGAGCATCGACCGCACCTGCACCGGGCTGGTGTGGGTGCGCAGCACCAGATGGGCCTCGGGCGGGTCCACGAAGAACGTGTCCTGCATGGCCCGCGCCGGGTGGTCGGCATCGAAGTTCAGTGCGTCGAAGTTGAACCACTCGCTCTCGACCTCGGGGCCCTCGGAGATCTCCCAGCCCATGCCGGTGAAGACGTCGCACACCCGGTCCTGCAGGAGGGCGAGCGGATGCCGCGCGCCGGGCCGGTACCGTGACGGCAGTGCCGTGACGTCGACCGCCTCGGCCGCGAGCTGGGCGGCGGCCTCGGCCTCGAGGATCTCGGCCTCACGGGCGGCGAACGCCTGGTTGACGCGGCCACGAGCGCCGCCGACGAGCTTGCCGAGCGCGGCCTTCTGGTCGTTCGGCACGTTGCGGAGCTCGGCGTTCAGCTGCGCGAGGGTGGACTTCTCCCCCGTGTGTTCTGCGCGGACGGTCTTCAGCGCGGCGGAGTCGGCGGCCGCGGCGATCGCCGCGAGCGCGGTATCGACGGCCGACTCGACGGCCTGCTCGGTGATTTCACGGGGCTCGGACACAAGGAACGAGTCTAGCGGGCGGTCACGAGCGACTCCGGTCGATTCATCGACCCGTGGACGTCGCGGTCCTCGATCCGGGCGTCTGTCGCTATGGCCGCCTGGACTCGCGCGCCGCAGCCGTCGCCTCGGCGACCAGGAGCGCTTGGCTGGCGTCCTCGGGGTCGAGTCGCTTGCCCGCCGACTGGCTCGACGTGCGCTTCGAGAGCCAGCGCGCGAACCACGACAGCAGCAGGTTCATGGTGAGGTACAGCACGAGCGTGACCACGAAGAGCGAGAACAGGTAGCGGTTGCCGTAGTAGCTGCCCAGCACGTTCATGTTGGTGCGCAGGAGTTCGCTGTAGCCGACGATGTAGCCGAGCGACGTGTCCTTCAGGAGCACCACCAGCTGCGCGACGATGATCGGCAGCATCTGCCGGAACGCCTGCGGGAACTCGACGAGCATCTTGGACTGCAGCGGGCGCATGCCGAGGCTGAGCCCCGCCTCGCGCTGGCCGCGCGGGAGGGCGGCGAGGCCGGCGCGGAGGGCCTCGCCGATGAGCGCGCCGTTGTACAGGCTGAGCGCGGCGACGACGGCCCAGAAGGCGCCGGTGTTGAGCACCAGCAGGATGAACAGCATCATCAGCAGCACGGGCATGCCGCGGAGGAACTCGAGCACGACCGTGGTGGGGATGCGGATCCAGGCCGCCTCGGCGCTGCGGAGCAGGGAGAAGAGGATGCCGAGCGCGATCGCGAAGACCGATGCGACGAGCGCCGCCCGCAGGGTGGCGAGCACGCCGTCGACGATGATGAACTGCCAGACCTCGGGATCGGCGAAGATGTCCCAGCGACTGGGGTCGAAGAACCCCGGAAGCGTGATGCCGCCGCTCTCGCGGGGCTGGGCGAGCGTCCAGATCATCCAGACGATGCCCGCGATGATGACGACGCCCGCGACGATCGACGCGATCAGCGAGATCCGGCGCGCCTTCGGGCCGGGTGCGTCGAAGAGGACCGACGAGCTGCTCATCGCTGCACCACCCACTTCCGTTCGAGCTGTCCGGCGAGGATGCCGAGGGGCACGGTGATCACGAGATAGAGCGTCGCGGCGCCGAGGAGGATCGCGATCACCGCGTCGCCGTTCGCGTTCGCGAGTTCACGCGTCGCCGCGAAGAGCTCGAAGACGAAGAATCCGCCCGCCACCGAGGTGTTCTTGGTGAGCGCGATGAAGACGTTGATGAGTGGTGGGATGGTCATGCGGAAGGCCTGCGGCATGACGACGAGCCCGACCGTCTGGGTGAATCCGAGCCCCACGCTGCGGGAGGCCTCGGCCTGGCCGATCGGCACGCCGTTGATGCCCGAGCGGAGCGCTTCGGCGACGAACGGCGAGGTGTACACCGACAGGCCGATCATGGCGGCCGTCACGTAGGTGAGCTCGGAACCGAGGTAGGGCAGGATGATCGCGCAGAAGAACAGCACGAGGGTCAGCGGCGTGTTGCGCACGAGCTCGGTGTAGACCGTGGCGAAGACCCGGAGCGAGCCCACGGGCGAGATGCGCATCGACGCGATGATCGTGCCGATGACGAGTGCCGCGATGCCGCTCACCACGAGCAGCAGCAGGGTCATCCTGAAGCCCTCGAAGTAGGTCGGCAGGTTCTCGATGACGGCGTCCACGAGTCTCCGTTCCGGTCGGTTGGGGGTGGGACGCGGCCCGGACGATGGTCGCCCGGGCCGCGCTCCGATCAGTAGCGGTCGACGGCAGGCGGGTCGACGTAGGGCAGCACCGCTCCGGCGGTGGACTCCCACGCCTGCTCGTAGCGCCCGTCTTCGTAGGCCTTCTCGAGCACGTCGTTGATCCACATGCGGAAGTCGGTGTCGTCCTTCGCGAGGCCGATGCCGTAGGGCTCCTCGGTGAACGGCTTGCCGACGACCTTGAACTCGCCCTCGTTCTGGGCGGCGAGGCCCGCGAGGATGACGTTGTCGGTGGAGACGGCGACGACCTGGCCGCTGCGAAGCGGCTCGAGGCAGTTGCTGTACGTGTCGGTCTCGATGACCTCGGCGCCGAGCTCCTTGAGGTTCGCCGCGGGCGTGGACCCGGTGACCGAGCAGACGGGCTGGCCGACGAGGTCTTCCTCGCTCTCGATGTCGTCGTTGTCGGCGAGCGTCAGGATCGACTGTCCGGCCATGTAGTACGG
Organism: Agromyces sp. 3263; assembly: GCF_031456545.1. Lineage (NCBI taxonomy): Bacteria > Bacillati > Actinomycetota > Actinomycetes > Micrococcales > Microbacteriaceae > Agromyces > Agromyces sp. 3263. Next base: position 19,049 of record NZ_JAVDUV010000001.1, read on the forward strand.
ACCTGCGAAGGAGACGACCTCCTTGCGCTTGTCGTTGATCGTGTACGTCGCCACGACGATGTCGACCTGGCCGTTCTCGATGAAGGGCTCACGGTTGGCCGACACGGTCTCGGTCCACTCGATGTTCTCCTCGTCGATGCCGAGCTCGGACGCGATGATCTTGGCGATCTCGACGTCGAACCCCTCGGGGTCGCCCGACGGGCCCTTGAGTCCGAAGAGCGGCTGGTCGAACTTCGTGCCGACGGTGATCTTGCCCGCTTCCGAGAGCTTGGCCATCGTCGTGCCGGCCTCGAACGTGGGCGCCGCCGTGGGCGTCTCCTCCGCCGTGTCTCCGCCGCCGCCTGCGCAGCCCGCGAGCACGAGCGCCGACGCGGCTGCGGCCGCGACGAGTGCGAATCTCATCCGTTTCATGTCTCTGCCTCTTCTCTCTGGGTGGTTCCTCGCCGCTCGTGGCAGCGCAGGTCTAGTGCTCGAGGATCTTCGAGAGGAAGTCCTTCGCGCGATCCGACTCGGGATGGTCGAAGAATTGCGCCGGCGCGGCCTCCTCGACGATGCGTCCGTCGGCCATGAACAGCACCCGGTCGGCCGCCTTGCGCGCGAAGCCCATCTCGTGGGTCACGACGATCATCGTCATGCCGTCTTGGGCGAGCCCGACCATCACGTCGAGCACCTCGTTGATCATCTCGGGGTCGAGCGCGCTCGTCGGCTCGTCCATGAGGATGAGCTTCGGGTTCATCGCGAGCGAGCGGGCGATCGCGACGCGCTGCTGCTGGCCCCCCGACAGCTGCGACGGCATCTTCTTCGCCTGGTTCGCCACGCCGACCCGGTCGAGGAGCTCCATGGCCTTCGCATCGGCCGCCTTGCGGGACTGCTTCTTCACGCGGATCGGGGCGAGCGTGATGTTCTCGAGCACGGTCTTGTGCGCGAAGAGGTTGAACGACTGGAACACCATGCCGACGTCGGCGCGGAGCTTCGCGAGCTGGGCGCCTTCCTCGGGAAGCCGCTCGCCGTCGATGGTGATGGTGCCGGAGTCGATGGTCTCGAGCCGGTTGATGGCGCGGCACAGCGTGGACTTGCCCGAGCCGCTCGGCCCGATCACGACCACCACCTCGCCCCGATTGACGGTGGTGTTGATGTCGTTCAGCACATGCAGGTCGCCGAAGTGCTTCTCGACGTGGTCGATGACGACGAGGGGTTCGCCGCGACGCACTGAGATGTTCGACGTCGGCGGCGCCGGCTGGGTTGGCTCCATATCCCCCAAACTAGGGGGCGCGGCATCCGGGCGACAACCAACGACGCGGCGGTTCGGTGCGGTGGTTACCTATTCGTGACCCGCGCTGCGCTGTGCGAAGGCGCTCTCGTACAGGCAGACGGATGCCGCGGTGGCGAGGTTCATCGACTCGGCGTGACCGTAGATCGGCACGGTCACGACACGGTCGGCGAGGGCCAGTTGCTCGTCCGGCAGGCCGTGCGCCTCGTTGCCGAACAGCCAGGCGGTCGGACGCTCGAGGACGCCCTCGCGGCGGGCGGACAGGAGGTCGTCGCCCTTGACATCGGCGGCCAGCACCGTGAGCCCCGCCGCCCTCGCGCGCTCGAGCACGTCCTGCAGGTCGGCGCCGACCGCGACGGGCACGTGGAAGATGGAACCCGTCGAGCTGCGCACCACCTTCGGGTTGTACAGGTCGACCGCGCGGCCCGTGAAGACCACCGCGTCGGCGCCCGCGGCATCCGCTGCTCGCACGATCGTGCCGGCGTTGCCGGGATCCCGCACCTCCTCGAGGATCGCCACGAGCTTGGGCGACGCCCCGAAGACGTCCTTCACCGCAGTGGGGAACTGCCGGCACACCGCGATGAAGCCCTGCGGCGTGACCGTGTCGGCCATCGCGTCGAGCACTTCCTCGGTGACGAACTCGAGGTCGAGGCCCTCTTCGTCGGCGGCGCGAGCGATCTCGGGATGGCGTTCGACCGCCGTCGGCGTCGCATACAGCTCCACGACGAGGTGCGGCCGGAACCTGAGGGCCTCCGCGACCGCCTGCGGGCCCTCGAGGAGGAACAGCCCGCTCTCCACCCGAGCGGACTTCTTCGCGAGCTTGGCGACCCCTCGGACGCGCGGGGACCTGGGGTTCTCGAGCATGATGCAAGTCTATGGGGCGCCCTCGGAGGGCCTGCCTACGCAGCGAGGAGTCGCCGTGCCGCGAGGCCGATCAGCGCACTGTAGGTCGGGTAGGCGAACTTCACGCTCGCCAGCGTCGCCACGTCGACCCCGGCCGCCATCGCCGTGGTCACCGACTGGATCACCTCGACCGCGTTCTCGCCGACGGCGTGCGCCCCGAGGATGAGCTCACGACGTCGGTCGGCGATCAGGAGCAGGAAGCCCCGCTCGCGATCGTCGATGACGGCGCGCTCGAGCTCCGAGTAGTCGACGCGGCTGACGACGCACCGCGGGTCGCGCTCGCGGCACTCGGGCTCGGTCAGCCCCACGCCCGCGTAGTCGGGGTCGGTGAATCCGCCGGCGGGGAGCAGGTGGTGAGGGGTCCGCCGGTTCGCGCCGAGCACGGCGTTCTCGGCGGCCGCCTCGCCCTCGAAGTGCGCAGCCTGCACCAGCATGTCACGGCCGGTCGCATCGCCGACCGCGAAGATCTGCGAGACGGAGCTGCGGAAGTACTGGTCGACGACGATCGACGATCGTTCGACCCGGACGCCGATCGCATCCAGCCCGAGGTCGTCGACCCGCGCCGGCCAGCCCGTCGCCATCACCACGGCGTCGAAGGCATCGGATTCCGGCGCGGCCGCCGCCCGCCAGTCGAGGTCGAGCCGCCCGTCGTCGCGCCTGCGGACCGCGTCGACGCCGTCGATGCCGACCCGGACGCGGATGCCGTCCTCCTCGAAGGCCGCCGCGACCGCCTCCGAGATCGACGGGTCGGAGGCCATCAGCACCCTGGGCGCGACATCGAGCAGCGTGACGTCCGAGCCGAAGGCGGCGAACACGGTGGCCAGCTGGGCGCCCGTGTTCCCCGCGCCGATCACCGCCACCCGGTCGGGAAGCCGCGGAAGGTCGAGCACCTCGTCGGGAACGGTCGCGAGCTCGGCCCCGGGGATCGGAAGACGCCGGGAGTGCCCGCCGACGCAGACGATGATCGAGGCCGCCTCGATGCGGCGCCCGCTCTCGAGGACGAGGGTGTGCTCGTCAGCGAAGGTCGCCCGTCCCTCGAGCAGGAGGTCGATGCCGGCCTCGGCGAACCGCTCCGCCTCGCGCTTGATCGACCGGACCCGGTCCACCGTGCTCCGCACCCGGGCGACCGTGGACGGCCAGTCGATGCGCTGCCGTGACACCGTGATGCCGTACTCGTCGGCCGTGCGCACCTCGCGCATGAGGCGGGCCGTCTTCGCGAGCACGCGCGTCGGCACGCAGCCCGAGTTCACGCAGGTGCCGCCGGTGCGGTCCGCCTCGAGCACCACCACGCCGGCACCCAGCTCGGCCGCCCGCAGTGCCGCGGCCGTGCCGGCCGGCCCCGCCCCGATGATCGCCACGTCGTACACGTCGGCGGATCCCACACCCATCCAGCTGCTCCCGTCGTCGGATTCGATCCAGTCTCGACAGTCTCGCATCGGCCGGGGTCCGCGGGCGGAACAGACGACGAACGGCCCGGCACCCCAGGGGTGCCGAGCCGTTCGTGACGGAGGACGCGCCTTACGCGGCGGTCTTCGGAGCCGAGGTGTCGGCCGGGAGCGCCTGCTTGGCGGTCTCGACGAGTGCCGCGAAGGTCGTGGGCTCGTTCACGGCGAGCTCCGCGAGGATGCGGCGGTCGACCTCGATGCCCGCAAGGCCGAGGCCCTGGATGAGGCGGTTGTACGTGAGGCCGTTCGCGCGCGAGGCGGCGTTGATGCGCTGGATCCAGAGGCGACGGAAGTCGCCCTTCTTCTTGCGACGGTCGTTGTACGAGTAGACGAGGGAGTGGGTGACCTGCTCCTTCGCCTTGCGGTACAGACGCGAACGCTGGCCGCGGTAACCCTCGGCGCGCTCGAGGATGACCCGGCGCTTCTTGTGGGCGTTGACCGCCCGCTTCACTCTTGCCATGACTCTGTTTCTTCCTTAACGGGTCTCGCGGCTCAGCGGCCGAGAAGCTTCTTGATGACCTTGGCGTCGGGGGCCGACACGACCTTGTCCTGGTTCAGACGGGCCTTGCGCTTCGAAGCCTTGAGCTCGAGGTTGTGGCGCATCCCGGCCTGCTGCTTCTTGATCTTGCCGCTGCCGGTGATCTTGAAGCGCTTCTTGGACCCGGAGTGGGTCTTCTGCTTCGGCATCTGGTTGTTCTCCTTGGTTCTGCCGCCAACTCGTGGCGGACGGGGGTGCTTGGCCTACGCCTCGGTGGCGTCGGCCGACTGCGTCTCGGGCTCGTCCGGGGCATCCGCCGCCGGTCGCACCTTCGCCGCAGCACGCTGTGCATTCGCCTCGGCCTTGGCCTCGGACTTGTTCTTCAGGGGCGCGATGACCATGACCATGTTGCGGCCGTCGATCGTGGGGTTGTGCTCGACCGTGCCGAACTCCGCCACGTCCTCCGCGAAGCGCTGCAGGAGGCGGACACCCATCTCGGGGCGCGACTGCTCGCGGCCCCGGAAGAGGATCATGGCCTTCACCTTGTCGCCGGTCTTCAGGAAGCCGACGGCGCGCTTCATCTTGGTCTCGTAGTCGTGCTTGTCGATCTTGAGGCGGAACCGAACCTCCTTGAGGATCGTGTTCGCCTGGTTGCGCCGGGCCTCTTTCGCCTTCTGCGCAGCCTCGTACTTGTACTTGCCGTAATCCATGATCTTGGCGACCGGAGGCTTGGAGTTCGGTGCGACCTCGACGAGATCGAGATCGGCCTCCTGCGCGAGCCGCAGGGCCACCTCGATCTTCACGACGCCGACCTGCTCTCCGCCAGGTCCCACGAGACGGACCTCGGGGACGCGGATACGGTCGTTGGTACGGGGATCGCTGATGCGTGTACTCCTCTACTCAAGCTGTTTCGCTCGACGGGAGGCGGATGCCGCCCGTCGACGAGAGCGGAAGATCCACGCAGGCTCGCACGGAATCACACCGGCAAATCACTGCGGCACCCTGTCTACTCCCCCGCTGCTGGTCACCCATCAGCGTGGAAGCGGAGTGCAATCGACCCGGTAACCTTGATGAAGCGGTATGCGCGGGTGGGAGAATCTCCACTTTCGTACCGGGGACTGGCCCCGGGCCCGCAGTAGTCTAACAGAGGAAGTCCGTGAGCGACAGTTCAGCCGAGTCCACCGTCGAGGGCGCGACCCGTGACATCGCCGAGGTGCCCGCCGTCGAGATCATCACGACCGCCGCCGTGCACCTCATGAGCGCCGCCGCCGTGAAGGTCGGGCTCGCCGACGACCCCGACCAGCAGGTCGACCTCGACGAGGCGCGCAAGCTCATCAACGCCCTCGCCGGGCTCATCACCGCGGGAGCCCCCGAGATCAGCGACATGCACGCGCGGTCGCTGCGCGACGGTCTGCGTTCACTGCAGCTCGCCTTCCGCGAGGCGTCGGTCATCCCCGATCCGATCGGCCAGGGCCCCGGCGAGAAGTGGACCGGCCCGGTCACCTGACGGTCACCGCTGGCAGTTCGGACACCACCACGAGTCGCGCAACTCGACGTCGTTGCGACCGAGCAGGCCGTGCTCGATGCGCGTGCCGCAGCGCCGGCACGGCTGCCCGGCGCGCGAGTACACCCAGAGCCGTTCGCCGCGACGGTCGACCCCGGTCGTGGTGCGGGCGATGCGATCGCGATTGGCTCGGATGACCCGCGACGCGAGGTCGACGAGCGGTGCGGCCTCCACCTCGCCGGCCGGCCTGGTCGGGCGGATGCCGCGGAGGAAGCACAGCTCGTTGACGTAGACGTTGCCGAGCCCGGCGAGGTTGCGCTGATCGCCGAGCGCCACGGCGATCGGCACGTCGGGTGCGGCTTCGATGCGCCGCACCGCCTCGACGGCATCCCAATCGGCGCCCAGCAGGTCGGGGCCGAGGTAGGCGAGCCGAGCCGCCTCCTCGGCGGCTGGGAAGACCTCGACGAGTCCAAGGTCGAACCCCACGGCCACGGCCGTCGGCGTCTCCACGATCGCACGTGCCTGCCACGCGGGCCGGCGCCACTTCTCACCTGGACGGTGCACCCGCCACTCGCCCTCCATCTTCAGGTGCGTGTGCAGCACGGCGTCGCCGATGCGCATCAGCAGGTGCTTGCCGCGACTGGCCACGGAGTGCACCGTCTGGCCCGAGAGGTCGACGGTCGCGAAGGCCGGCACGCGGATGTCGGTACGGCTGACGGGCTGCCCGGCCAAGGCGGCATCGAGCCGGCGCGCCGCCTGGTAGACGGTGTCACCCTCTGGCATCGAACCGGAGTCCCCTCGGCGTCTCGCGGAAGCCCGCGGCGCGCAGCGCCGGCTCGAGCACCGATCCGTAGACGACCTGCCCGTTGACCGTCTCGATGCGGAGCCTCGGCGAGCCGGCGCGGCTGAGCGCCTCGGCGAGCGCGGCCGCCGCCGCGGCCAGCGCGTCGACGTCGTCGGTGAAGACGAGCGTGGTGCGACCGCCGCGCTCGAGGTAGAAGACGGCCTCGCCGTCGACGATCGCGACGAACGCGCCGCCCTTCCGCGCCGGGCGGTGGCCACCCTCCCCCACTTCCGGCCAGTCGAGGGCGGCGCCGAACGGGTTCGCGGGGTCGGTGGCGGCGAGGGCGACGGCATGGCCGCGCGGGGCGCTGCGAAGGCGATCGACCGCGGACGTCGAGGCGAACTGGGCACCGCCCTGCCCGTCGATGAAGTAGCCGCGTCGCACGCGCCCGGTCTCCTCGAAGCCCGAGAGGGAGCGGTAGGCGAGGGCGAAGCCGCCGAGCACGCCCTCGGCGACGACGGAGCCTCGCGTCACCACCCCGTAGCGCTCGAGGAGCGTCTCGCCGAGCGCGTGCGCTCGCGGCGTGGCGGCTGAGCTCGCGAGGGGCAGCACGGCCCAGCGGCCCGCGACCTTCGGCGGATTCGCGCGGGCGGTCGCCGTGCGGGCGGACTGCACGCTCGCGGCGAGCGAACGGCGGGACAGCGACCCGCCCCGCAACCTCGCCCTCGGTGTGGCCGCGGCGGTCTTGTGCGCGCCGCGTCCGGCCACGAGTCCGCGAAGCGGCGCGAACGTGTCGTTGGTCACCAGGCCGCCCCAGGCGAGACGCCAGAGCGCGTCGATGACGGGTTGCTCGTCGCTCGCGCCGACGGCCTCCACCAGCTGCCGGAAGAAGTAGCCGCCTCCCCCGCCGAGCACCGCGAGGAGCTCGGTCTCGAGCGGATCGAGCGGCGCGGCCGCCGGGGCGGGGAGCGTGAGCTCGGCCGTCTCGGCGAGATGCAGGCTCACCCAGCCGTCGTCACCGGCCAGCGATCCCTGCCCGGTCCACACCACCTCGCCCGAGGCGGTGAGCTCGTCGAGCATGGTCGGCCGGTAGTCGGCGACTCGTGCCGGGAGCACGAACGACTCCCACGCCGACGCGGGGATGCGGGCCCCCTCGAGCTGCTCGATCACGGCCGCCAACCCGTCGACGCCCCGGAGCCGCCCGCCCACGTGCTGCCAGTCGGGCAGGAATCGCGCATACTCGCGCGGCGCGACCGGCTCGACCTCGTTGCGGAGCGCGGCGAGCGAGCGGCGGCGGATGCGGCGCAGCACCTCGCTGTCGCACCACTCGGCGCCGGCGCCGTGCGGCAGGAACTCGCCCTCCACGACGCGGCGCTCCCCCGCGAGCCTGGCCAACGTCGAGGTCGCGACGACGGGCCCGATGCCGAAGCGTGCCGCGACCGCGTTGGCAGTGAACGGCCCGTGGGTGCGGGCGTACCGGCTCACGAGGTCGCCGAGAGGATCGCGCACGGGCTCGCCGAACACCTCGGGCAGTCCGGGCGGGATCGGCACCCCGAGGGCGTCGCGCAGGCGGCTGAGGTCTTCAACGACCGCGAACCAGGTCGTGCCCGCGAAGCGCACCTCGGCCACGCGTCGAGCGCCGAGGAGCGTCGCCAGGGCCGCCGCGGCATCCGTCTCGCCATCGGATCGCACGGCCACTTCGGCCGCCGTCAGCGGCCCCAGCTCGCGGAGCAGGTCGGCGACGCCCTCGTCGCCGCGGGCGGCGCGATCGGGGACGAGCCGCTGCAGCATCCGCTCCGTCTCTTCGACCACCTCGGGGTCGAGGAGCTCGCGCAGCTCGACCGTGCCCAGCAGCTCCGCCAGCAACGCGGGATCGAGCGAGAGCGCGGCGGCACGGCGTTCGGCGAGCGGCGCATCGCCCTCGTACATGAAGGCGCCCACGTAGCCGAAGAGCAGGCTCGAGGCGAACGGACTCGCCGTCTCGGTGGTGACCTCGACGAACCGCACCCGGCGCGCCGCGACGCGCTCGGTGAGGCTCGTGAGCGCCGGTAGGTCGTAGACGTCTTGCAGGCACTCGCGCACCGCCTCGAGGATGATCGGGAAGTCGGGGAAGTCGCGCGCGACCTCGAGCAGTTGCGACGCACGCTGCCGCTGCTGCCAGAGCGGCGAACGCCGGCCCGGGTTGATGCGCGGCAGGAGGAGCGCGCGTGCGGCGCACTCGCGGAAGCGTGACGCGAACAGGGCCGAGTCGCCCACGCGCTGCGTGACGAGCTCGACGAGCTCGGCCGACTCGAAGGTGAACAGCTCGGCACCGGGTGGCTCGTCGGACGTGTCGGGCATGCGCAGCACGATGCCGTCGTCGCTCGCCACCGCGTTCGCGTCGACGCCGAAGCGCTCCTGCACGCGGGCGCCGGCGGCGAGCGCCCACGGCGCGTGCACCCGCATGCCGTACGGCGAGTGCAGCACGATGCGCCAGTCGCCGAGCTCGTCGCGGAACCGCTCGACGACGAGGTTCGTGGCGTCGGGCACGACACGAGTGGCGGCCTTCTGGTCGGCGATGAACGCGACGAGGTTGGATGCCGCGCGCTCGTCGAGTCCGGCGGTGCGCGCTCGTGCCACGCCCGCGTCGGGTGCCGCGTTGGCCAGTTCGGTGACGAAGCCGCCGATGGCCTCGCCGAGCTCCGCCGGCCGGCCGATGCCGTCGCCCTTCCAGAACGGGAGGCGGCCGGGCTCTCCGAACGCCGGTGCCACGAGCACGCGGTCGTGCGTGATCTCCTGGATGCGCCAGCTCGTCGCTCCGAGCGCGAACACGTCACCGACCCGGGACTCGTAGACCATCTCCTCGTCGAGCTCGCCGACGCGGCGGCCGGGGCCGGCCTCGCCGATCATGAACACGCCGAACATGCCGCGGTCGGGGATGGTGCCGCCGCTCGTGACCGCGAGCCGCTGCGCGCCGCGTCGCCCGACGATCGTGCCGGCGTCGCGGTCCCAGACGATGCGGGGCCGCAGCTCGCCGAACCGGTCGGAGGGGTACCGACCGGCGAGCAGGTCGAGGGTCGCGTCGTACGCCGATCGGGGCAGTGTGGCGAACGGCGCGGCGCGGCGCACCAGGTCGAACCAGCCCTCGACGTCCCACTCGTCGACGGCGGCGGCCGCGATGGTCTGCTGCGCGAGCACGTCGAGCGGGTTGGTCGGCACCCGCATCGCCTCGATCGCGCCGGCGACCATGCGCTCGGCGACCACGGTGCAGTGCAGGAGGTCGGCGCGGTGCTTCGGGAAGACGACGCCCTTGGAGATCTCGCCGACCTGGTGCCCGGCGCGCCCGATGCGCTGGAGCCCGCTCGCGACCGACGGCGGCGACTCCACCTGCATCACCAGGTCGACCGCGCCCATGTCGATGCCGAGCTCGAGGCTCGACGTCGCCACCACGCACCGCAGGCGGCCGGCCTTCAGGTCGGCCTCCACGAGCGCACGCTCCTCCTTGCTGACCGAGCCGTGGTGGGATCTCGCGAGCACGGGCGCAGCCCCGCCGGTGATGCCCGACGCGCCGACCGCCTGTGCCGGAGGGCGTCGCACCGGCAGCGGACCGTCGGCCGCCTCGGCGGGCCTGAGGCCATCGCCCGCCCCGACGGCCACCGGCTCCACCGCCTCCACGGGGTCCAGCGCGCCGACCGATCCGAGGGCCGTCAGCTCCGCCATCGCCTCCACGGGCTCGGCCTGCCGCTCGGCCCACAGCTCGTTCAGCCGCGCGGTGAGCCGCTCCGCCAGGCGACGCGAGTTCGCGAACACGATCGTCGACCGGTGGGCGAGCACCTCGTCGAGGATCGCCGCCTCGACGTGCGGCCACACCGAGCCCGACCCCGACTCGGTCGCGAGGTCGGACAGGTCGTCGACCGGCACCGTCACCCGGATGTCGAACCGCTTGCCGCTCGGCGGCGCGACGATGCTCACCGGACGCGTGCCGGCGAGGAACCGCGCCACCTCCTCGTGGGGACGGACCGTGGCCGACAGGCCGATGCGCTGCACCGGACTCGCGGTGATCGCGTCGAGCCGCTCGAGGGAGAGCGCGAGGTGCGCACCCCGCTTCGTGCCGGCGAGGGCGTGGATCTCGTCGACGATCACCGTCTCGACGCCGCGCAGGGTCTCGCGCGCCGCCGACGTGAGCATGAGGAACAGCGACTCGGGCGTCGTGATGAGGATCTCGGGCGGGTGCGCCACGAGCGAGCGCCGTTCGGCCGGCAGGGTGTCGCCCGAGCGCACGCCGACGCTCACCTCGGGCACCTCGAGTCCGTGCGCGGCCGCGGTGCGGGCGATGCCCACGAGCGGTGCGCGCAGGTTGCGCTCGACGTCGACGCCGAGGGCCTTCAACGGCGAGAGGTAGAGCACCTTCGTGCCCGTCGTCTCGGCATCGGCTCCGGACGCATGCAGCCGGTCGATGGCCCAGAGGAATGCGGCGAGGGTCTTGCCCGACCCGGTCGGGGCCACGACGAGCGCGTGGTCGCCGCGTGCGATCGCCCCCCAGGCCTCGCGCTGCACGCTCGTGGGCGCGGTGAACGACTCGGTGAACCACGCCCGGGTCGCGGGCGAGAACGCGTGCAACGCCTCGGCCATGCCTCCATTCAACCGGATGCCCCTGACGTCGGGCTCGGAACAGCCGTCACCCCTGCTCGGCCCGCACCGAGGCGAGCGCGCGCGCGACGGCGTCGACCGTGCGGCGCACCTGCGCGGCATCCGTCTGCCAGTTGCTCACCGAGAACCGCACGACCGCCCGGTCGTGCCACCTCGAGGTCATCGCGAGCACCTCCCCGTCGTCCCAGAGCCGTGCGCTGAGCGCTTCGGTCGCCGCGCCGCTGTCGAGGGCGATGCAGACCTGCGTGAACACGACGTCGTTGAGCACCTCGACGCCGGGCAGCGCCGCGACACCCTCGGCGATGCCGCTCGCGGCATCCGCCAACCGCTCGACGAGCGCAGCGACTCCCGACCGGCCGAGCGAGCGCAGCACCGCCCAGGTGGGCACGCCCCTCGCCCGCCGCGAGAGCTCGGGCACCTTCTCGTGCGGGTCGGCGCCGACCTCGGTCGCCTGCAGGTAGCTCGCCTGCATGCTGAGCGCGCCGTGCATCGGCCGGGCATCGCGCACGATCGCGAGGCCGCAGTCGTAGGGCACGCTGAGCGTCTTGTGGGCGTCGGTCGACCACGAGTCGGCGGCCTCCATGCCGGCCGTGAGAGGTCGCAGCCGCGGCGAGGCGGCCGCCCACAGGCCGAATGCGCCGTCGACGTGGACCCAGGCACCCGCCTCGTGCGCCGCCGCGATCGCCGGCCTGAAGTCGTCGAACGCGCCCGAGTGGATGTTGCCGGCCTGCAGGAGCACGATCGCCGGCCCGGAGCCCGCCGCGAGGGTCTCCCGCAGCGCGTCGACGCGGATGCGACCCTGCTCGTCGCTCGGCACGACCACCGGGCTCCCGAGCCCGAGGTACCTGCCGGCGAGGTCGACCGTGCCATGCCGCTCCTCGCCCACGATGAACCGGATCGGCGGTCCGCCCGCCATGCCGGCGGTCTCCACATCCCAGCCGGCGTCGCGGAGCACCGCGTCGCGGGCGGCCGCCAGGCACGTGAACTGCGCCATCGTGGCGCCCGTCACGAACCCGACCTGGCTCCCCTCCGGAAGCCCGAGCAGGTCGACGACCCACTCCTCCGCGAGCTCCTCCACCGCGACGGCGCCCGGGGTGATGGTGCGCAGTGCGGTGTTCTGGTCCCAGGTCGACACCAGCCAGTCGGCGGCGAGCGCCACCGGCTGCGTGCCGCCGATCACCCAACCGAAGAAGCGAGGCGAGCCGATGGCGATCATGCCCGGCTCGGCGCCCTCCGCGAGCCGCTCGATCACCTCGGTCGCGGGCTCGCCCGACTCGGGCAGTGCACGACCGAGGCGGTCCTTGATCTCCTCGAGGCCGAGCCTCGGCGGGATCGGCCGCTCCCCGACGCGCGACAGCCATTCTCGTGCGTACCGATCGGCGATATCGAGCACGGGTCCGTAGGCTCCGTCGGCATCGGCGGGCTGCTCGTTCGGGTCGACCACGTGACACCTGCGATTCCGCGCGCGCGGGCGCGCCTCCTCGATTCTGCTCCGGCCGCGACATCCGGTCAACGAAGCGGATGCCGCCAGCGCACCTCGGAGCTCAGACCGCCGTGGTGGCGTCGGGCCCGGCGACGATCCGAACCGTCAGCGAGTCCACGAGGGTGGCGATCGCGTCGTCGGCGGCCCAGCGGGCGGCCAGCCGCTGGAGCACGGCGTCGAGCTCGGGCCGGCTGAGGCCGGAGACGAGCGTCAGGCGCACGACGAGCTCGGGCCCGGCGAGACGGGCGTCGGGATCGCCGGGCAGCAGGTCGACGCCGAGCACGGCGAGCTCCGTCGCGATCGTGCGCTCGAAGGCGTCGCGCACCTCGACCGAGTCGAACGGCGGATGCCACGGCTGCGACTGCGCCACGGCCCAGACCGCCGGGCGGCGCAGCACGAACTCGCTCGGCGAGCCCGGGTCGAGCACCACCAGGTCCGTCCCGTCGTCGGCTGCGGCGAGCGCCACCCGCACGCCGTCGGCCGGCACCGGACGGGCGCTGGGATTCCATCGCGACATCGCCTCGACCGAGGCGAACACCGGCAGCACGCGGCGCCCGTCCGGGCCCTCGACCGTGACGATGGAGAGCTCCTGGCTCTTGTCGATCGCGAGGCCGTGCTCGCCGATCTCGGTCCCGCCGTCGCCGAGCTGGGCGAGGAGTGGGATCAGGAGTCGGGACCGGCCGAACTCGGCGACCACGTCACCCTGCCCGCCGTCGCCGGAGCGGAACCGGCGGATGGCGGCGGCGAGTCGTTCGGGAGCGCGGCCGTCGTCGGCGGCGTGCGCGTTCGGCTGGAACGAGCGGCCCGCCCACGGCACGCCCGCCGAGTCGGCGGCGTTCGGCCTGGAACCCGCCGGCGCGGCATCCGCACCGCCAAGCCCGTGCCCGTGCCCGTGCCCGTGCTCGGGGTCAGTGCCCGGCGACATCCAGCGCCTCGGGCAGCGTGAAGGCGCCCGCGTACAGCGCCTTGCCGACGATCGCGCCCTCGAGGCCGAGCGGCACGAGCTCGCGCAGCGCGGCGATGTCGTCGAGGCTCGAGATGCCGCCGGAGGCGACGACCGGGCGGTGCGTGCGATCCATGATCTGGCGGAGCAGGTCGAGGTTGGGGCCCTGCAGCGTGCCGTCCTTCGTCACGTCGGTCACCACGTAGCGGGCCGCGCCCGCCTCCTCGAGCCGGTCCATCACGTGCCAGAGGTCGCCGCCGTCCTGCGTCCAGCCGCGTGCCGCGAGCGTCGTGCCGCGCACGTCGAGCCCGACGGCGACGGCTTCGCCGTACTGCGCGATGACGGATGCCGCCCACTCGGGGTTCTCCAGCGCGGCGGTGCCGAGGTTGATGCGCTTCGCGCCGATCTCGAGGGCGTGCTCGAGCGACTCGTCGTCGCGGATGCCGCCCGACAGCTCGACGTTCACGCCACGGACCTGGCGGATGACCTTCTTCAGGATGCCGGCGTTGGATCCCCGACCGAATGCCGCGTCGAGGTCGACGAGGTGGATCCACTCGGCGCCCTGGTCGGCCCAGTCGGTCGCAGCGTCGACGGGGTCGCCGTAGTTCGTCTCGGTTCCCGCCTCGCCCTTCGTGAGGCGCACGGCCTTGCCGCCCGCCACGTCGACCGCCGGAAGCAGCACCAGACGGGGGGTCTTGTTGAACTCGCTCATCACTGTCCTCGTATCAGTGGCTGTGAAGCGCCACAGCGGCACAGTCACAGCATCCTAGCGCCGCCGCGGCGAGGCCGTCGGCGGATGACGCCCCGCTCAGGCGAGCGAGCCGAGCCAGTTCCCGAGCAGCCGGATGCCGGCTTCGGCGGACTTCTCGGGATGGAACTGCGTCGCCGTCAAGGGGCCGTTCTCGACGGCGGCGAGGAACGGCGCACCGTGTTCGGCCCAAGTGAGCCGGGGCTTCGGGAACGGCGGCATGACGTCGAGCAGCCACTGCTGTGCGGCATACGAGTGCACGAAGTAGAAGCGCTCGCGCTCGATGCCGTCGAAGAGCACGGAGCCCTCGTCGGGGCGAACGGTGTTCCAGCCCATGTGCGGCAGCACGGGCGACGGCAGCTCGGAGACGACGCCGGGCCACTCGCCGAGCCCCTCGGAGTCCACCCCTCGCTCGACGCCGCGCTCGAAGAGCACCTGCATGCCCACGCAGATGCCGAGCACCGGGCGGCCACCGGCGAGCCGGCGGTCGATGATCTCGTCGCCGCGAACGGCACGCAGTTGCTCCATCACGGCGGCGAAGGCGCCGACGCCGGGCACGAGGAGGCCGTCCGCCTCGAGGGCGGCGGCCCGGTCGGCGGTCACCTGCACCTCGGCGCCCGCGCGTTCGAGCGCCTTGGCGGCCGAGTGCACGTTGCCCGAGCCGTAGTCGAGCACGACGACGCGCTTCGCACCCGTCACAGCGCGCCCTTGGTCGACGGGATGCCGGTGACGAGCGGGTCGAGCGCCTTCGCCTGGCGGAACGCCCTCGCGAACGCCTTGAACTCGGCCTCGGCGATGTGGTGGGGATCGCGACCGCCGAGCACCGTGACATGCACGGTGAGCCCGGCGTTGAACGCGATGGCCTCGAAGACGTGGCGCACCATGGAACCCGTGAAGTGACCGCCGATGAGGTGGAACTCGAAGCCCGCGGGTTCGCCCGTGTGCACGAGGAACGGGCGTCCCGAGATGTCGACCACGGCCTGCGCGAGGGCCTCGTCGAGGGGCACGAGGGCGTCGCCGTATCGCGAGATGCCGCGCTTGTCGCCAAGCGCCTCACGGATGGCCTGCCCGAGCACGATGCCCACGTCTTCCACGGTGTGGTGCACGTCGATCTCGATGTCGCCGCGCGCCCGCACCGTGAGGTCGGTGAGCGAGTGCTTGGCGAACGCCGTGAGGAGGTGGTCGTAGAACGGCACCGAGGTCTCGATGTCGCTCACGCCCGTGCCGTCGAGGTTCACCGACAGGTCGATGCTGGACTCGCTCGTCTCGCGCTGCACGCGGGCGGTGCGCGGTGCGCCGGGAGTGGTCATGCCGTCATCCTATTCGGGGGTCGATGCCGGAGTCGTGGCGGTGCTCGCCGCCGGGGTAGCCGCGGCGCTCGCGCGGGTCGACGGAGCGAAGTTCGCGATCGCCTCGAGAAACGCCGTCGTCTCGGCCTCGGTGCCGGCGGTCACGCGCAGGCACCCCGGGAGGCCGATCTCGCGGATGAGGATGCCGCGGTCGAGGAGCGCCTCGAACACCGCGTGCGGGTCGTCGACCCCGCCGAACAGCACGAAGTTGGCGCCGCTGCGGTAGGGGCGGAATCCGAGGTGCTCCAGCTCACGTGCGATGCGCTCGCGCTGCCCTCGGATCTCGTCGACCATCGCCAGCATCTCGTCGGAGTGCGCGAGTGCGCCGAGCGCCGCGGCCTGCGTGAGCGCCGAGAGGTGGTACGGGAGGCGCACGAGGCGCAGGGCATCTACGACGGCAGGGTCGGCGGCGAGGTAGCCGACCCGCGCGCCGGCGAACGCGAAGGCCTTGCTCATGGTGCGCGAGACGAGCAGCCTCGGCCGCCCCTCGAGCAGGGTCAGGGCGCTCGGCGTGCCGGGGTCGGCGAACTCGATGTACGCCTCGTCGACCACCACGATGCCTCGCGCGGCATCGGCGACCGCCGTGATCGTGTCGAGGGACAGCGGCGTGCCGGTCGGGTTGTTCGGCGCGCAGAGCAGCACGACGTCGGGGTCGTGCTCACGGATGGCCGCGACGGCGGTCCCTGGGCTGAGCTCGAAGTCGTCGTCGCGCCCTGCGGTGATCCATCGCGTGCCGGTGCCCGATGCGAGGAGGCCGTACATCGAGTACGTGGGTGCGAATCCGAGCACCGAGCGGCCCGGGCCCCCGAACGCCTGCAGGATGTGCTGCAGCACCTCGTTCGACCCGTTGGCCGCCCAGATGCGGTCGACGTCGAGCCCGTGGCCGAGGTAGTCCGCCAGCGCGCGACGCAAGGCGGTGAACTCCCGATCGGGATACCGGTTGAGGCTGAGGATCGCCGCGGCGACGCGTGCAACGATGTCGTGCGCGACATCCTCGGGGATCGGATGCGTGTTCTCGTTGACGTTCAGGGCGACGGGCACCGTCTTCTGCGGTGCGCCGTACGGCGTGCGGCCGCGGAGATCGTCGCGGATGGGCAGGTCGTCGAGGCTCGTCACCAGTCCATGCTAGCCACGCGGTGGCAGGCGCCACGGCCCCGTGACGTCATGGAACGACGGGAAGCGCGAGCCGCTGGCCCGGCTCGACGACCGCGTCGTCGAGGCCGTTGAGTCGCATGATCTCGTCGACGAGCTCGCGCGGATCCCCCTGCGGCGCGAGGGACTCGGCAAGGGCCCACAGCGAGTCGCCCTGGCCGATCGTGACGTACTCGAACGACGTTGCTGCCCGTGCGGCACCCGAATCGGCCGCCGCGCCACCGGAACCGAGGACGGCGACCAGCGCCCAGACCACCAACGGGAGCGACGCCAGCCCCGTGAAGACCGCCCTTCCCCGACGGGTCAGGCGAAGCCGGGTGGCGGCCGGCGCCTCGATCGGCTGCGGGCGCACGGAAGTGCCGAGCCGGTTCGTTGCGATCACTGCACTCATCTCACACCTCCTGATGAGTCGCATCCGGCCCTCGGCCGGGAGGGCCGGATGCGAAGCTCTGTTCCGAATATATCTTCGAATGTTCGAAGCTGCAAGCGTCGACTCGTCGTGCGTGGTGCCGCCAAATTGCGCGACACACTCGAACGAATGTTTGCCGCACCGACATCTGCCGGATACAGTTTCGAATGTTCGAACACAGTCGATCAGACACCACCGACATCCGGCCGCGAGGTCGCAACGAGGGGCGGAGACGTTGAGCACCGACATCGACGGAACGCGCACGGCGGGCGGCCAACGCCGCCGCAAGAGCCTGAGCGCGAAGCAGGTCGCCATCCTCGAGGTCATCCAGCGTTCCGTGTCGAGCCGTGGATATCCGCCGAGCATGCGCGAGATCGGCGACGCGGTGGGACTCTCCTCACTGTCGAGCGTGACGCATCAGCTCAACCAGCTCGAGCTCGCCGGATATCTTCGGCGCGACCCCAACCGTCCCCGAGCCCTCGAGGTGCTCATCGAGCTGCCCGGGGCACCCGGACGCAACGCCTCGGCGGGCGAGCCCGTGCAGGTGGGCGACGCCGCCATGGTTCCCCTGGTGGGGCGCATCGCCGCCGGCATCCCGATCACCGCCGAGCAGCAGATCGACGAGGTGTTCCCCCTCCCCCGTCAGCTCGTCGGCAAGGGCGACCTCTTCATCCTCAAGGTCGTCGGCGACTCCATGATCGATGCGGCGATCTGCGACGGCGACTGGGTCGTGGTGCGATCGCAGCGCACCGCGGAGAACGGCGAGATCGTGGCGGCCATGCTCGACGGCGAGGCGACCGTCAAGGTCTTCCGGCAGCGCGACGGCCACACGTGGCTGCTCCCCCGCAACACCGCGTTCGAGCCCATCCTCGGCGACCAGGCCGAGGTCCTCGGCAAGGTCGTCGCCGTGCTCCGCGCAGTCTGACCAGGGTTCGGCAGACCCTGCAGCTCCCGCTCAGGCGGCCGTGAGCACTCGGTGCGTCGCGGCCTTGGTGGCCGGTGCACCGAGCCCGTGCAGCCACCCGAACACGGTATCCATGAAGCCTGCGTGGTCGTCGCGGAACACGGTGTGACCGGTTCCCTTCACGGTTGCGACGGTCATGCCCCGGCTTCGCATCTGCGCGGCGACTCGCTCGGTGATCAGGAGGCTCTTCTCGGCGAGCACGACGAGGCTGGGCGCCACCAGTCGGGCGGGCGGCACGAGCGACCTCGTGTCGAGGAATCCGAGGATGGTCCGCTTGTCCCAGTCGCGAAGCGTCGCGACCTCGATGTCGACGTCGACCGCGCTCCAGCGGGGGTTCATGCGCACGAGTGCCGATCTCCGGGGCCGCGGGGCCACGGCGAAGAACGCCTTGAACGCCCAGCCCTTGACTCCGGTGGGGAACGAGAACGCCGGGTCGATGTAGATGGCTGCGCGGGGCGCCAGGCGGTCGGCGACGAGGCTCGCGACGAGGCCGCCGAGCGAGTGGCCCATGACCACGTCGGGCGCCCGGTCGAGCATCGGCTCGACCGTCTCCGCGACGTCGTGCGCCCAGGCCGCCGGCGAGTAACGACGCGCCCGGGGACTGCGACCATGCCCGGCGAGGTCGACCGCGAGCACCCGATATCCGTGCGCGTGGAGCTCTGCCGTCACCCGGTGCCAGGCCCGTGAATCGGACATGATCCCGTGGATCAGCACGGCGGTCTTGGCACCTTCGCCGGATTCGTGCACTGCGAGTCGCATGAGGTCGACCGTACGGGTCGCACCTGTGGGCTGCCCGGGCAGCACATGGGGATCCCCCGAGTGCGACGATGCGCCGTGCGACGTGGCGCTGAACGACGACGCCGGTCGGATGCCGCGAGCTCGCGACATCCGACCGGCGTGCGTTTCGTCCTACTTCGCGAGCGCGGGCTGGGGCAGCTCGGCGCGCACGGCGCGGGTCGCCTGGATGATGTGCTCCAGCGACGCCACGGTCTCCTCGTAGCCGCGGGTCTTCAGACCGCAGTCGGGGTTGACCCACAGCTTGGATGCCGGGATCTCCGCGACCGCCCGCTCGAGGAGCGACTGCACCTCGGCGGCGCTCGGCACGCGCGGCGAGTGGATGTCGTAGACGCCCGGGCCGATGCCGTGGTCGAAGCCGCTCGTCGACAGGTCGTCGACGACCTCCATGCGGCTGCGGGCGGCCTCGATCGAGGTCACGTCCGCGTCGAGGTTGCGGATCGCGTCGATGACCACGCCGAACTCCGAGTAGCAGAGGTGCGTGTGCACCTGCGTCGCCGCACCGGCGCCGCCTGTCGCGAGCCGGAACGAGCCGACCGACCAGTCGAGGTAGGCGGGCTGGTCGGCGAGCTTCAGCGGGAGCAGTTCGCGCAGCGCCGGCTCATCGACCTGGATGACCCGGATGCCCGCCTGCTCGAGGTCGCCGATCTCGTCGCGCAGTGCCAGAGCGACCTGGCGCGCGGTGTCGCCGAGCGGCTGGTCGTCACGCACGAACGACCACGCGAGGATCGTCACCGGACCGGTGAGCATGCCCTTGACCGGCTTCTCGGTGAGCGACTGGGCGTACGTCGACCACTCCACCGTCATCGGCGCCGGACGGGAGACGTCGCCCCAGAGGATCGACGGGCGCGTACAGCGCGATCCATAGGACTGCACCCAACCGTGCTGCGTGACCGCGAACCCGTCGAGGAGCTCGGCGAAGTACTGCACCATGTCGTTGCGCTCGGGCTCGCCGTGCACGAGCACGTCGAGGCCCAGTTCCTCCTGCAGGCGGATGACGCGTTCGATCTCCTCGCGCATGAGCCCGCGGTACTCGGCATCCGTCAACTCGCCCTTCAGCAGACGTGCGCGCGCACGGCGGATGTCGGCCGTCTGCGGGAACGATCCGATGGTCGTGGTGGGCAGCTCGGGGAGGTCGAGCGACTCCTGGGCGGCGACCCGCTCGTCGTAGGCGTCACGGGCGAAGTCGCGATCGGCGAGGCCGGCCAGTCGTGCACGCACCGAGGGCACGCGCACCCCGGGCGCACCGGCACGGTCGGCGAGGGCCGCGGATGCCGCGTCGAGCTCGCTCGCGATGGCCTCACGTCCCTCGGCGAGCCCCCGTGCCAACGTCGCGACCTGGGCGACCTTCTGGTCGGCGAACGCGAGCCAGCTCACGAGGCGCGGGTCGAGCTCGGACTCGTCCTCGACGTCGTGCGGCACGTGCAGCAGCGAGGTGGAGGTCGAGACGGCCACGTCGCCCGAGAAGGAGCGGAGCGCGTCGGCCCGCTCGAACGCGTGCGCGAGGTCGCCCCGCCAGATGTTGTGGCCGTCGACCACGCCCGCGACGAGGGTCTTCGACGCCAGCGACTCCTCGGTCGCCGGGTCGAGCTGCTCGGGCGCGGTGCCGCGCACGAGGTCGAGCGAGATGGCCTCGACGGGCGCGGCCGCCAGCGCGGGCAGCGCGTCGCCGAGCGCGCCGTAGGGCGCGGCCACGAAGATCGACGGCCGCTGCTCGGCGGAGCCCAGCTCGTCGTACGCCTGGCCGATCGCCTCGAGGACCCGGTCGCGCGACTCGTCGATGCTCTCGCTCACGAGCGCCGGCTCGTCGAGCTGCACCCACGCGGCACCGGCCGCCTGCAGCTCGGCGAGGAGCGCCGCGTACACGGGCACCAGGTCGGCGAGGCGGTCGATCGGCCGGAAGCCCTCGGGGGCACCGTCGGCGGCCTTCGCGAGGAGGAGGAACGTGACGGGTCCGACGATGACCGGGCGGGTGAGGAACCCCGCGGCCTTGGCCTCGGCGAACTCCGCGAGAATCCGGTCGGCGTGCAGGGAGAACGCGGTGTCAGGCCCGATCTCGGGCACGAGGTAGTGGTAGTTCGAGTCGAACCACTTCGTCATCTCGAGCGGCGCGTCCTCGCCCTCGCCACGGGCGATGGTGAAGTACCCGGCGAGGTCGACGCGGCCCGACTCGTCCTGCAGCCGGCGGAACCGCTCGGGCACGGCGCCCACCGCGATCGCGGCGTCGAGCACCTGGTCGTAGTAGGAGAACGACTCGGGGATGGAGGAGTCGTCACGGCCCAGGCCGAGGGCTGCGAGGCGCTCGCGCGTGGCCGCACGGAGCTCGGCGGCGGCGGCCTCGAGCCCGCTCGCGTCGATCGTGCCCGACCAGAAGGCCTCCACGGCCTTCTTCAGCTCGCGGCGGCGCCCGATGCGCGGGTAGCCCAGGATCGTGCCGGTGGGGAAGGAGTGTGCGGTCATCGTTCTGTGGTGTTCCTCTCGTTGACGAGTCGGTCGTTGACGCCGATCCCGAGCCGGTCGAGCACGTCGAGCACGGCCTCATGGCGGTTGAAGGTGTACAGGTGGAGGCCCGGTGCGCCGCCCGCGAGCACGTCGGAGGCGAGCCGGGTGGCGAATTCGATGCCGAGCTCGGCCTGCGCCGCGGCATCCGGTTCGATCTCGAGGTCGATCGCGAGGGACGCCGGCGGCTCGACGCCCGTGAGCTCGGTGAGCCGGGCGAGCCGGGCGGGCGTGGTGACCGGCATGATGCCGGGCAGGATCGGGATCGTCACCCCGCCGGCGCGGGCCCGGTCGACGAAGCCGAGGTAGTCCTCGGCGCGCCAGAACAGCTGCGTGATGGCGAGGTTGGCTCCCGCGATCTCCTTGGCGAGCAGCGTGTCGACGTCCTGGGCGACTCCGCGCGATCGCGGATGTCCCGTGGGGAACGTCGCCACCGCGACGCGCTCGGGCCTCGGCCGCTCACCGATCTGCCTGACGCCGGGCAGGCCCGGGATGCCGACCTGGCCGAAGGGCTCGCGCTCCTCCTGCACCCGGTGGATGAGCTGCACCAGCTCGGCTGCGCTGTCGAGGTCGCCGATGCCGGCGTCGGGAGAGGCGTCGGCGCCCGCGGGCGGGTCACCGCGCAGCGCGAGGAAGCTCGTGATGCCCGCGTCGAGGAACTCGCGCACCAGGCGATTGGCCTCGGCGTGCGAGGAGCCCACGCAGGTGAGGTGCGCCATCGGCTCGACGTCGGTGTGTTCGAGCATGTAGCGGAGCACGGTCAGGGAACGGTCGCGCGACGAGCCGCCCGCGCCGAACGTCACCGAGATGAACGCGGGATCCGCCTCGGCGAGCTTGTCGATCGTGCGACCGAGCGCGAGCGCAGCGGCATCCGTCCGGGGCGGGAACAGCTCGAAGGAGACCGGCGGGCGGTCCCGACAGTCCGCGCCTCCGGCGTCCGGTCCGGTCTGGGCCATGGTGCTCCTGCGTGGCGTCGCGTGCCGTTCGGCGAAGGCGCGGCAGGCCGCGTCCCCCGGCCGGATCGGCGGGTGGGTGTCGCGGGCGGGTGCCGGGCTCGGCGGTCGCTCCAGGTGCCCGGCATCCGGCCGTGCACCGACGATCACCAGCGACGATACGCCTCCGTCACGCGGATGCGCCCACTATGACGCGAGGTGACAGGGAACCGGCCGCACTGCCTAAGCGGGCACGGATGCCGCGTCGAACTCCGCGAGCTGGCCCGCCTGCTCGGGCGACGCGAGCGCGCGGATGCGGGTGCCGTCCTCCACGTACTCGACGGACAGGACGCGACCGGCCTCGTGGAGCGTCGAGACGACGTCGCCGCGGTCGTACGGCACGAGCAGGTCGACCTCGACCGCGGGGTCGGGCAGCATGCGCTCGATCGCCGCGAGCACGTCGGGAACGCCCTCGCCGGTGCGCGCCGACGCGAACACGGCGTTCGGCTCGAGGCCGCGGAGCACGAGCCGGTCCTCCTCGGTCACGAGGTCGGCCTTGTTGAAGACGATGAGCTCGGGGACGTCGCGCGCGCCGACCTCGCCGATCACGTCGCGCACGGTGGCGATCTGCCCGGCCGGGTCGGGGTGCGCCGCATCGACCACGTGCACGATCAGGTCGGCGTCGCCGACCTCCTCGAGCGTCGAACGGAACGCCTCGACCAGCTGGTGCGGCAGGTTGCGCACGAACCCGACGGTGTCGGCGATGGTGTAGACCCGACCGTCGGTGGTGGTGTTGCGCCGCACGGTCGCGTCGAGCGTGGCGAAGAGGGCGTTCTCGACGAGCACTCCGGCCCCGGTGATGCGGTTGAGCAGGCTCGACTTGCCCGCATTCGTGTACCCGGCGATCGCGACTGAGGGCACGGCGTTGCGGCGGCGGTTGGCGCGCTTGGCCTCACGGGCGGGCTTCATGCCGGCGATCTGCTTGCGCAGCTTCGCCATGCGCGAGTGGATGCGGCGACGATCGAGCTCGATCTTCGTCTCGCCCGGTCCGCGGGAGCCCATGCCGGCGCCGGCGCCGCCGACCTGGCCACCGGCTTGGCGGGACATCGACTCACCCCAGCCGCGGAGGCGGGGAAGCAGGTACTCGAGCTGCGCGAGCTCGACCTGGGCCTTGCCCTCACGACTCTTCGCGTGCTGGCTGAAGATGTCGAGGATGACCGCGGTGCGGTCGATGACCTTGACCTTCACGACGTCCTCCAGCGCACGCCGCTGGCTCGGAGCGAGCTCGGTGTCGGCGATGACGGTGTCGGCCCCGAGCGCGGCCACGACATGGCGGAGCTCCTCGGCCTTGCCGCTGCCGAGGTAGGTGCTCGGGTCGGGGTGCGGACGACGCTGCAGGAGCCCGTCGAGCACCCGTGCACCGGCCGTCTCGGCGAGGGCCGCGAGCTCGCGCATCGAGTTCTCGGCGTCGTCCTGCGAGCCCTGCGCGTACACGCCGATGAGCACGACGTTCTCGAGTCGAAGCTGTCGGTACTCGACCTCGGTGACGTCCTCGAGCTCGGTCGAGAGACCGCTCACCCGCCGCAGCGCGGCGCGCTCCTCGCGGTCGAACTGCTCGCCGTCGTGCGAGTCGTCGCCGGTCACCTCCGACCCGGTGCGCTGGATCGCCGAGGCGTCGCCGGCGCCGAACCTGGCCACGCCCGCGCGGCTCTCCGCGCTGCGGAGCACGCGCTCGACGTCGTCGTCTGCAGTGTGCCGTTCGCCTTCGTTCATCTCGTCAACCTTACTTCCGTTCGCGTGCGATAACTTGCTTGCATGGGCTCCGACCACTACTTCTCCCCTTCGCCTCGGAGCGGCGGCGGCACGCGCACCATCCGTGTGCGACTCGCCGGCCGGGAGGTCGAGCTCGTCACCGCCGGCGGGGTGTTCAGCCCCGAGCATCTCGACGAGGGCACCCGCGTGCTGCTCGACGCGGTCCCTTCGCCGCCTCAGACCGGGCACCTGCTCGACCTCGGTGCCGGCTGGGGTCCGATCGCGTTGAGCCTCGCGATGCGGGCGCCGGATGCCACGGTGTGGGCCGTGGACGTCAACGAACGCGCCCTCGACCTGGTGCGTCGCAATGCCGCCCGCCTCGGCCTCACCAATGTGAACGCCGTGCTGCCCGACGATGTTCCCGACGACCTTCGGTTCGCCACGATCTGGTCGAACCCGCCGATCCGCGTCGGCAAGCAGGAACTGCACGCCATGCTCGCGCACTGGCTTCCCCGGCTGGCCGACGACGCGAGCGCCTGGCTCGTGGTCGCCAAGCACCTCGGGGCGGAGTCCCTGCAGCGCTGGCTCGCCGCCGAACTGGGCCTCGACGTGGAGCGCGCCGACAAGTCCAAGGGGTTCCGCGTGCTCGCTGCCCGTGCGGCGACCGCGCGCTGAACTCAGGCGAGGGTGAGCACCCCGTCGAAGACGAGCTCCGCCGGCCCGGAGAGGGCGACATGCTCTCCGTCGGCTGCCTCGAACATGCGCACGCCCAGGACGCCACCCGGCACCTGCACGCGCCAGTCGTTCGGCGCGCCGGACCCGGCCCAGTACCGCACGGCCAGTGCCGACGCAACCGCGCCGGTGCCGCACGAGAGCGTCTCGCCCGAACCACGCTCATGCACGCGCATGCGGATGCGGCCGACGCCGTCTTCGACGAGCGGCTCGGCGGGCACCACGAACTCGACGTTCGCGCCGGCCTCGGGTACCGGGTCCAGCACGGGCTGGTAGTTCAGGTCGACGGCCTCGAGCTCGTCGTCGTCGGCGAGCGCCACGACCACGTGCGGGTTGCCCACGTCGATGCCGAGTCCGGGTCGTGCCACCGGCAGCTCCTTGCCCCGCACGAGCGGCTCGCCGCCGGCGAGTCGCCAGGGTCCGAGGTCGGCCTGGAAGCCGTCGCCGCTGCGTCGCACGGTGCGGACACCCGCGCGCGTACCGATGGCGATCGCCCCTCCGGCCGGGAGCTCAGCCAGCCCCTGGTCGAGCAGGTAGCTGACGAAGACACGAATGCCGTTGCCGCACATCTCGGAGACGGTGCCGTCGGCGTTCCAGTAGTCCATGAACCACACTGCGGCCGGATCCTCCGCGAGCGCCGCGGCGCCGTCGCTGAGGTTGCGCGAGCGCACGGCTCGGATCACGCCGTCGGCGCCCACCCCGAACCGGCGGTCGCACACCGCGGCGATCTGCGTGGGCGTGAGCTCGGTGTCGCCCTCGGGGTCGCTGAAGAGCACGAAGTCGTTGCCCGTGCCCTGCCCCTTGGTGAATCGCAGATCGAACGGCATCCGATCAGTCTAGAGCCGCCTGGCGGGCCAGTTCCGCGTCCCGAGCGGCGAGGTCGTCGGCGTCGATCGTGGTCGCGTCGCGATAGCGGCCGAACCAGCCGACCTGCCGGCGCGCGTAGGTGCGCGTCAACTGCTGCGTCTGGGCGATCGCCTCGGCGCGCGACATCCGCCCGTGGAACTCGGCGAGGGCCTGCGCGTAGCCGATCGCCTTGCGCGCCGTGACGCCCCGCTCGAGACCGCGCGGCACGAGCTCGCGCACCTCGTCGAGCAGTCCGTCCTCCCACATGCGTGCGGCTCGGGCATCCAGCCGGTCCACGAGACGTGCGCGATCGCTGCGGAGGTGCACGATGCGGTGCGGCCGCCAGGCCACGGGCTCGTCGGGAAGGCGTGCGGCCTTCGGCTCCCCCGTGAGCTCGATGACCTCAAGGGCGCGCACGATGCGCCGGCCGTTCTGCGCATCGACGCTCGCGGCCGTCTCGGCATCGAGCGCCCGCAGCCTCGCGTGCATGAGGCCGGGACCGATCTCGGCGAGCTCGGCCTCGAGCCGCGCCCGAACGGCGGCGTCGGTGCCGGGAAAGCGGAAGTCGTGGATGACGGACGACACGTACAGGCCGGATCCACCGACGAGCAGCGCGACGTGCCCGCGGGCGAGGATGTCGTCGATGTCCGCACGGGCGGCGGGCTGGTATGCCGCGGCCGACGCCTCCTCGGTGACGTCGAGCACGTCGAGCTGGTGATGCGGCACCCCCCGCCGCGCATCGGGTGCCAGCTTCGCGGTGCCGATGTCCATGCCGCGGTAGAGCTGCATCGCATCGGCGTTCACGACCTCGCCGACCCGGCCCGCCCGTTCGAACGCCTCGGCGAGGTCGAGCGCGAAGTCGGACTTGCCGGTGCCGGTCGCGCCGACGATCGCGATAAGGGTCACGTCAGCGCTGTGCGTCGCTGGGGTCGTAGATCGGCATCGTGCCGACACCCGGGGCCACGAGCGGCTCGGCGCCACGTGCGCGCAGCGAGGGAAGGCCCAACGACACGCGAGCACCGACGGATGCCGCCGGGCCGGCCGGCACGCCGCAGCTCTCGGCCTGTGCGCGATCCCAGGCATCGCCCGCCCGGGTGCGGCGGATCGCCAGCGGCGCATCGTCGAGCGAGTCGGCGATGAGGTGGAACGGCGCAGCCTGCGTGATCGTGACCGACACGACATCGCCGGGGCGCGGGAGTTCGGAGCCGGCAGGAACCTCGAAGTGCACGAGCCGGCTGTCTTCGGCCCGCCCGCTCAGCCGGTGCGTCTCGGCGTCCTTCTTGCCCTCACCCGTCGAGACGAGGACCTCGACCGGACGGCCGATGAGGCGCTGGTTCTCCTCCCAGGAGATCTGTTCCTGCAGCGCGATGAGTCGGTCGTAGCGCTCCTGCACGACCTCCTTGGGCACCTGCTCGTCCATCGTCGCGGCCGGCGTGCCCGGGCGGATGGAGTACTGGAAGGTGAAGGCCGACGCGAATCGTGCGGCCTCCACGACGCGGAGCGTCTCCTGGAAGTCCTCTTCGGTCTCACCGGGGAAGCCGACGATGATGTCGGTGGAGATCGCGGCGTTCGGAATTCGGGCGCGCACACGGTCGAGGATGCCGAGGAACTTCTCGGAGCGGTAGGACCGGCGCATCGCCTTGAGGATGCGGTCGGAGCCCGACTGGAGCGGCATGTGCAGCTGCGGCATGACCGCCGGCGTCTCGGCCATGGCCTCGATGACATCGTCGGTGAATGCGGCCGGGTGCGGGCTCGTGAAGCGGATGCGCTCGAGGCCCTCGATCCGGCCCGCGGCGCGGAGCAGCTTGCCGAACGCCTGGCGATCGCCGAACTCGACGCCGTAGGAGTTGACGTTCTGGCCGAGCAGGGTCACCTCGACGGCGCCGTCGTCGACGAGTGCCTGGATCTCGGCGAGGATCTCGCCGGGTCGGCGATCCTTCTCCTTGCCCCGGAGCGCCGGCACGATGCAGAAGGTGCACGTGTTGTTGCAGCCGACGGAGATCGACACCCACCCGCTGTACGTGGAATCCCGCTTGGTGGGGAGCGTGGACGGGAACACCTCGAGGGCGTCGAGGATCTCGAGCTGCGCCTCGTCGTTGTGGCGTGCACGTTCGAGGAGGCTCGGCAGGGACCCCATGTTGTGGGTGCCGAAGACGACGTCGACCCACGGCGCCTTCTCGAGGATGACGTTCTTGTCCTTCTGGGCGAGGCAGCCGCCGACGGCGATCTGCATGCCGGCGTGACGACGCTTGACGCCGGCGAGATGTCCCAGGTTGCCGTAGAGCTTGTTGTCGGCGTTCTCGCGCACGGCGCACGTGTTGATGACGACGATGTCGGGCTCGGCCCCATCGGCGGGCACGTACCCGGCTGCTTCGAGCGATCCGCTGAGGCGCTCGGAGTCGTGCACGTTCATCTGGCAGCCGAACGTGCGAACCTCGTAGGTCCGTGGCGTCGACGCCGGCTCAGTGGTCTCGATCGTCGAGGCCTCGCGAAGGGTGCTCATGATCGCACCAGTTTACGAGCCATCGGCGGCCAACGCCGCCGTCACCGCCTCGCGGACGATGTCGCCGGGGTAGCCCCGACGCTGGAGGAAGGCGGAGAGCCGACGCTCCGCCGTCTGGTGGTCGAGTCCGGTGAGCTGCCTCGCACGCCGCTGCGCCACCTCGAGGGCGTTGCGACGTTCGACGTCGGGGTCGAGCTCGTCGACCGCGGCGCGAGCCGCGGAAGGGTCGACGCCGCGACGCGAGAGCTCCTGGAGGATCGCACCGCTCCCCCGGCCGCGGCGGGCCCCGTTGACATGCACGAGCTGCTCGGCGAGTCGCGCGTCGTCGAGGTAGCCGAACCGCTCGTAGCGCTCGATCCACTCCTCGATCTCCGCTTCGTCGAGGCCGTGTTCGGCGAGCACCGCTCGCACCTCGGCGACGGACAGCGCCGAACGGCGCAACCGAGACACCACCAGCCGGTCGATGCGGGCATCTCGCTCGGGCCCGGTCTCCTCGGGATCGTCGCTCACGACGGTGAAGCGACTGCGACGACGTTCGGCGCGCCGGGAGTCGCGCTCGGAGTTCGGTGACGACCAACGACTGCCGCCCGAACCACTCGTACGGGGCTGCTCGGTCGCATCGACGACGTCGTCGGACAGGGCCGATCGCCCGCGGCCACCGGCTGCGGCGGGCCCGCCGGGGCCACCGGCCGCCGCGGGCGCGCCGGGCGGCGTGGCCCACGGCAGGTACGAGACCGGGGCGAGGTGCTCGGTTGCATCGCTCATCTCACTCCCCTCCCCGATCTCGTTCATCGTGCGACTCAGGCGCCCTTGCGCCCGAGCTTGCCCTCGATCGACTCGACGTTCGACGGCACGGCCGGCGCAGCACCGGCCGCACCGATGCCGAGCTTCGCGAGGATCTTCTTCTCGATGTCGGCGGCGATGTCGGGGTTCTGCAGGAGGAAGTTGCGAGCGTTCTCCTTGCCCTGCCCGAGCTGGTCGCCGTCGTAGGTGTACCAGGCACCGGACTTCTTCACGATGCCCTGGTCGACGCCGTAGTCGATCAGCGAGCCCTCGCGCGAGATGCCCACGCCGTAGAGGATGTCGAACTCCGCCTGCTTGAAGGGCGGCGCCATCTTGTTCTTGACCACCTTGACGCGCGTGCGGTTGCCGACCGCCTCGGTGCCGTCCTTCAGCGTCTCGATGCGGCGGATGTCGAGTCGCACCGAGGCGTAGAACTTGAGCGCCTTGCCGCCCGCGGTGGTCTCGGGGCTGCCGAAGAACACGCCGATCTTCTCTCGCAGCTGGTTGATGAAGATCATCGTGGTGTTCGTCTGGTTGAGGCCACCGGTGAGCTTGCGGAGCGCCTGCGACATCAGGCGGGCCTGCAGGCCGACGTGCGAGTCGCCCATCTCGCCCTCGATCTCGGCGCGCGGCACGAGCGCCGCGACGGAGTCGATCACGATCAGGTCGATCGAGCCTGAGCGCACGAGCATGTCGGCGATCTCGAGCGCCTGCTCACCCGTGTCGGGCTGCGAGACGAGGAGCGAGTCGATGTCGACGCCCAGCTTCTTCGCGTACTCGGGGTCGAGCGCGTGCTCGGCGTCGACGAACGCCGCGATGCCGCCGGCACGCTGCGCGTTGGCGATCGCGTGCAGGGTGAGCGTGGTCTTTCCCGATGACTCGGGGCCGTAGATCTCGATGATCCGGCCGCGGGGAAGGCCGCCGACGCCGAGCGCGACGTCGAGTGCGACGGAGCCCGTGGGGATCACCTCGACGGGAGCGCGGTCCTCGCTGCCGAGGCGCATCACCGACCCCTTGCCGAACTGGCGGTCGATCTGGGCGAGTGCGGTTTCGAGTGCTTTCTCGCGGTCTACGGGTGATGGCATGTGCTGGCTCCTCGTGCTCGTTGCGGCTGCCTCTAGGCTGTCGTTCCACGTTGCGGGCCGTGACCCGCGGCGTCTCGCGACAAGGCGTTTGCGGTGTGTTCCGACGCTTCGACCGTATGGCCGCCCACCGACATCCGGAGCCCCGTGAGGCGGGATGTGGAAGGACGCGACATTCCTGCTGCTGTCGAGGACGAGCCTAGTCGAGCAGCCGAACGCATGTTCGAAGACACGCCCGCGTGTCGAACACGTCTTCGGGGCCGCCGAAGGCGCTCGATGCCGTCAGGACGTGCGCCGCTGGCCTCGCCCGGGCTCACGCCGACCGACTCCGTGACGACGCTCGGGCGGGACATCCGTCGCCTCGCACAGGGCGACCCAGACCTCGCGCGGCGGAACGCCGGCGGCGAGTGCCTCGCGTGCGGTGCGGTCGCGGAGCCCCGGCAGGACGAGGTCGTTCACGACGACGCTGCCGTACCCTGCGCCGAACTCCTCATCGACCGCGATCTGGAACTCGCTCAGCTTCATCGATGCTCCCGGACATGCCATCGGCCGGTCCGAAGACCGGCCGATGCGTTGGATCGTGGGTGGGTCAGCGGACCATCATGTCCGCGTCGAACTCCGCGACGAGCTCGTCGGGCAGGCTGTCGGGCACGACGGCCAGGCCCTCGAGGACGGCGATGCGGTCGCCGACCTCGTGCATGATCACGGAGATGGGGGTGTCGAGCGCTTCAGCGACCGACGCGAGGATCTCGGACGAGGCCTCCTTCTGGCCGCGCTCCACCTCGCTGAGGTAACCGAGAGCGACGCTGGCCTTCGACGCCACCTGACGAAGGGTGCGACCCTTCTGCAGACGGAAGTCCCTCAGCACGTCGCCGATCTCCTGTCGAACCAGAACCATCGGGGACCTCCTTCACTCTGCCATCGACTCCTCGGAGCCGGAAACGGGAGGGTCAGTCTACCCGACTCTCATGGCTTCCAACCTAGCGTCGCACACTTGGACTTTCGTGTGAACTCGTCACCTGTAACAGGTTGTTCACGAAGGTTATTCCGCCGGAACGCCGACGGCGTCGAGCTCCTCGACCGCGGCCGCGATGGCGGCGACGACCGCGGCTGCGCGCACCACCGCCCTGCCGCCGTCGAGCGCGAGCGCCACCGAGCGGATGCCCCTCGACGAGGCGATCCCGACGTACACCGTTCCGGGGGCCCGGCCGTCCTGCCAGTCGGGCCCCGCCACCCCCGTGGTCGCGACGCCGAGGTCGGCGGCCCGGCCATCGACGGCGCATGCGCGGCGCACGCCGTCGGCCATCTGCTGCACGACGTCGGGATCCACGGCCCCTCGCTCCGCGAGGAGCGCGGCGTCCACGCCGAGCACCGTGCGCTTCACGGGCGTCGCGTACGCCACCACTCCGCCGTTGAACACGACGGACGCTCCCGGAACGTCCACGATCGCCGCGGCCAGGAGCCCGCCCGTCAAGGACTCGGCCGTGGCGATCGTCAGGCCCAGGTCGGTGAGCCGGTGCACCAGTGCGCGGGCGTCGGGCGCGCCTGGGGAATCGGCCGGCCGGGGCATCCGCTCGCCCTCAGCGCGACTCGCGCGCACCGCGTGCGAGTCGAACGGCGTCGCGCACGTACAGCAGGCCCGACCAGACCGTGAGGACGAGCGCCGCGGCCATGGCCACCCAGTTGACCCACACGATCCACGGACCCACCACCGAGTCGAGCGGCACGAGGAACAGCGAGATCGCGACCGACTGCACGACGGTCTTGAGCTTGCCGCCGGACGACGCGGGCACCACGTTGCCCCGGCGCAGCTCCACGAGCCGCCAGACGGTGATGCCGACCTCGCGCACGACGATGATCGCGGTGATCCACCACGGCAGCTCGCCGAGGATCGACAGGCAGACGAGGGCGCCGCTCGTCAGGAGCTTGTCGGCGATCGGGTCGAGGATCTTGCCGAGGTCGGTGACCAGGCCGCGCGAACGCGCGATGTGGCCGTCGATGCCGTCGGTCGCGATCGCGATGATGAAGAGGGCGGCCGCCGCCCACCGGAGCCAGCCGTCGTCGCCGCCGTCGGCGAGCAGCATCCAGAAGAAGATCGGCGCCAGCACGATGCGCACGATCGTGATCGCGTTGGGGAGGTTCCAATTCGCCGATCGCTCGGGGCTTCCGGCGGAGGAGGTCATACGCACAGCCTAGCCGCGCGGTGCTTCCGAGGAGCGGGCGGCTCAGTCGCGGCCGGTGAGGCCCCAGGCGTCCTCGTCGGTGTCGCCCTCGACCTCGGGCAGCCCCTCGGTGGCACGACCGACGGGGTCGTCGTAGCGGGGGTCCGGGTCGTCGTAGCCGCCGGTCTCGGCGAGTGGAGTCGTTCGCGGCGTCGCCGCCTGCCCGGCCGGGCCGCCCCCTCCTGCCGGCTCCTCGCCGCGGAGACGTGCCAGCACGCCGGGCAGTTGCTCGGCTGTCACCAGCACGTCACGGGCCTTCGACCCCTCGGACGGACCGACGATCTCCCGGGACTCGAGCAGGTCCATGAGCCGCCCGGCCTTCGCGAACCCGACGCGGAGCTTGCGCTGGAGCATCGAAGTGGAACCGAACTGCGTCGAGACGACGAGCTCCGCCGCGGCGAGCAGCAGCTCGAGGTCGTCGCCGATGTCGGAGTCGATCTCCTTGCGTTCCACGGCGGCCGCGACATCCTGCCGGTACTCGGGCCGCGCCTGCCGCGTGACGTGCGTGACGACCTTCTCGATCTCGGACTCGCTGACCCACGCGCCCTGCACGCGGATCGCCTTCGACGCCCCCATCGGCAGGAAGAGCGCGTCACCCTGACCGATGAGCTTGTCGGCCCCCGGCTGGTCGAGGATGACTCGCGAGTCGGTGACGCTCGTGACCGCGAAGGCGAGGCGCGACGGCACGTTGGCCTTGATGAGGCCCGTGACGACGTCGACGGAGGGCCGCTGCGTCGCGAGCACGAGGTGGATGCCCGACGCGCGTGCGAGCTGCGTGATGCGCACGATCGAGTCCTCGACGTCGCGCGGGGCGACCATCATAAGGTCGGCGAGCTCGTCGACGACCACGAGCAGGTAGGGGTAGGGCTTGAGCTTGCGCTCGCTGCCGGCGGGCAGCACGATCTCCTCGTTGACCACGGCCTTGTTGAAGTCGTCGATGTGCCGGAAGCCGAACGACGCGAGGTCGTCGTACCGCATGTCCATCTCCTTGACGACCCACTGCAGCGCCTCGGCGGCCTTCTTCGGGTTCGTGATGATGGGCGTGATGAGATGCGGCACGCCCCCGTACGGCGCGAGCTCGACCCGCTTGGGATCGATGAGCACCATGCGCACGTCGGAGGGCTTCGCCCGCATGAGCAGCGACGTGATCATCGAGTTCACGAAGCTCGACTTGCCCGAGCCAGTCGATCCGGCCACCAGCAGGTGCGGCATCTTCGCGAGGTTGGCGACGACGTAGCCGCCCCCCACGTCCTTGCCCACGCCGATCGTCATCGGGTGCTTCGCGTTCACGGCCGCGCCCGACCGCAGCACGTCCCCGAGGGTCACGATCTCGCGGTCGGCGTTGGGGATCTCGATGCCGATCGCGCTCTTCCCGGGGATCGGCGAGAGGATGCGCACCTCGTTCGACGCGACCGCGTACGACAGGTTCTTCGACAGGGCGGTGACCCGCTCGACCTTCACGCCGGGCCCGAGCTCGATCTCGTACTGCGTCACGGTCGGGCCCCGCGAGAACCCGGTCACCTTGGCGTCGACCCCGAACTGCTCGAGCACGCCGGTGATCTGCCGCACGACCTCGTCGTTCACGTGCGAGCGCGTCTTCGCCGGCGCACCGGCCGCCAGGGTCGACGCCGCCGGCAGGTGGTAGGGCCGATCCGGCACGGCGGCTTCGAGACTCGGCTCAGCGGATGCCGCGGCGCCGCCGATCCCGACGGTCGCATCACCCTCGCCCTCGACGTCGAAGACCGCGAGCACGGCGGGTGACCCGGCGTCGTCGCCGCGGAGTCCGGTGCCGCCGTGCGGGATGTCGCCGGTGAAGCGCTGGAGCGCGGCCTCCGCGCGGTCGAGGTCGCCCAGCACCTCGGTGTTGTACGAGCCGGCTCCGCCGACACCCTCGAGCGGCGTCTCGAAGCTGCCGGCTGCGGATCCCGGACCGAACACCTCGGTGAGGCCGTCGACGCCGTTCGCCTCGAACGCGGGATCCTCCTCGCGGTTCGAGTCGTTGCGTCGCCACCAGGGCACGAGCCCGGTGGGCTCGGAGTCGTCGTCGAGCGCGTCGATGCCGTCGAGTTCGGCCTGCGCCGTCTTGCGGGCCGCGCGGCGCGACGGCTTCGGCTCGGCCTCGGGACGCTCATCGGGCTCGGGCGCGCCGAACAGCCAGGCGTACAGCTCGCGGAACCGCGCCGGGATGCGGTTCGGCGGCGTCTTCGTCATGATCAGCAGCGACAGCACGAGGAGCAGCACGAGCACGACGGCGGCGCCGATGTCGGTGATCAGCAGGATCAGCGGCTCGGCCAGCATCCAGCCCAGGATGCCGCCGGCACGAGCCAGCACGGCCATGCCCTCGCTCGGCTCGGGCTGGCCGCCGAACAGGTGGCAGAGCCCCGACACCGTGAGAAGCAGGAGACCGAGGCCGATCCCGATGCGGGTGTTGTCGTGCACCGAGCTGGGATGCCGGAAGAGCCAGACGGCGAACAGCAGCATCACCACGGGAAGCGCGAAGGCGACCCGTCCGAACAGTCCGCCGAACGTCCACGAGTCGAACGCCTGGGCGACCGGCTCGTTGATGAAGAACCACTCGACGAGCGCGCCGGCGACGGCGAGCACCACGATGAAGAACGGCAGTCCGTCGCGGCGCTCCTCCTTCGCGAGGGTCTCGGGGCCGAGCGCGCGCGCCGCCCCACCCGTGACGTGCGCGAGCCCCATCCAAGCGCGGACGAGCAGCGGGGGCCGGTCGGGCGTGGCCGGCTTGGCCTTCGCCGCCGCCGACCCGCGTGAGGTCGACGCCGGGAGCTTCTTCGTGGGCGCGGTCTTGGAGCCCGAGCCGCGTGCGGACGCGCCGGAGGCACGCCCGTTCGACCTGGTGCTCGTAGCCATGCGACCACGTTACGGCCGACCGGCGACGCAGGCCGACAGGACGCGGCGAGTGTCCGCGATCAGCGACCCGCTGCAGGGTCGCACCGGGGTTCAGCCGAGGACCCGCACCATGGTGTCGCGTCCCCCGCGGGTGCCCACGACGGCGAACCCCTCCGAGCGGTAGAGGGCGTGTGCGAAGTTGCCGTGTTCCACGCTCAGCGTGATGCGGGCGTACCCGGCCGCGCGCGCGGCATCCGTCAGCGACCGCATCAGCGTGCGCCCGACGCCCTGCGCACGCCAGAGCGGCTGGACGCCGATGATGAGCTCGGGCACTCCCGCCGCGACGAAGCCGTGCGCGGGTGTGTCGGCCGCGAACAGGCGGTACCACGCCGCGCCGATCGGCTCGGCATCGCCGTCGAGGGCCACGAAGCCGGTGTCGGCCGGCCGCTGCCATCCGGCGATGTAGCCGCGCGAGACCGGGTCGGCGAACACCGTCGGCTTGGGCCGGGTCGCCCCGGCCCGCCAGTTCGCCGCCTCGACCACCATGTCGGCGAGGAACGCGCCGTCGCTCGGGATGGCCGGGCGGATCGTGTAGTCCGCCATGCGCGGATGCTACGCCCGCCGTGTTTCCGCGGTGTTTCCGTCGGGCCGGGCCATCAGGCCGGCCCGATCGCCGCCGGCGGCCCCGCAGCCGCGCCTGCGCCGCTACGCCTCGATGACGAGCGGCACCAGCATCGGACGGCGGCGGAGCCTGCGGTTGACCCAGGTGCCCACGGTGCGGCGCACGATCTGCTGCAGCGCGTGCTGGTCGCGCACGCCGTTCTGGGCGGCCTCGAGCAGTGCGGCCGAGATCTTCGGCTTGACCTCCTCGAACACGGCGTCGTCTTCCGCGAAGCCGCGCGCGTGGATCTCGGGGCCCACGATGATGCGCCCGGTCGAGGCATCCACGACGATGATGACCGAGATGAAGCCCTCTTCACCGAGGATGCGGCGGTCCTTGAGGTCGGCGTCGGTGATCTCGCCGACCGTCGCGCCGTCGACGTAGACGAAGCCGAGGTCGAGCTGCCCCGCGACCTTCACGACGCCGTCGCGCAGGTCGTAGACCGTGCCGTTCTCGCCGATGAACGTGTTGCGCTCGGGGATTCCCGTGTCCTGCGCCAGCTTCGCGTTCGCGAAGAGGTGACGGTACTCGCCGTGGATCGGCAGCACGTTCTTCGGCTTCAGGATGTTGTAGCAGTAGAGGAGCTCCCCCGCGGCCGCGTGACCCGACACGTGCACCTTCGCGTTGCCCTTGTGCACCACGTTCGCGCCGAGCTTCGTGAGCCCGTCGATGACCCGGTAGACCGCGTTCTCGTTGCCGGGGATGAGGCTCGACGCGAGGATGACCGTGTCGCCCTCGCCGATCTCGATCTGGTGCTCGCGATTCGCCATGCGCGAGAGCACGGCCATGGGCTCGCCCTGCGACCCCGTCGACATGTAGACGATCTCGTCGTCGGGGATGTCGCCGGCCTTCTTGAAGTCGACGAGCACGCCGGCGGGCACCTTCAGGTAGCCGAGTTCGGCTGCGATGGTCATGTTGCGCACCATGCTGCGGCCGATGAGCGCGACCTTGCGGCCGTTGAAGTGCGCGGCGTCGAGCACCTGCTGCACCCGGTGCACATGGCTCGAGAAGCTCGCCACGATCACTCGGCGCGGCGAGCGCGCGATCACCTCGTCGAGCACGGGGCCGATCGAGCGCTCGAGTGGCGTGAAGCCCGGGACATCCGCGTTGGTGGAATCGACCATGAACAGGTCGACGCCCTCCTCGCCCAGGCGCGCGAACTCGCGCAGGTCGGTGAGCCGGCCGTCGAGCGGCAGCTGGTCCATCTTGAAGTCGCCGGTGGCCAGCACCGTGCCGGCACTCGTCTTGATGGCCACCGCGAGCGCATCGGGGATGGAGTGGTTGACCGCGATGAACTCGAGGTCGAACGGTCCGATCCGCTCGTGCTCGCCCTCGCGCACCGTGAGGCTGTACGGCTGGATGCGGTGCTCCTTGAGCTTCGCCTCGACGAGGGCGAGCGTCAGCGTGGAGCCGATCAGGGGGATGTCGGCGCGCAGGCGCAGCAGGTAGGGCACGGAGCCGATGTGGTCCTCGTGCCCGTGCGTCAGCACCACGCCGACGATGTCGTCGAGTCGCTCGCGCAGGAAGCCGAAGTCGGGCAGGATCAGGTCGACGCCCGGCTGGTGCTCCTCGGGGAAGAGCACGCCGCAGTCGACGATGAGGATCTTCCCGTCGATCTCGTAGCTCGTCATGTTGCGGCCGACCTCACCGAGGCCGCCGATGGGGATGACGCGGAGCGTCCCTGCCTCGAGCGGAGCGGGATCGATGACGACGTCGGGCATGGGCCCTCCTTACGTTGCGGTGTTCAGTTCACACGGCCGTTCCGGCGGATGCCTCGGCCGACGTTTCAGCGGGTGGTGCCCGCGACCTTGGGCAGCGCGCCGCCGGCGGCGGCGTTGCGGTCGGGACGGAAGCGGTGGAAGTCGACGCCCGGGATGCCCTGCACGAGGTCGATCTCGTCCTCGATGAGCGCGGCCTCCCACTCCTCGGGACCGACGAGCGGGAGCCGCACGCGCGGGCTGCCGATGCGGCCCAGGCCGTGCAGGATGTACTTCGCCGCGACGGTGCCGGGCACGTGGGTCATCACGGCGCGCACGAGCGGCTCGAGCCGCCGGTGCTCGGCGGTGGCAGCCGCGAGGTCGCCGCGGTTCACGGCGTCGACGATGGTGCGGTAGGGCGCGGGGGCGATGTTGGCGGTCACGCCGATGAGTCCCGTGGCACCGATCGCGAGGTGCGGCAGCACGTTGGCGTCGTCGCCCGAGAAGTACATGAGGTCGGTCTGGTTGAGCACGCGGCTCACCTCGGAGAAGTCGCCCTTGGCGTCTTTGATCGCCAGGATGTTCGGGTGCTTCGCGAGCCGCAGGATCGTCTCGTACTTGATCGGCACGCCGGTGCGGCCGGGGATGTCGTAGAGGATGACCGGCAGGTCGGTGGCGTCGGCCACGAGCCGGAAGTGCGTGAGGATGCCGGCTTGGGTCGGCTTGTTGTAGTACGGCGTGACGATCATGATGCCGTCGGCGCCGGCCTGTTCGGAGTGCTTGTAGAGCTCGATCGCGTGCGCGGTCTCGTTCGAGCCGCCGCCCGTGATGATCTTCGCGCGGCCCGCGGCCACGTCCTTGCCGACCTCGACCAGCCGGATCTTCTCGGGGTCGGTGAGCGTCGACGTCTCACCGGTCGTGCCCGTGACGACGATGCCGTCGGCGCCGGCCGAGATCACGTCGTCGATGTGCTTCTCGACCCCGGCCCAATCGACCTCGCCGTCCGCCGTCATCGGCGTGACGAGCGCGACGAGCACCTGTCCGAAGGGGTTGTCTGCAGTCACGCCCCCAAGGCTATCGGGTCGAACGGATGCCGCGCCGCGCCCGTCGCCCGCGCGACCGGGGACGCACACTCACGTGGAGACCGAGTTCGAGCTTCGCGAGGATCGCCGCCTCGACGAGCGGCCAGTCGTACACGAGGAGCGCAGAGTCGAATCGAAGCGTGTCGAATCCATGCGCGGCTGCGACGGCATCGCGGATCAGGTCCTTGTGTCGCTTGGGCGGAGCCTCGTGATTCAACCGACCGTCGACCTCGAGGATGAGCCGATCCCCGAGGACGAAGTCGACTCGTCCCACTCCGGGGATCTCGACCTGCGACCTCAGCGTCATGCCGAGCGCGTGGAGCCTCAGTCGAAGCAGCGATTCCAGCCCGCTGTCCGCGTCCCATCGGGCGAGGTCGACGAGCCACCGCCGATCGGCCGGCACGTCCTGGCGCAGCGCCGCCAGTTCCAGCCCGTCGATCGCCCGGCGTCGCATGGCGGACTCGAGGGCGACGAAGAACTCCTCTGCCCCGATGCACCCCAGGGCTTGGGCGAGTGCCGTCCTCAGGGAAACCCGCCCTCCCGATCGCGGAACGGCGTTCCAGTGCAGGACGCACCTGCATCCGGGATGCGGCAGGCTCTGCCCGTTCGGCCGCATCGCCACATGGACGTGAGGGTGTTCGCCGAGGATCCAGAGCCCGTGTTCCTGCAGCACCGAGATGCAACCGAGTGCACCACCGTGGCGCACGGCCGCGGCGAGCGCAGGCGAGATCCCGGCCCAGCCGTACCAACCTCGTCTCAGCCGCGTGAGTGAGCCGGCTCGGACAGCGCGATCGATGTCCTCCCTGCCGGCGCCGGCGGAACGCAGGTCGGCGAGACGGGCCACACCACCGAGGTCGTTGCAGGCGCGGAGGACGTGGTTCAAGTCGTCGGGCATGGCCCACTCTTGCTTGGGAAGTCTGCGGCTGGCAGACCCAGCAGCGCCGTCGGCGGGTTATCCCCGTCGGCGATCGTGTTGAGGACGGGTCGAAGACCGCAACGAAGGAGTTCTGGCACGCCGGGCCGGGCGGACGCGGCGCGCCTCCCCCGATCTCCTCCGTTGCGGGACCGGTCCGGTGCGGGGGGCGACGTGCGGCCGGGCTGGGTCAGGCGCGGGCGTAACTGAGGAAGCGGTACTCGGGGCCGCCGCGTGAGATGAGCCACGCGGTGTCGGACGGCTCGGCGTCGGCCCGCCGCCACACCGCCGTGTCCACCACGGGAGCGGGGGTGTCGCCCGCACGCGGCTCGATCACCGCGCCTCCGCCCGGCGCCCGGAGCTCGGTCACCTCGAGGCGGTCGGCGAGCGGCAGGGTCTGCCGGAAGACCTCGGCTCCGCCGATGACCCACACGCGCGCGGGCTCCCGCGCCGCGGCAAGCGCGAGTGCCCCGTCGACGGATGCCGCGCGCTCCGCGCCCTCGGCGGCCCAGTCGGCCTGACGCGTCACGACGAGGTTCGCCCGCCCTGGCAGCGGCCGGTACCGCGGCGGGAGCGACTCCCACGTCTTGCGCCCCATGATCACGGGCGCGCCGAGCGTGAGCTCCTTGAAGTGCGCCAGGTCTTCGGGCACGTGCCAGGGCATTCCGCCGTCGCGGCCGATGACGCCCCCCGACTCGGCCCAGATGAGGCCGATCGACGGACGCGGGGTCGCGGCATCCGCACCCGTCGTCATACCGCGACGGCCGCGCGGATGGCCGGGTGGTGCTCGTAGCCCTCGACGATGAAGTCGTCGTACTCGTAGTCGAAGATGGACGCCGGCGTGCGGGCGAACCTCAGAGTGGGCGGAGCGAACGGCGAGCGCGTGAGCTGTTCGGTGACCTGCTCGACGTGGTTGTCGTAGATGTGGCAGTCACCGCCGGTCCACACGAAGTCCCCCACCTCGAGGCCGGTCTGCTGAGCGACCATGTGGGTGAGCAGGGCATAGGAGGCGATGTTGAACGGCACGCCGAGGAACAGGTCGGCGCTGCGCTGGTAGAGCTGGCACGACAGCCTGCCGTCGGCCACGTAGAACTGGAACAGCGCGTGGCAGGGCGCGAGCGCCATGTCGGGGATGTCGGCCGGATTCCACGCCGAGACGATGAGGCGGCGGGAGTCGGGGTTCACTCGGATCTGCTCGATGACCTGCGAGATCTGGTCGATCGTCTCGCCGCCGGGCGTCGGCCACGAGCGCCACTGCACCCCGTAGACGGGACCGAGCTCGCCCGCGGCATCCGCCCACTCGTCCCAGATGGTGACGCCGTGCTCGCGGAGCCACCCGACGTTCGAGGAGCCCTGCAGGAACCACAGCAGCTCGTAGGCGATCGACTTGAAGTGCACGCGCTTCGTGGTGACGAGCGGGAACCCCTGCGAGAGGTCGAACCGCAACTGGCGGCCGAACACGCTGCGCGTGCCGGTGCCCGTGCGATCGGTCTTGTGCGTACCGTGCTCGAGCACGTCGCGCAGGAGGTCTTCATAGGGCGTGGGGATCGTCTCGGCCATCGCCTCGATGCTAACCCCGACGGCTGACGAGGGGGCGGATGCCGCGGGCGAGCCGTCCGGCGTGCGCGTGACGTGGTGTCATCCTCCGTCACACGCCCCATGCCGCCGGGCGACCGCCATACCATCGCGACATGGACTGGTCGGTCGCGCTCATCGCGGCCGTCGCGCTGCCCGCCGGGGCCACGGTGCTCGGGCTCTGGTGGCGATCACGGACGGGCCGGGTGGCCGCGGCATCCGATGACGCGGCCCTCGACGACCTCGGACTCGCGCCCACCGCGCTCGGCAGCTCGGCGACGCTGGTGCAGTTCTCGACCGAGTACTGCAGCCGGTGCCCCTCGACGGCACGGCAGCTCACGTCGATCGCCGCGGATTACGCGGGCGTGCGGCTCGTCGAGCTCGACCTCACCCACCGGCCCGACCTGGTTGATCGCTTCCGCATCCTGCAGACGCCGACCACCCTCATCCTCGACGCCGGCGGCACCGCATCCGCCCGCATCGGCGGCGTGCCCGACGCGCACGCCGTCCGCCGCCACCTCGACACCCTCACCGGGAGGTCCCGTGTCCCATCCTGAATCCGACCGACCCGACGGCATCGATCCGCGGGGCCCGCGCTTCACGGCGGGGATCACCGCGGTGCTCCTGCTCGTCGTGGCCGTGCTCGGCTTCGGCGGGGCCGACCTCGCCGCGTGGATCCTCCTCGCCGCGCTGAGCGCGCTCTTCGCGTGGGGCGCCTTCGCCGGCGTCCGCCGGCACCCGTTCGCGCTCGTGTTCCGAAGGCTCATACGACCGCGACTGTCCCCGCCCGACGAGCTCGAGGACCCACGTCCGCCGACCTTCGCGCAGGGCGTCGGCTTCGCGGTGACCATCGTCGGCGTCATCCTGGGGGCGGCCGGGCTCGCCGCCGCGGTGCCGATCGCGGCATCCCTCGCCTTCATCGCCGCGTTCCTCAACGCGGCGTTCGGGTACTGCCTCGGATGCCAGCTGTACGTGCTGCTCGTGCGGGCACGAGTCATCGCACGGACCTGACCTCGCGGCATCCGCCCGGATAGGCTGGGAACCCGTCTCGAGGAGGAGGATCCCACATGGCACTCACGAGTGAAGCGACCACGGTCTGGACCGGCACGCTGTTCGAAGGGTCGGGCCAGGTCGCCCTCGACTCCTCGGGCCTCGCGACGTTCGACGTGAACTGGAAGGCCCGCAGCGAAGGCGTCGCGAACACGACGAATCCCGAGGAGATGCTGGCTGCCGCGCACTCCTCGTGCTTCTCGATGGCCCTGTCGCTCGCCCTGACGCAGGCCGGAATGCCGCCCGAGAGCATCCAGACCACGGCAGCCGTCACCTTCGAGGCCGGGAAGGGCGTGCTCGGCAGCCACCTGCTCGTCAGCGCCCGGGTGCCCGGCATCACCGAGGAGCAGTTCGAGGCCATCGCCGAGGACGCCAAGGCGAACTGCCCCATCTCGCAGGCGCTGTCGATCCCGATCACGATCGAAGCCGAGCTCGCCTAGACCGTGCGCGTGCTCATCGCCGGTGCGTCCGGCTTCATCGGAACCGCGCTGATCGAGCGATTGCACGCCGACGGGCACGAGATCGTGCGTCTCGTGCGACGACGCGCCCAGGGCGCCGACGAGGCGACCTGGTCACCGGCCGCGGGCATCATCGACTTCACCGTCATGGATCGCGTGGACGCCGTCGTGAACCTGTCCGGCGCGTCACTCGCCCGGCTGCCGTGGACGAAGACGTACCGCGGCGAGATCAACGACTCGCGCGTGACCGCCACGCGCACCCTCGCGGACGCGATGCGGAAGGCGCGCCGGCCCCCGGCAGTGTTCCTGAGCGCCTCGGCGGTGGGTTTCTACGGCGATCGGCCCGGCGAGCTCCTCACCGAGTTCTCGAGCGCGGGCACTGGATTCCTCGCCGACGTCGTGTCGCGCTGGGAGAGCGCCGCGGCCCTCGCACCGCACGAGACCCGGTCGGTCGTCTTCCGCACGGGCATCGTCGTGGGTGAGGGCGGGGCCATGCAGCGGGTGGGCACCCTCACCCGATTCGGGCTCTCGGGGCGCCTGGGCACCGGAGGCCAGCACTGGCCGTGGATCGGCCTGACCGACGAGGTGGGGGCGATCGTGCACCTGCTCGAGTCCAGGCTGTCGGGCGCGGTGAACCTCGTCGGCCCGACGCCGGCGACGGCCGACCGCGTGATGGCCGCGATGGCCGAGCGGATGCACCGGCCCTACACCTTCACCGTGCCGGAGCGAATGCTCGAGCTGGCGCTCGGCCGGGCCGCCGACGAACTGCTGCTGTCGAGCCAGAAGGTGCGCCCGCAGCGGCTCATCGACGACGGATACCGCTTCGAGCACGTCACGATCGAGTCGGCGCTCGACGCGATGCTCAGCGCTCCGCGCGCTCGAGCGTGATCGCGCGCCGCACGGCGCCCCGCGCCCTGCGGCGGTCGCCGGCCGCGTCGTAGGCGAGCCCCAGCCGGAGCCAGGCCCGCCAGGAGTCGGGCGCCGCCTCTGCGGCGTCGCGGAACGCCGGGAACGCGGCATCCGCTGCCGACCGCTCGGGTCGGCCGCTGGGCTTGACCGGGATCTCCAGCTCGAGCCCGCCCTCGTCCTCCAGCCGTCGCATGAGCGCCTGCGACCGCACCCCGAACAAGATCTCCCGCCAGAGCGCCCAGGCGGCGATGACCGGCAGCACGATGAGCGCGAGCCCGATGCCTACCGCGACGGGCTCCCCGGTGGCCATGAACTGCACGGCGCGCCAGCCCACCAGCACCACGTACAGCGCGAGGAGGACGGCCATCAGGATGGCGCCGGCCTTGCTCGTCATGAGGGGTCGGGCAGGCCGAGGTCGAGCAGCGCGTCGAGGCCGACGACGACTCCGGATGCCGCGGGCGCGCGTCGCAGCGCCAGCAGGATGCCCTGCTCGTAGGCCGAGGCCGACACCGTGGAATGGGCGATCGTCAGCGTCTCGCCCTCGCCGCCGAGCACCACCCGCTGCTCGGCGAGCACGCCCGACAGCCGGAGGCTGTGGACCGGGATCCCGGAGACGAGCTGGCCGCGGGCGCGCTGGTCGGCGTGGGGCGCGGCGACGGGGCCGACCTCGGCGCGCGCCCGGCCGATGAGCTCGGCCGTGCGCACGGCGGTACCCGACGGCGAGTCCACCTTGCCGGCGTGGTGCGCCTCGACGATCTCGATGGAATCGAAGAAGCGGGCCGCGAGCGCCGCGAAGGCGGTGCCGAGGACGCTGCCGATCGAGAAGTTCGGGATGAAGAGCACGGCGCCGGCGTCGTCGTGGCCGCGCACGAACCGGGCGATCTCGGCGATGCGGTCGCTCGACCACCCCGAGGTGCCGACCACGATGGGGATGCCCGCGCCGGTCGCGAACTCGACGATCCCCGCGCTCGCGGCGGGGTGCGTGACGTCGAGGGCGACGTCGGCGCCGAGCATCTCGTCGAGGTCCGACCGCGAATCGAGCGCGGCGTGCAGTTCGAGGTCGTCGGATGCCTCGATGAGCTCGATCGCCAGACGCCCCATCTTGCCCGTGGCTCCGGCCACGGCGACCCGTATCGTCACCGCTTCACCCTACCAATCGCGTGACGACGAGCTCGCGTCCGCCCGCGTCTAGGCTGGACGGCATGCGGTTCCGAGCGGTCGACGTCACGGGCGCCGAGGCGCTCTCCCTGCTGGATGCGTACTTCGCGGAGCGTGCCGCGGGCTTCCCCGCCGAGCAGGGCGAATACCGTCCGACCTACCCGGTCGCCGAGCAGTTCACCCCGCCGGCCGGCGTGTTCCTCGTCGTCGAGGATGATCGCGACGACCGGGCCGAGGTGATCGGATGCGGCGGCGTGCGGCGCATCGACTCCCGCCCCGGATCGGACGAGCCCCGCTTCGAGGTGAAGCACCTCTGGCTCGCGCCGGCCGCCCGTGGTCGTGGAGCGGGCCGGCGTCTCCTCGACGAGCTCGAGCGTCGCGCCGTGGCCTTCGGCGCTCGCGAA
The DNA here is from genome assembly GCF_031456545.1 of Agromyces sp. 3263. Classification (NCBI taxonomy): domain Bacteria; kingdom Bacillati; phylum Actinomycetota; class Actinomycetes; order Micrococcales; family Microbacteriaceae; genus Agromyces; species Agromyces sp. 3263. The sequence continues at coordinate 64,016 of NZ_JAVDUV010000001.1, forward strand.
CTGGTGCTCGACACGAACGCGAGCCTCGCGGCGGCCGGCGGCCTGTACCGGTCGAGCGGCTACGCCGAGATCGAGCCGTACAACGCCAACCCGAACGCGACGCACTGGTACGGCAAGCACGTCGGCTGACCCGCGCCCGCCGGCGGTGGCTCGGAGGGCGTACGGCTCAGAGCGCGTAGGGCTCGGGGAGCCCGGACCGCAGCTCGAACGGCAGGTGCGCGAGGTCGTTGTGCACCAGCAGGTTCCACGGGCGGCCCGACTTCTGGGTGAGCACGGTGAGCCCGCAGTTGGCCTGGTGGATCGAGAGCCACCGCCACTCGGGAGCACCGAGGGCCTCGCGCACGAGCCAGCCGATCACGAAGTTGTGGGTGATCAGGAGGTCGTGCCGGTCCTCACGGTGCGACCGCAGGAACTCCGCTCCGGCATCCGCCATCTGGGCGCTGCCCGCCTCGATCTCCGCCTCGGTGACCGAGCCGAAGAACGGCTCGTAGACCTTGGGCGTCTCAGGCGCGGGACCCGAGGGGATGCAGTCGAACAGCAGTGCCGAGGGCTCGGGGTTCAGCGCCGGCATCTTCGCCGCGATGATCTCGGCCGTCTCGGTGGCGCGCTGCAACGGCGAGTGCCAGGCGTTGTCGAACGGCACGCCGCCGAGCCGCTCGCCGAGCAGTTGCGCCTGCCGGCGTCCCCGGGGCGAGAGCGGACCGTCGGGCATGCCGTGCTCGGCGTCGAGCTGCTCGCCGTGGCGCACGAGGTAGAGATGGTGGGGCACTGTTCCGCTTTCGTCGGTACTGGTCGGGGTTCGGACGTCAGGCGACGTCGGTGCTGGGCGCGATCTCGTCGACGGCGCCGCGGAACGCCGACTCGTCGGCCGCGCCCACCGCGACCAGCGAGAACGGCCGTGCGGCCAGGTCGGCGGCGAGCTCCTGCACGTCGTCGGCGGTGACGAGGGCGATGCGCCGCAGCGCCTCGTCGAGGTCGATGAACTCGCCCAGCGTCAGCTCGGCTCGGCCGAGCCGTGACATCCGGGTGTCGGAGTCCTCGAGCGCGAGCGCGGACGCACCGCTCAGCTGACCGGCGGCGCGTCGCAGCTCATCGGCCGTGACGCCGTGCTCGGCCACCCGTTCGAGCTCGGTGCGCATCAGCGCGGCCACGGTGCCGGCCTTGGCCGGCGCGCAGCCGGCGTACATGCCGAACAGGCCGGCGTCGGAGTATCCGGGCGCGAACGAGTAGACCGCGTAGGCGAGGCCCCGGCGCTCGCGCACCTGCTGGAACAGCCGGGACGACATGCCCGACCCGAAGATCGCGTTCAGCACGCTCATCGTGGAGCGGCGCTCGTCGGTCGCCACGAGCCCGGGCACGCCGAGGAGCAGGTTGACCTGCTCGGTTGGCCGGGGCACGACCGTGACGGCGGTGCCGGGTGCGAGCACCGCCGGCGTGATGCTGCGCCGCTCGACCGGCGCCCCTTCGGCGGTGAGGTCCCAACCGTGCCGGGTGAGGGCGGCCTCGAGCTCGGCGACGAGCGCGTCGTGGTCGACCGCCCCGGCCACGGTGACCACCAGGTCTTGCGGGCGGTAGTTCGCGCGGTAGTGCTCCCACACCGCCTCGCGCGTCGCCGCGCGGATGGTCTCGGGGCTGCCGCCGATGGGGCGGCCGAGCGGATGCTCCCCGAGCACGGCCTCGAAGAAGCACTCGTTCGCGACATCCCCCGGGTCGTCGCCCGCCATCGAGAGCTCCTCGAGGATGACGCCCCGCTCGTTGTCGAACTCGACCGGGTCGAGCAGCGACGAGGTGAACATGTCGGCGAGCACCTGCACCGCCATCGGCAGGTCGCGATCCTGCACCTTGGCGTAGTAGCACGTGTACTCCTTCGCCGTGAGCGCGTTGTGCTCGCCGCCGACGGCGTCGAAGGAGATGGCGATGTCGAGCGCCGTGCGACTCGTGGTGCCCTTGAACAGCAGGTGCTCGAGGAAGTGGGTCGACCCGTACGTGGCGGGGTGCGCGGCATCCGCCTGCTGCTCGTCTCGTGAGCCGACGGCGACCCAGAAGCCGATGGTGACGCTGCGACTGCCCGGCACCTGCTCGCTGAGCACCCGAACTCCCGACGGGAGCACGCTGCGCCGAACTCGCGCGTCGCCTGCGGCTGTGAAGGAGAGTTCGGCCTGGCCGAGTGGGAGGTCGACAGCGCCGTTCATCCTGTCCAGCCTATGGCACCCGGACGTGCAGCGGTCGGATGCGTCGGCCCGCGGGCGCGGCGCCGACCGGCCGGTCGCGCCGGGCGGTCATGCGAGTAGGACGCGCCGTGCTAGGCCGAGGCGCGATCGAGCTCGACGAGCTCGGAACGGTGCAGTTCGACGGATGCCGCGGCCATGAGCGCCTCGACCTGGTCGGGCTTCGTCGCGCTCACCACCGGCGCGGCCACGGTGGGCTTGGCCAGCAGCCAGGCGAGTGCGATGGTCGCGGGCTGCACGCCGTGGGCGAACGCGATCTCGTCGAGCGCGGTGAGGACGCGGTGGCCGCGTCGTCCGAGGTGGCGGGCGACGCGTTCGCCGCGCGCATCGCGACGCACCTCGGAGCGTCGGCGCACCTGGCCGCCGAGGAACCCGTTCGCGAGCGCGAAGTACGGCAGCACGGCGAGGCCCTGGGCATGGGCGACGAGCTCGGTCGCACCCTCGAAGGGTCGACGGTCCATGAGGTTGTACCGGGCGGTGAGGAGCTCGAAGCGCGGCAGGCCGTTGGCGGCGAGGACACGCGCCTCGATGAGCCGCTCGGGCGAGAAGTCGGAAGCGCCGATGGCGAGCACCTTGCCCTCGGTGATGAGCGCGTCGACCGCGCCGAGGCTCTCCTCGAGGGGCGTCTCGGGGTCGTCTCCGTGGAAGAACAGCACGTCGATGCGATCGGTGCCGAGCCGGTCGAGGGACGCCTCGACCGCCGCCCTGAGGTCGACGGGAGCCAGCCCGTGGTGGTCGGGGTGGCGTCCGACCTTCGTCATCACGCGCATCCGATCGCGCGTGTGCCGGGTGCGCAGCCAGGAGCCGATGATCGTCTCGCTGCGGCCCGCGGCATAGCTGTCGGCTGTGTCGAGGAGGTCGCCGCCGGTCCCGGCGAAGCGGTCGAGGACCGCGTGGGAATCGTCGGCGCCGAGCGTCCACCCGAAGGTGCTGCCGCCCAGCGCGATGGGGTGTGCCAGGATGCCGGTCTCACCCAGGGTCGCGGGCATCGGCACCGTGATCGGGCCCGACAGCGTGTTCGACTCGACGGTCTCGACGCGGAGCGCCGGCGTCGTCGACGCGGTGACGCTCAGGACGTCGTCGCGCCCCAGATTCGCGAACTCCTCGATGACCGCCGAACCCGCGACGCTCGCCGCGTTGGCTCGGTAGGTATGCCGTCGTGCCACGCGCCCCTCCTCCCCAGGATTGACTCCGAGAATACGTCCTCGGGGTACGCGTCCCCCGCCCGACAGGGCGAAACGAGATGAACTGTTACCGAATCGTTTGCGGTCCGTCCACTGGTGTCCCCCGAACGGGCGGCGTCGGGCCTGGAGGCGCGGGCCAGCGGCCACGCCGGCGTGCTTCTGCGCGCCGGTCGACTAGCCGCGGCCGGAGCGGCGCACGACCGCCTCGGCCTGGCGGAGCACGGGCGCGTCCACCATCCCACCGCGGAACGCGAAGACGCCCGCACCGGCCCCGGCCGCTGCGGCCAGCACGGCACGGGCCCACTCGAGGCGCTCCGGGTCGGGCCGGTAGGCCGCACGGACGACGTCGACCTGCGATGGGTGGATGCATGCCGTGGCGGCGAATCCCACGGCGACGGCGTCCTCGGCCTCCTGCCGGAGGCCCTCGAGGTCGGCGATGTCGAGGTGCACGGTGTCGATGGCGGCGACGCCGTGGGCGCCCGCCGCGAGGAGCACCTGCGAGCGGGAGTGCGCAGCGACGCCGCGGTAGGCTCCGTCGGCACGCCGGCTCGACGATCCGCCGAGTGAGGCCACGAGGTCCTCGGCGCCCCACATCAGCGCGGACACGTTGGGCAGGGCCGCGACCTCGGCCGCGGCGAGCACCCCCCGCGCCGTCTCGCAGAGGGCGATGACCTCGTGGTCCTCGAGGCCGACGAGGTCGGCGGTGCCCTCGCACTTGGCGAGCATCACCGTGCGGTAGGGCGTCGCGGCGAGGGCGGCGAGGTCGTCGGCGAAGTGCGGGGTCGACGCAGGGTTGACGCGCACGATGACCCGCTCGGGGTCGAGCGTGGAAGCGACGAGGGCGACCCGCGCCGCCCGCTTCGCGTCGTCGGCGACCGCATCCTCCAGGTCGAGGATCACCGCGTCCGCCCGTTCGCCCGCCTTCCGGTAGCGGTCGGGCCGGTCGGCCGGGCAGAAGAGCAGGGCCGGGCCGAAGCGGAACGGCGGATGCGTCATCCGCGGGTCCGCTCGTCGGCGGAGGGGTCGGCACCGCTCGCTGCATGCCCCGCGGACGACTGGCGCTCCCCCGCCTCGCGAGTCCACACGAGCATGGTGCGGGAGGCGGTCGCCACGACGACGCCGTCCTGGTTGCGCGCCGTGTGCTCGAGCACCACGACGCCCTGGCCCGGTCGCGACGCCGACTCCCGCTTGGACGCGACGATGCTCTCGCCGTAGAGCGTGTCGCCGACGAACACGGGCGCGGGGAACGCCACCGCACCGAAGCCGAGGTTCGCGACGAGGGTGCCCTGGGTGAGCTGGCCCACCGACTGCCCCACCAGCGTGGAGAGGGTGAACAGCGAGTTGACGAGCCGTTGGCCGAACGGCTGCTCGGCCGACCACGCCGCGTCGAGGTGGAGCGGCTGCGGGTTCATCGTCAGCGTCGTGAACAGCACGTTGTCGGCTTCCGTCACCGTTCGCCCCGGTCGGTGCAGGTAACGCACGCCCTCCTCGAACTCCTCGAACCAGAGCCCACGCTGCACGACCTCGCGCATCGGGACATCCGTCATGGCGACCTCCTAGCCGATGCCCAGCTCGCGTGCGATGACCATGAGCTGGACCTCGTTCGTGCCCTCGCCGATCTCGAGGATCTTCGAGTCACGGTAGTGCCTCGCCACGAGGCTCTCGTTCATGAAGCCCATGCCGCCGAAGACCTGGGTGGCGTCGCGTGAGTTGAGCATCGCCGCGTCGCTCGAGACGAGCTTCGCCATCGCGGCCTCCTTCTTGAACGGGAGGCCCGCGTCGAGACGCCGGGCGGCGTCGTGCCAGGCGAGGCGCGCGGTGTAGACGCGGGCCTGCATCTGGGCGATGGTGAACGCGACGTACTGGTGCGAGGCGATCGGCACGCCGAAGACGTTGCGGGTCTTGGCATAGCCGAGCGCCTCGTCGAGGCAGCCCTGCGCGACGCCGGTCGCCAGGGCGGCGATCGCGATGCGGCCCTCGTCGAGGGTTCGCAGGAAGTTGGCGAAGCCGCGGCCGCGTTCGCCGAGCAGGTTCGCGACGGGCACGCGCACGTCGTCGAACGTCAGCGGGTGCGTGTCGGAGGCGCGCCAGCCCGACTTGTCGTACCCGGGGGCGACCGTGAAGCCCGGAGTGCCGTTCGGCACGATGATCGTCGAGAGCTCCTTCGAGACCGAGCCATCGGGGCGCGTGCGCTCCCCCGTCACGGCGGTGACCGTGACGAACCGGGTGATCGGCGTGCCCGAGTTGGTGATGAACTGCTTCGAGCCGTTGATGATCCACTCGTCGCCGTCGAGCACGGCCGTCGTGCGCGTCGCTCCGGCGTCGGACCCGGCCTCGGACTCGGTCAGGCCGAAGCCGGCGAGCGCGCGCCCGGCGACGAGGTCGGGCAGGTACTCGGCCTTCTGCTCGTCGGTGCCGTGCCGGTGGATCGGCATGGCGCCGAGGCCCACGGCGGCCTCGAGGGTGATCGCGATCGACTGGTCGACGCGGGCGAGCGCCTCGATCGCGAGGCACAGCGCCATGTAGTCGCCGCCCTGTCCGCCGACCTCCTCGGGGAACGGGAGGCCGAACAGGCCGAGCTCGCCCATCTGGGCGACGACGTCCATCGAGAGCGTGTGCGTGCGGTCGGCCTCGTACGACTGCGGGGCGACCACCGTGTCCGCGAATTCGCAGACCATGTCGTAGAGCTGCTGTTCCTCGTCGTTCAGGTCGGGCATGGTGTTCCTCATTCCTGGTGGGATGCCTCGGGAGCGGCGCCCTCGTGGGGGCCGCTCGAAGACTGGGGGTCGGATGCCGCGGGGTGCGGCTCGATGCGGGCGACCACCTGGTCGCGCGAGACCAGATCGCCGGTCGCTGCGGCGAGGCGGACGAGGCCGGCGAGCGTGGCGAGCACGCGGTGCTCCATCTTCATGGCCTCGATCGCGACGACGGCGTCGCCCGCTTCGACGGAGTCGCCGTCGGCGACGAGCACGGCGGTGACCGTGCCGGGCATCGGCGCGCGCAGTTCCGGCGCGGCGGCGAGCCCCCCGCGTTCCGCTGCGCGTCGACGCGCGGCGGCCCGCGCACGGCGGTCGAGCACGGTGAAGGCGGCGGTCTCGCCGTCGCGGTGCACCCAGACCGTGCCGTCGTCATCGCGCCGCACGAGCACGCCGTCGACCTCCGCCGAGGTGTCGACGGCTCCCGCCGCCACCTCGCGCACGTCGTCGACCGAGTCGCGCGGAGCGAGGAGCACGACCGGGGCGCGGTGCGGCCCGGGGCGCCACCCGCTGGAATCGAGCCACGCACGCGGGCCCGCGGCATCCGTCGCCCCATCGTGCTCGACGCGGTCGTGCTCGGCGACGAGGCCGGCGGCCGCGGCGAGGAGCCCGGGCGAGGGCTCGGCTGCGGTGGGCTCGGGCAGCCGATCGATGAGTCCGGTGTCGAGGTCGCCCGCGCGCACCGCGGGGTCGGCGATGAGCCGGCGCAGGAAGGCGAGATTCGTGTCGACGCCGAGCACGACCGTGTCGGCCAGCGCGCGATCGAGGCGATCGAGTGCCTCGGCGCGATCGTCGCCGTAGGCGATCACCTTGGCGAGCATCGGGTCGTAGTGCGCCGTGATCTCCTGGCCCTCGACGATGCCCCCGTCGACTCGCACGCCGGGGCCCGCGGGCTCGCGCCACGCGACCACGCGACCCGTCGAGGGGAGGAAGCCGCGTTCGGGCGCCTCCGCATACACGCGCGCCTCGATGGCGTGGCCGGTCAGGCGCACCTCCTCCTGGGTGATCGCGAGGGGCTCATCCGCCGCGATGCGCAACTGCTGCTCGACGAGGTCGACCCCGGTGACGAGCTCGGTCACGGGGTGCTCGACCTGGAGCCGGGTGTTCATCTCGATGAAGAAGAACTCGTCGGGTGCGGCATCCGACACCAGGAACTCCACCGTGCCGGCGCCGAGGTAGCCGACGCTGCGGGCCGCGTCGCAGGCGGCGGCACCGATCCGCGCCCGGGTCGCCTCGTCGAGCAGCGGCGAGGGCGCCTCCTCGATGACCTTCTGGTGGCGGCGCTGCAGGGAGCACTCGCGCTCACCGAGGTGGATCACGGTGCCGGCGGCGTCGGCGAGCACCTGCACCTCGATGTGGCGGGGCCGCTCGATCAGGCGCTCGATCAGCAGCGTGTCGTCGCCGAACGCGGCGAGCGCGATGCGGCGGGCGGCCGGGAGCGCGGCGGCGAGTTCGTCGGCATCGCGCGCGATCTGCATGCCCTTGCCGCCGCCACCGGCCGACGGCTTCACGAGCAGCGGGAATCCGACGGTGGCGGATGCGTCGAGGAGGGCCGCGTCGTCGAGGGCGGGGTCGGCGATGCCGGGCACGGTCGGCACACCGGATGCCTCGACGTGCCGCTTCGCGCGGATCTTGTCGCCCATCACCTCGAGCGCTTCGATGCCCGGGCCGACGAAGACGAGGCCCGCGTCACGGCACGCCTCGGCGAAGCCGGCGTGCTCCGAGAGGAAGCCGTAGCCCGGATGGATCGCCTCAGCGCCCGACTCGAGGGCTGCGGCGACGATGCGTTCGGGGACCAGGTAGCTCTCACTCGCGGACGCAGGCCCGATGCGCACTGCTTCGTCGGCGAGCCGTACGTGCGGCGCGGCGGCGTCGGCGTCGGAGTAGACGGCGATGGAGCGGATGCCGAGGCGGCGCAGCGTGCGGATGATGCGTACGGCGATCTCTCCGCGGTTGGCGACGAGCACCCGGTCGAAGGGGCGCGGCGATCGGGAGCGCGGGTTCGGCGTCGATCCATGATCGGGCGGGCTCATGAGCGTGACCATCCGCGCCTCTCTGCACGTCGTTCGCGCGCCATCCAGTTAGCGCGCACTAACTGGACTCGATGTTAGCGGCCGCTAACTGGAATGACAAGCGACCGCGTCGGGTCGCGGATGCCCGCCCGGAGATCTGCGAGTGCTACCGGCCGACCTTGCCGAAGATCCCCGCGATCGGCGCGAGCACCGACGGACGTGCGGCGATCCACGCGGCGGCGATGACCACCAGGGAGGCGACGAAGATCCAGAAGCCCAGCCAGCCGTCGGCGTCCTGTGCGGCGTACATGTGGTTGAGGTTGCGCAGCGCGCCGGTCAGGAAGACGAGCGTGACGTGCACCGCGATGAATCCGACGAAGTACAGCATCACGGGGAAGTGCACCGCACGCGCCCACTCCACCGGATAGCGGCGGTTGAGGGCCGCGGCGTCCTTCGGCCACACCCCCGACATGCGCACTCCCGTCAGCACGGCGAGGGGCGCCGCGACGAAGATCGTGACGAAGTAGGCGAGCACCTGGAGGCTGTTGTAGTTGACCCACCCGTTCTCGAGCGGCCAGTCCAGCGACAGGTACTGCAGCCCCGCCGAGACGGCGTTCGGGATGATGTCCCAACTCGTCGGGACGACCCGCATCCACTGGCCGGTCGCGAAGAGCAGCACGACGAAGACGATGCCGTTCACCAGCCACAGCACGTCGAGCGACTGGTGGAACCACAGGTTCAGGCTGATCTTCCGGCCGAGCCGGGACCACCGCGGCGTCCAGAACGCCGCCGGTCGCTTCTCGGTGCGCACCTGCAGGCCCGAGCGGATGATGAGCACGATGAGGAAGACGTTGAAGAAGTGCTGCCAGCCGAGCCACGCCGGCAGCCCCACCGGTGCGCCGTCGGGCAAGGGCGTCTCGCCGGGATAGGTCGCGACGAAGTCCTCCATGAACCCGAGCCCCAGGAACCAACGCGTGACCTGCACGACGATGGTCGCGGCGCCGATGATCGCGAGGATGCCGACGACGGATGCCCCGGCCCACTGTCGACCGGTCAGGGCGCCGAACCGCGAGGCGACCGACGGCGGCGGCGTCACGCGTGCCGCCGCAGGCGCCGCGACCGGCTCGGCGGGCGGTGGCGCCGCGACGGGCGGTGGCGGCGCGACGAGTTGTGGCGGCGCGACGGGTGGGGCCGCCGCTGCTGACACAGCCGGCGCCATGGGCTGGTCGGGGGCCGCCGGCACGGCGGGCGCCACGGGCTGGTCGGGAGCCGCCAGCACGGCCGGCGCCACGGAGACGGCCGGCGCCACGGGCTCGGCGGGCGCCACGGGCTCGGCGAGCGCCATGGGACCAGCTGAGACAGCGGGCGCATCCCGCTCGGCTGCGACCGGGGCCGCGATGAAGCCGTCCCCGAGTACCGGCCACGGGTCTCCCCCGGCGACCCGTGGAAGTCCGCGCCGAAGCGCACCGTCGGTCGAGGGTGCCACGTCGTCAATCGCGGGTTGCGGTGCCGTCGACGTCGCCGCCACCGGCTCGCCTGCGGGCGCCGCGCTGCGTGCCGGCCGCGGAGCGGCCGCGGCATCCGTCACCTCGGCGTTCGCTGCCCCGGCCGACTCGCCGGCCTCGGGCCACGGCCCTCCACCGGCCACCCGCGGAAGTCCGCTGCGGAGCCGCCCGGATGGCGATGCCGCGACCGATCCGGAGGCGAGCGGCGCCGGCCCGACCGATGCAGACCTCGCAGGCGCCGCCGCGACCGATGCCGACCCCGCAGGCGCCGACACAACCGGCGCCGACGCGACCGGCGCCGACGAGACCGGCGCCGACGAGGCGGCCGAGGGCGCGTGCGTCGACGAGCTGACGGGTTCGACCGGCGCCTCGTGGATTGGAGGCCAGGCGTCACCGCCGCGCTGGCGAGGCAGTCCCCTCCGCAGGTTCCGCGCGTCGGCGACCACCGGTCACCGCTTCCGCTCGGCGAGCGCGCTGATCAGCTGCGGGACCACCGTGAAGACGTCGCCGACGACGCCGAAATCCGCGACCTCGAAGATCGGGGCGTCGGGGTCCTTGTTCACGGCGATGATGTTCTTGGCCGTCTGCATGCCGGCGCGGTGCTGGATCGCGCCCGAGATGCCGAGGGCGACATACAACTGCGGCGACACCGAGACGCCGGTCTGACCGACCTGGTGCGCCGCCGGGATGTAGCCCGCATCGACCGCAGCCCGTGAGGCGCCGACCGCAGCCCCGAGCGCATCGGCGAGCTCGTCGACGAGTGCGAACTGCTCGGCCGAGCCGAGGCCCCGACCACCGGAGACCACCCGCTTCGCTCCGCGCAGCTCGGGTCGGCTCGACGTCTCGGCGGCGGGCTCGAACGACTCGATCGTCGCGGATGCCGCGCCCGAGGGCGCCGCGTCGAGCGGCTCGAGCACCACAGGACGTGCCTCCGCACGCGCATCGACGGCACCCTGCCGCACGGTCACGACGAGCGGGCCGAACGTCGCCGCGGAGACGACCTCGTAGGCACCGCCGTACACGGAGTGGTGGGCGAGGATGCCCTCGGCGTCGCGCGAGACGCCGACGACGTCGACGGCGATCGGGGCGCCGGTGCGGGCGGCGAAGCGGGCGGCGATGTCACGCCCGTCGACCGAGTTCGAGATGAGCACGGCCTCGGGCGTGACGGCGGCGGCGGCCGCGGCGAGCGCGTCGACGTGCGGGATCGTCAGCTCGTTCGCCAGTGCGCCGGTCTCGACGACGAGGACCCGGTCCGCGCCGGCGGCAGCCGCCTGCTCGGCGAGCTCCTGCGGCCGACCCGGCGCGGCGACGACGAGCGCGACCGGGACGCCGATGCGCGAGGCGGCCCCGAGGAGCCCTGCCGCGCTCGTCGAGAGGTCGCCGTTCGGAGTGGTCTCGAGCAGCACCAGGATCGGGGCTGGGGGGTGGTCGGTCACGATCGTCCTCTCAGACCAGTCGGTTCTCGATGAGGAACTCGGCGATCCTGACGCCGCCGTCGCCATCATCGGTGATCTTGACGCCCGCCGAACGCGGGGGCTTCTCGGCGATGGCGGTCATGATCGACATCGCCACCGAGAGATCGTGCGGTTCGATGCCGAGGTCCGCGGCGCCCAGCGTCTCGAACGGCTTCTTCTTGGCGGCCATGATGCCCTTGAAGTTGGGGAAGCGCGCATCGGGAAGCGCCTCGGTGATCGAGATGACGGCGGGGAGCGCGGCGCTCACTCGCATGGTGCCGCCGTCGATGTCGCGCGTTCCGACCACCGAGTCCGCCGCGATCTCGACCGACGAGAGGGCGGTCGCGTTCGGGACGCCGAGCAGCTCCGCCAGCATGGCGGGGATGACGCCGCCACTGCCGTCGGTCGACAGGTTGCCCGCGATGACGAGGTCGAAGCCGGTGCGTCGGAGCGCCGCGGCGAGGGTGCGCGCGGTCAGCCCGAGGTCTGCACCCGCCAGGCCCGGGTCGCTGATGTGCACGGCCGAGGCCGCTCCCATCGCCAGCCCCTTGCGGATCGTCGGCACCGCACGCTCGGCGGCCATCGACATGACGACGACCTCGACGCCGTCGTGCGCGTCGGCGTAGGCGAGTGCCACTTCGAGCGCGCGCTCGCTGATCTCGTCGAGCACGGCTTCGCTCGCGGCGCGATCGGCGAGCCCCGTCTCGAGGTCGAGCTTGCGCTCGCCGTACGTGTCGGGAACCTCCTTCACGAGGACGACGATCCTCATCGGGCTCGGCTCCGATGCGTGCTCATGAGCATGACCATCCGCGCCTCTCTGCGACGTGCCTCGTGGGCTCACAGTTAGTGTGCACTAACTGAATCCGATGCTAGTGTCCGCTCACCGCAATGGCAAGCAGCGTCCGGCGGGCGTCAGCGGCCGAGGGCCAGCGCGGCGGCGAGGCGCGCGATGCCGAATTCGAACGCCCGGTCGACGTCGCCGCCCAGCCGGAACGCGCCCGCGAGTTCCATGCTGACGAAGCCGTTGGCCCAGGCCGTGATGGTGCGCGCCGCATCGAGCCGATGCTCGTCGCCGGCCAGGTCGCCCGCGACGCGCAGCACCGCCCCGCTCGCCTCGGCGAGCGCGGTGTCGGAGAGCCGGAGCTCGGCACCGGGACCGAAGATGAGGCGGTAGCCGGCCGGGCGCTCGTGGGCGAACGCGCGCACGGCCCTGGCGAGCCGAGCCAGCTCGGCACCCGGATCCGTGTCATGCGCCGGGTCGGGCTGATTCGCCGGATCGGCCGCGTCGTCGAGTCGCTCGCGGAGCTCTCCGAGCGTCGCCTCGGCGATGCGCGCGACGAGGTCGTCTCGGTTGCGGATGCGCTTGTAGAGCGACGGAGCGCGCACGCCCACTCGCTCGGCGACCGCCTGCATGGTGAGGCCGTCGACGCCGTCGGTCTCGAGCAGCGCTCGACCGGCGTCGACGATCGCCTCCAGCGAGGTCCGGTCGGGTGTGGGCACGGCGACTCCGATCGTCATTCAGCTATTGACCATAGCCATCATAGCTATGTAGCATAGCCATCGTCCACCCCTGGAACACGAGATCGGATCCCGCGATGCAACTGGCACCCTCACTCCACCGCATCGGCAACGACGTCGTCGCCGTCTACCTCGTCGACACCCCCCAGGGCGTCACCGTCATCGACGCCGGCCTCGCCGGCCAGTGGAAGGAGTTCACGGCCGAGCTCACCGCCATGGGGCGATCGGTCGACGACGTCCGCGGCGTCATGCTCACGCATGGCGACAGCGACCACATCGGCTTCGCCGAGCGACTCCGGCGCGACCACGGCGTGCCCGTCTTCGTGCACGAGGCCGACGCCGCGCGCGCCCGCGGCGAGGTGTCCACCAAGCCCGAGTGGGGCCACATGAAGGTCGGCGCCACCGTGGGCTTCCTGTGGTACGCGCTGCGCAAGAACGGCATGCGCACCACGCCGCTCGCCGAGGTGGTCGCCGTGCACGACGGCGACGTGCTCGACCTCCCCGGTGCACCCCGCGTGATCGGCATGCCCGGGCACTCCCCCGGCAGCATCGCCATCCACGTCCCCGCCGTCGACGCCGTGTTCGTCGGCGACGCGCTCACCACCCGGCACGTGCTCACCGGCGAACGGGGTCCGCAGCCGGCGCCCTTCACCGACGATCCCCGCGAGGCGATCGAATCGCTCCAGCGCCTCGTCGGGCTCGGCGCGACCTGGGTCCTGCCCGGTCACGGCACGCCCTGGAAGGGCGGGGTCGACGAGGCCGTGCGCGAGGTCACGCAGGCGGCCTCGGCATCCGGTTCCTGAACCCGGTCACATGCGGAAGAGGCCGAACCGGCGCTCGGGCAGCGGCGTGCGACTCGCGAGCTCGAGCGCCATGGCCAGCACGGTGCGGGTGTCGGCGGGATCGATGATGCCGTCGTCCCAGAGCCGCGCCGTCGAGTGGTAGGGGCTCCCCTGCTGCTCGTACTGCTCGCGGATGGGCGCCCGGAACGCCTGCTCGGCGGCATCCGGCCACTCCTCGCCCTTCACCGCCAGCTGGTCGCGCTTCACGGTCGCGAGCACGGATGCCGCCTGCTCGCCGCCCATCACCGAGATGCGGGCGTTCGGCCACATGAAGAGGAAGCGCGGCGAGTAGGCGCGCCCGCACATGGAGTAGTTGCCGGCGCCGAACGACCCGCCGATGACGACCGTGAGCTTCGGAACGCGGGTCGTGGCCACCGCGGTGACCATCTTCGCGCCGTGCTTGGCGATGCCGCCGGCCTCGGCGTCGCGGCCGACCATGAACCCCGAGATGTTCTGAAGGAACAGGAGCGGGATGCCGCGCTGGTCGCACAGCTCGATGAAGTGGGCGCCCTTCATTGCCGATTCGCTGAAGAGCACCCCGTTGTTCGCGACGATGCCGACCGGGTGGCCGTCGAGATGCGCGAAGCCCGTGACGAGCGTGTCGCCGTAATCGGGCTTGAACTCGCTGAACTCGCTGCCGTCGACGAGCCGGGCGATGACCTCGTGCACGTCGTACGGCTGCTGCACATCGACGGGCACGGCGGCCGTGAGGCCGGCAGGATCGACGACGGGCGGCCGCGACTCGCGGACCGTCCAGGCCCGCGTCGGCGGAGCGGGCAGCGTCGCCACCATGTCGCGGACGAGCTCGAGGGCGTGCTCGTCGTCGTCCGCGAGGTGATCGGTGACCCCCGAGATGCGGGAGTGCAGCTCGCCGCCGCCGAGCTCCTCGGGCGTGACGACCTCGCCGATGGCCGCCTTCACGAGCGGCGGCCCGCCCAGGAAGATCGTGCCCTGGTCGCGCACGATGACGCTCTCGTCGCTCATAGCGGGCACGTAGGCGCCGCCGGCCGTGCACGAGCCCAGCACGGCCGCGAGCTGCGGGATGCGTTGCGACGAAAGCTGGGCCTGGTTGTAGAAGATGCGGCCGAAGTGGTCGCGGTCGGGGAACACCTCGTCCTGCTTCGGGAGGAACGCGCCGCCGGAGTCCACGAGGTACACGCACGGGAGGCGGTGCTGCTCCGCGACCTCCTGCGCACGGAGATGCTTCTTCACCGTCATCGGGTAGTACGTGCCGCCCTTGACGGTCGCGTCGTTGCAGACGACCACCACCGGCCGGCCCTGCACGAGCCCGACGCCCGTGATGATGCCGGCACCCGGCGAATCGCCGCCGTACATGCCGTCGGCCGCGAGCGGTGAGAGCTCGAGGAACGGGCTCCCCTCGTCGAGCAGCCGGTCGACGCGGTCGCGCGGCAGCAGCTTGCCACGGGCGACGTGCCGCTCACGCGAGGACTCGGGGCCGCCGAGCGCCGCGGTCGCGAGCTTCTCGCGGAGTTCGCGAACGAGCGCCGCGTGCGCCTCGGCGTTGCGGCGCGCCGTGTCACTCGATGGGTCGATGCCCGTCGTGAGGGTCGTCATCCGCGCCGCCTGTCTTCGTCGACCGCGCGCCTCTTGTGCGGAGCACGGAATTTCGGTTAGTGTGCACTAACTCGATTCCCGATGTTAGCGAGCACCCACCGACATGGCAAGCACCCTCGACGAGGCCGGCACCGGCGCAGCGACGGCCCGCACGGCCGACGCCGCTGAGGCCGACGCACCGGCCGACGCCTCGAGCGCCGCGCCGTCCGACGGCGCCCTCGACGCCACGCCGCTGACCGAGCGCAGTCGGCAGAAGGCCGACCGTCGCGCCGCGATCCTCGGGGCCGCAGCCACGCTCTTCGCCGAACGCGGATACGCGGGCGTCACCATCGAAGACCTCGGCGCGGCGGTCGGCGTGAGCGGACCGGCCGTGTACCGGCACTTCCCCGGCAAGGCCGCCGTGCTCGCGGCGATCCTGCAGGGCGCCAGCCGGTCACTGCTCGACGGCGCCGAGAGGGTCCTCGCCTCCGCCGAGGAGCCCCGCGACGCACTGCGCGCGCTCATCCGCTTCCACGTCGACTTCGCACTCGGCGAGGCCGACGTCATCGTCGTGCAGGACCGCGAGCTCGGGCAGCTCGACCGCGGCGCACGCCACGAGGTGCGTTCGCTCCAGCGACGCTACGTCGAGCACTGGGTCGACACCCTCTCCCGACTCCGGCCCGATCGGGCCGAGGCGGAGCTCAGGTTCCGGGCACACGCCGCCTTCGGACTCCTGAACTCCACTCCGCACAGCGCCCGCATCCCTGGGCGCCGACCGGCCGACGGCACCATCCGCGGCATCCTGGAGGAGATGGCATGGGCGAGCCTCATGTCGTGACCCTGCGCGCGACCCGCGACGGGGATCTCGATGCACTCTTCGCGTTCGAGCAGGACGAGGCGGCCGTGCGCATGGCCGCCTTCACGCCGCCCGACCCGAGTGACCGCGCCACGTTCGACGCCCACTGGCGGCGCCTGCTCGCCGACCCGTCGGTCGACGCCCGCACGGTCCGGGCCGACGGCGAGATCGTGGGCAGCGTCGCGCGCTGGTATGAGGACGGCACCGCCGAGATCACCACCTGGATCGATCCGGCCCAATGGAATCGCCACATCGCGACGCGGGCGATGCGCCTCTTCCTCGACAGCCTGGGCGAACGACCGGTGCGCGCTCGCGTCGCCGCCGACAACGCGGCATCCATCGCCGTGCTCGAGAAGCTCGGGTTCGAGCAGGTCGGGACCGCGGTGAGCTACGCCAACGCCCGCGGCACCGAGATCGAGGAGCGGATCTACCGCCTTGGCTGAGCCCGCCGCCGCTACAGTGGCGGCGTGAGCGACTACGAGGTGCTGGAGATGGGCGGACTCGACGAGTGGCGCGGCCACTACGGCGGATTCCGCCCCGAGAGTTCGCGCGACGGCCGACGCGTGATCGACCACGACCTGACCATGCAGTACATCGGCATGACGGCCAACGCGCTCGAGCCGGGCGAGGAGGCGGGCTACTGGCACATGCACGCGCGCATCGAGGAGGTCTACGTCTTCCTCGGCGGGCACGGCCAGATGGGCCTCGACGACGACGTCGTCGAGGTCGGCGCCGGCACGGTCGTGCGGGTCGGACAGGGGGTGTGGCGCACCTGGCGGTGCGCGCCCGACAGCGCCGGGCAGTTGCGCTGGCTGTGCATCCGCGCCGGCGGCTCCGAGCTCCCGCACTTCCCCGACGACAGCACCCGCGACACCGAGCGCCCCGCGCCCTGGTAGCGGCACCGCCCCGGGCAACCCCGGCGGCCGGCGTCGACGGGCTCAGACGGGCTTCGCGCCCTGCTCGTCGGCGAGTTCGCGGATGCGTCGCGCGAGCGCCACGTCGCGGCTCGTCACGCCCCCCACGTCGTGCGAGCTGAGCTCGAACGCGATGCGCCCCCATCCGAGGTGCACGTCGGGGTGGTGGTCCGCGGCATCCGCCTCGAGCGCGACCGCGTCGAGCAGTCGCACCGCGCTCGCGAAGTCGGCGGTGCGGAACGCCCCGACGAGGTGGTCTTCGTGGGTGAACCCCGACCCGTCGAGTTCGGAGCCGGTCTCCGCCGGCGAGAGGATGACGCGCGGATCATGCATGCGCCCATCCTCCCGCCGATGCGGTGATCACGCCATGGTGAGGGCGAGACCCGGTTCGCGCAGGATGGCGCCGAGGTCGGCGAGGAATCGCGACCCCTGCTCGCCGTCGACGAGCCGGTGGTCGAACGACAGCGAGAGCGTCATGACCTCGCGCAGGGCGATCTCGCCGCGGTGCTCCCACGGCTGGCGTCGCACGGCGCCCATCGCGAGGATCGCGGCCTCCCCCGGGTTCAGGATCGGCGTGCCGGCGTCGATGCCGAAGACGCCGATGTTCGTGATCGACAGGGTGCCCCCGCTCAGGTCGGCGGGCTGCGTGCGCCCGGCACGTGCGGTCTCGGCGAGCGCGGCGATCGCGTCGGCGAGCTCGATGAGGGTCATCCGCTCGGCGCGCTTGACGTTGGGCACCACGAGGCCCCGGCCGGTCGCCGCGGCGATGCCGAGGTTCACGCCGCCGAAGCGCACGATCTCCTGGGCGTCCTCGTCCCAGCGGGAGTTCACCTCGGGGGTGCGACGGGCGGCGATGCACACGGCCTTCGCCACCACCGTGAGCGGCGTCACCTTGTGCCCCGCGAAGGCGCGATCGTCGCGGATGCCGCGGAGGAGCTCCATCGTGGCCGTCACGTCGATCGTGAGGAACTCGGTCACGTGCGGCGCGGTGAAGGCGCTGCGCACCATGGCGGCGGCGGTGTGCTTGCGCACGCCCTTGATCGGGATGCGAGTCTCCTCGAGGCCGAGCGCGTCGGCCCCTCCAGGCCCGCTCACGGCGGCGGCGTCGGCGACGCGGCCCTGGACGACGGCACCGGATGCCGCGGCCTCGACGTCGCCGCGGGTGATGAGCCCGCGGTCCCCCGTGCCGCTGACAGTGGCGAGGTCGATGCCGAGGTCGCGTGCGAGCTTCCGCACGGGCGGCGTGGACCGCGGTCGCTCGGGCGCGCCCGTGGACAGGTGGGACGGCGTCGTCGTGGCGGGCTCCCGGCCCCCGGCCACCGGCGCGGCGTCGAGGTCGGTGACGGTGCCGCCCGAGGCCGGCGGTTCGGGCACCAGGTCGGCGGCGAGGCTCGCGCGGCGGGCACGGCGCTTGGGGCCGCCCTCGTCGCGGGCGCCGTAGCCCACGAGGTTCGGCCCGGGGGCGGCATCCCGCTCGGGCTCCGACGCGGGCGACGCGGGCGCGACGTCGGTCGCCGGGGCGGCCGCGGACGCGGGGCTCGAGGCCGCGGCATCCGTCGCCGCACCGTCGCCGGTGTCGCAGGAGAACAGCGGCTCGCCGACGTTCACGGTCTCGCCCTCGGCGGCGTGCAGCGCGGTGATCACGCCGGCGTACGGTGATGGCAGCTCGACGACGGCCTTCGCCGTCTCGACGTCGGCGATGATCTGGTTCAGTTCGACCCGGTCGCCGACGGCCACGCGCCAGGCGACGATCTCCGACTCGGTCAGCCCCTCGCCGAGGTCGGGCAGCGGGAACTCCCGGATCATGCCGCTCACGCCTCCACCCCGCTCAGCGAGTTCGGGCGGCCGAGCACGCGGTCGACCCCGTCGAGGATGCGGTCGAGGTCGGGCAGGTGGTGCCGTTCGAGCTTCGCGGGCGGGTAGGGGATGTCGTGGCCCGTGACGCGCACGGGTGCGGCCTCGAGGAACTCGAAGCAGCGCTCGGTGACGCTCGCGGCGAGCTCGGCGCCCACGCCCCCCTGCTGTCCGGCCTCGTGCGTGATGACGAGGCGGCCCGTGCGACGCACCGACGCCTCGACGGTCGCGTAGTCGACGGGGGCGAGCGAGCGCAGGTCGATGACCTCGATCGAGACGCCGTCCTCGGCCGCGGCGATGGCGGCGTCTCGGGCCGTCTGCACGAGCGCGCCGTATGTCACGAGCGTGACGTCGGTGCCGGATGCCACGACCGAGGCGACCCCCATGGGCTTCGCGTCGGCCAGGCTCGCCGTCTCGTCGACCTCGCCCTTCACGTGATAGCGGCGCTTCGGCTCGAAGAACAGCACCGGGTCGTCGCTGGCGATGGCCTGCTGGATCATCACGTACGCGTCGGCGGGGTTCGAGCACGCCACGACGCGGAGGCCGGCCGTGTGCGCGAAGTACGCCTCGGGCGACTCGGAGTGGTGCTCTGCCGCGCCGATGCCGCCGCCGAACGGCACCCGGATCGTCAGCGGCATCCGCACGTTGCCGCGCGAGCGGTAGTGCAGCTTCGCGACCTGGGCGACGATCTGGTCGAAGCCCGGGTAGATGAACCCGTCGAACTGGATCTCGACGACCGGCCGGAACCCGCGGTACGCGAGGCCCACGGCGGTGCCCATGATGCCGGCCTCGGACAGCGGGGTGTCCACCACGCGGTTCGCGCCGAACTCGGCCTTCAGTCCGTCGGTGATGCGGAAGACCCCGCCGAGCGTGCCGATGTCCTCGCCCATGAGCACGACCTTGTCGTCGGCGGCGAGGGCGCGCCGGAGACCGGCATTGAGGGCCTTCCCGAGGGTGAGCGTGGTCATCGGGCGCCTCCTGCAGCACCGGATGCCGCGGCATCCGTCTCGTCGAACATGGCGAGGTAGCGCGCGTAGTGGTCGCGCTGGCGCGCGAGGTGCGTGTTGGGCTCCGCGTAGACGTGGTCGAACACGGTCATCGGCTCGGGGTCGGGGATCGTCGTGACGGCCGCGCGCAACTCGGCGGCGGCGCGACCGGCCTCGTCGGCGATGTCGCGCTCGAGGCCCTCGGTGTCGACGCCCATGGTGCCGAGGAGGGCGAGCAGCCGGCTGAGCGGGTCGCGAGCACCCCATTCGGTGAGCTCGTGGTCGGTGCGGTAGCGCTTGGGGTCATCGGCCGTGGTGTGCGGCCCGAGCCGGTAGGTGACCGCCTCGATGAAGGTCGGGCCGCCGCCACGACGGGCGCGGTCGAGCGCGATGCGCGTCGCGGCGAGCACCGCGAGCACGTCGTTGCCGTCGACGCGGATGCCGGGCATGCCGAACCCGTCGGCGCGGCGGGCGAGCGGCTGCTTGGACTGCAGGCCCACCGGCTCCGAGATCGCCCACTGGTTGTTCTGGCAGAAGAACACGACCGGCGCGTCGAAGCTCGCCGCGAAGACGAGGGCCTCGTTCACATCGCCCTCGCTCGTCGCGCCGTCGCCGAAGTACGCGACGCTCGCGGCATCCGTGCCCTCCCAGGCCGCGCCCATCGCCCAGCCGGTGGCGTGCAGCGCCTGGGCGCCGATGATGATCTGGGGCACGGCCATGCCGTGCTCGTACGGGTTCCACCCGGAGGAGGCGGAGCCGCGCCACACGGTGAGCAGCTCGGCCGGTCCGACGCCGCGGCACCAGGCCACGGCGTGCTCGCGGTAGCTCGTGAACACGAAGTCGTCGTCGCGCAGGGCGCGGGCCGAGCCGATCTGCGCGGCCTCCTGCCCGGCGAGCGGCGGCCAGAGTCCCAGCTCACCCTGACGCTGCAGAGCCGTCGCCTCGGCGTCGAGCCGGCGCACGATGGCCATGTCGCGGTAGAGGCGGCCGAGTGCGGCGGCGTCGACGTCGGCGACCCAGGGGTCGTGCTCGGCGTCGGCACGGCGCTCGCCGGCGGGGGTGATGAGCTGCACGAAGTGGTCGGGCCTGGTGAGGAGCCCGGTGGCGTCTCGGTCGGATGGGGTCATCGTCGATCCTCGCGTTCGGCGGGCCCGCCTCGTGAGCGGCCCGCGCCCGGCGACTCTGCCGGATACCGTGAGCGTACGTCGATCTGGCACTCAGCTCAAGTATGCGCGGACGCGTTGAGCATGTTGCCAAGTTGCCTCGGGAGTTCCGGTGCTATCGTGTGGCGATATGAACGGCTACGACGCGGTCGACCGTGCCCTGCTCATCGCACTGGCTGCCGACCCCCGGGCGACCGTCGTCGCGCTCGCCGACCGGCTGGCGCTGTCGCGCAACACCGTGCAGGCGCGGATGTCGCGGCTCGAGGCATCCGGCGCGTTCCTCTCGTTCGAGCGCAGCATCGACCCGGCCCCGCTCGGCTTCCCGCTCGAGGCGTTCGTGTCGGTGCACGTGCGCCAGAAGCAGCTCGCCGACGTGGTGGCCGAGATCGCCGGCATCCCCGAGGTGATCCAGGCGCACGGCCTGTCGGGCTCGGTCGACCTGCTCGTGCGCGTCGTCTGCCGCGACGCGCACGACCTCTTCCGGATCGACGGCGAGATCCTCGCGATCGAGGGCGTCGAGCGCACCGAGACCTCGCTCGCGATGGGCGAGCTCATCCCGTTCAGATTGGCGCCACTCCTCGGCCGCTGAGTTGCAAACGGATTTATGCAAAGAAATCCTTGCAAGGCTTTCTTTGCAGCGCTATCTTTGCAACATGAGCAAGGAACACGACGAGCTTCAGTCGCAGCCGAGCAGCCTCCGTCACCCCGGCGTCGATCACCTCATCACCACCGACAGCCTGAAGTCGCTCGCGCACCCGTTGCGCGTGCGCATCTACGACGAGCTCTCGGCGTACGGTCCGCTGACCGCGAGCGGTCTGGCCGAACGTCTCGGCGAATCGAGCGGGTCCACGAGCTACCACCTCCGCCAACTCGAGCGCACGGGCCTCGTCCGCGAGGACACGTCGCGCGGGAAAGGCCGGGAACGGTGGTGGGAGCGCACGCCCGGTTCCATCGCGATCCCCGACGCCCGGTCGCTGCCGCCGGGCAGCGCCGAGCGCCTCGCGGTCCGGCTCGTGGAGGACGAATGGCTCCGGACTCGAGACCAGAACTTCCACGAGTTCGTCTCCGAGGGCGACGCCGTCTTCGGCGATGAGTGGCTCGACATCGCGACGAGCGACACCATCAACCTGCGACTCACACCCGAACAGCTGAGCGCACTCGTCGCCGACATCGACGCGGTGCTGATGCGCTACATCGACGCCCACAAACGCACCCCGACGCCGGGCTCGCGCCCGGTGCAGATCCAGATCAACGCCTTCCCGCTCGTGCGCGGGGAGCCGACCGAAGACCCCTCGAAGGGATGACGATGAACACCGCACTCCTCTCCCCCAACACCGGCCTGGTGGCCGAGTGGGCCGTGCGCAGCGGTCTCAGCCTCGCCAGCTGGGGCCTGCAGCGAGCCGCCCGCCGCAACGACCGCGATCGCCTGTTGCGTCGCCTCGAAGCCCGGGCCGCCGCCGAAGCGGCGCTCGCCGAACGCGACGCGACGTTCCGGTCGTCGACCTACGGCCTGCTCTAGGCACGACCGGACGATCGCGGAGCGGAGACGACGGATGCCCCGCCCGAACGAATCGGGCGGGGCATCCGTCTGTGCAGCGGCGACCTACGCGTCGACCTCGGCACCCTCCGCGGGAGCGTCGGCGTGCGTGCCGGTCGCCTCGCGACCCTCGGTGTCGGCCTCCTCGGCCAGCACCGGGGCGAGCGAAAGCTTGCCGCGGTCGTCGATCTTCGTGATCTCGACGAGGATCTTCTGGCCGACGCCCAGCACGTCTTCGACGTTCTCGACGCGCTTGCCACCGGCGAGCTTGCGCACCTCGGAGATGTGCAGCAGGCCGTCCTTGCCGGGGAGCAGCGAGATGAACGCGCCGAAGGCGGCGATCTTCACGACCGTGCCCAGGAACTGCTCGCCGACCTCGGGGTTGGTCGGGTTGGCGATCGCGTTCACCTGGGCACGGGCGGCCTCGGCCGAGGGGCCGTCGGTCGCGCCGATGTAGACGGTGCCGTCCTCCTCGATGGAGATGTCGGCGCCGGTCTCGTCCTGGATCGCGTTGATCGTCTTGCCCTTCGGGCCGATCAGCTCGCCGATCTTGTCGACGGGGATCTGGACCGAGATCACGCGAGGCGCGGTCGGGGCCATCTCGTCGGGGCCGTCGATCGCCGCGTTGAGCACGGCGAGGATGGTCGTGCGAGCATCCTTCGCCTGCGTCAGCGCGCCGGCGAGCACTGACGCGGGGATGCCGTCGAGCTTCGTGTCGAGCTGGATCGCCGTGACGAACTCCGACGTGCCGGCGACCTTGAAGTCCATGTCGCCGAGCGCGTCCTCGGCACCGAGGATGTCGGTGAGCGCCGCGTAGCGGGTCTCACCGTTCACCGTGTCGGAGATGAGGCCCATCGCGATGCCCGCGACGGGTGCACGCAGCGGCACGCCCGCGTTGAGCAGCGAGAGCGTCGACGCGCAGACGGAGCCCATCGACGTCGAGCCGTTGGAGCCGAGCGCCTCGGACACCTGGCGGATGGCGTAGGGGAACTCCTCGCGCGTGGGCAGCACCGGCACGAGGGCGCGCTCGGCGAGTGCGCCGTGCCCGATCTCGCGACGCTTCGGCGACCCGACCCGGCCGGTCTCACCGGTCGAGTAGGGCGGGAAGTTGTAGTTGTGCATGTAGCGCTTCTTGGTGACCGGGCTCAGCGAGTCGATCTGCTGCTCGAGCTTGAGCATGTTCAACGTGGTGACGCCCAGGATCTGGGTCTCACCGCGCTGGAAGATGGCCGAGCCGTGCACGCGGGGCACGACCTGGACCTCGGCGTCGAGCGGACGGATGTCGGCCAGGCCGCGACCGTCGATGCGCACGCCCTCCTCGAGGACGCGCGAGCGCACCACGAGCTTCGTGACCGACTTGTAGGCGGCGGAGACCTCGGCGTTGGCCGACTCGGGCAGCTCGCCGCTCTCGACCTTGGCCGCGATCTCGGCCTTGACCCGCGACTTCAGCGCGTCGTCGGCGTCCTGGCGCTCGGTCTTGCCGGCGATCTGGTAGATGCCCTTGAGCTCCTCGTAGGCGGAGGCGGCCACGGCGTCGTACGTCGACTGCTGGTAGGGCGGGAACGTGGGGTAGTCGGCGGTGGGCTTGGCGGCGGTCTTCGCGACCGACTGCTGCGCCTCGACGAGCTGCTTGATGAAGGGCTTCGACGCCTCGATGCCCTGCGCGATGACCGTCTCGTCGGGCTTGACCCCGCCGGCCTTGATGAGGTTCCACGCGTTGTCGGTGGCCTCGGCCTCGATCATCATGATCGCGACATCCTGCGAGCCGTCGGCCTCGGTGACCACGCGACCGGCGA
Source organism: Agromyces sp. 3263 (assembly GCF_031456545.1). Lineage (NCBI taxonomy): Bacteria > Bacillati > Actinomycetota > Actinomycetes > Micrococcales > Microbacteriaceae > Agromyces > Agromyces sp. 3263. Next base: position 88,175 of record NZ_JAVDUV010000001.1, read on the forward strand.
CGACCATGCTGAACACGGCCTCCTCGATCTGCGAGTACTTCGGGAACGCGACCCACTGGCCGTCGATGAGGGCGACGCGCACGCCGCCGACCGGGCCCGAGAAGGGCAGGCCGGAGAGCTGCGTGGAGAGCGACGCGGCGTTGATCGCGAGCACGTCGTAGTACTCGTCGGGCTCGATGGCGAGCACGGTGACGACGACCTGGACCTCGTTGCGGAGGCCCTCGACGAACGAGGGGCGCAGGGGGCGGTCGATCAGGCGGCAGGTGAGGATCGCCTCGGTCGAGGGGCGGCCCTCGCGACGGAAGAACGAGCCGGGGATGCGGCCGGCGGCGTACATGCGCTCTTCGACGTCGATCGTGAGCGGGAAGAAGTCGAAGTGCTCCTTCGGCTGCTTGGAGACCGAGGTCGCCGAGAGCAGCATGGTCTCCTCGTCGATGTAGGCGACGGCAGAGCCCTGGGCCTGCTGGGCGAGACGGCCGGTCTCGAAGCGGATGGTGCGGGTGCCGAACCTGCCATTGTCGATGACGGCTTCGGCGAACGTGATCTCAGGACCTTCCAAGAGGTCTTCTCCTTTGTTTTACGTCGCTCCCCGTGTGGGCGCGACTCAACTCAGGAGCAGGAACAGGCATTACGAAACGCATCAGCCGATGCGCTCACGCTGGCCACCAGTAGAAGTCCACCACCCGCCGCCTGCGCTCCGCGCGACGCCGTTGGTGATCCACCACAGGGGACCAGCTTCCTGCCGGCCTGCTCCAGTGTGCTCGGCAGCCCATCGGGCCGCCGGTTCCAGCCTAGCAGAGCGGGGCTTTTCGGCCGATCGGCGGCGGATGTCGCGCGCTCGCGCCGCGACCCGGCGCGGTCGTGCGCGTCGTCGCCCCGCGGCATCCGTGCCAGACTCGAAGGCATGACGTCCGACGAGCAGAGCACCCCCGGCCCCTCAGAGGAGACGAAGCGCAAGTTCCGCGAGGCCCTCGACCGCAAGAACAAGGCCTCGAAGCAGCGTGAGGGCGAGTCGCACCTCGACGGCGGCGGCGGCGCCCAGCACACCCAGGGGCCGGCCGACCACAAGCGCGAGTTCCGCCGCAAGTCGGGGTGATCCCCGGCGCGTGCCGGAGCGACGGACGGTCAACGGCCCCCGGTCCCCGGCGCCGTCGACACCGGCACGAGCACCGGCCGCTTCGGATCGCGCCCATCGCCCGCCGCGCGCCCTCGCAGCCGCCTGAGCACCCAGGGCGCCGCATGCCGGGCGAGCCACTCGGCATCGCCCACCGGCCTGGCGACAGCCCCGTCGTCGTCGTGGACGGCACGCTCGAGCGCGCCGAGCTCCGTCGCATCCGGCACCCCGAGCACGTGCGCAGCGGCGTACGCGAGCGCGCGGTGCCCGCTGGAGTCGAGGTGCACGCGATCGGCCGCCCAACTGCGGCGGTGCACCACCTCGCCGCATGACCGCGCGTCGAGCAGCATCGCGCCGTGCTCGTCGGCGATCACGCGAAGCCGGCCGGCGAAGTCCGCGAACCGCGCCTCGAAGAGCCGCGACGCCGGCCGCATGGGCATGAACGGCGTCACCAGCAGCACGTCGGCGCCGCTCGCCCGCACCGCGCCCACCGCGTCGGAGAGCGCGGCGGCGAGCCCCGCGACATCCGGCCGGACCCCGACCAGGTCGTTCGCGCCGATGAGCACGCTCACGAGATCCGCTCCTTGGGCGACCGCGAGCGGGAGTTGGACGTCGATCGCGTCCGCCACCTTCCGGCTGCGCACCGCGACGTTCGCGTAGGCCACGGGGTCCGCCGCGGGGCTCGCCAAGGCCAGGAGCAGGGCGAGCCGATCGGCCCACCCGCGGAACTCCCCTGCCTGCATACGGGAGTCGTCGCAGAGCCCCTCGGTGAGCGAGTCGCCCACCGCGACGTACCGTCGCCACGGTGGCGCGGCCGGAGACGAGGCCAGGGACGCATCGGATGCCGCCGCCGCGCGCTCGGCCCCGGACCGTCCCGAGCGCGGTCGTGCGGTCGTCGCCGAACCCGCCGCACGCACTGGGCTCGGAGCATCCGTCACTGCCCCGCCTCGGCTCGTCGTGGCGGCACCACGGGCCAGGGACCGGGTGCCCGCCACGCCGCCGGCCGCCCCGATCGCCTCCTCGTAGTGATCGATGAGCTCGTCGCCGAGCACGTCCCAGCCCCGGCCCTGCACGGCCTGCCGGGCGCGGAGGCCGAAGGCGCGTCGCTTGGCGTCGTCGCCCACGAGGTCGCGCACGCGCTCGCGGAACTCGACGAGGTCGCCCGGGCGGTAGAGCCATCCGTCGACGCTCGAGCGCACGAGGTCGAGCGGTCCGCCCCGTCCCGTGGCGACCACCGGCACGCCGCTCGCAAGCGACTCCTGGATGGTCTGGCAGAAGGTCTCGCTCTCGCCGGGGTGCACGAAGACGTCGAGGCTCGCCATCGCGGCGGCGAGGGCGTCTCCCCCGAGGAAGCCCGTGAAGCGGGCGTCCGGCAGCATTCGCTCGAGCGCCGGCCGCGAGGGACCGTCGCCGATCAGGACGAGTCGGGTGTTCGGCAGGTCCGCGATGGCCCGCAGGTCCTCCACCTGCTTCTCGGGTGCGAGCCGCCCGACGTAGCCGACGATGACCTCGCCGCCCGCCGCGATCTCGTGCCGCCACCCCGCGTCGCGTCGGCTCGGCGTGAACCTGGCCGTGTCGACGCCGCGACGCCAGATGCGCACCCGGTCGTCGGGCACGCCCGCAGCAGCGAGCCGTTCGACGGCGGAGCTCGAGGGCGCGAGGGTGACGGTGGCGCGACGGTGCAGGCGACCGAGGTGACGGCTGAGCGCCGGGGCGGCGCCCGGGATGCCGTACCGCTCGGCGTACGACGGGATGTCGGTCTGGTACACCGCCACCGACGGGACTCCGAGCGGCTCGGCGGCCGCGAGCCCCCGCCAGCCCAGGACGAACGGCGATGCGAGGTGCATGACGTCGACCTCGTGCTCGCGGAGCACCGCCGACAGCCGGTGGACGCTCGCGAGCGTGACGCGCACGTCGGGGTAGCTCGGGAGGGGCATGGAGGGAAGGAGCACCGCGTGGGCGCCGAACAGCGACTGGTCGATGGGTCCGGACCGTGGGGCGACGACCACCGACTCGTGGCCACGACGCTCGAGGTGGCGCAGCACCTGCAGGAGGGAGTGCGTCACGCCGTTCATGTGCGGGAGGAACGATTCCGCGAGGAGTGCGACCTTCACGCCTCCAGCGTGGGGCCACTCGGCGTTCCTGCGGCACTGGAACCGCCCTCCGAACCGAGGATTCATCGTCTGGTCGGATGCCGTTCGCCGACGCGTCGCCAGGGAGTCGGCTCGCGGCATCCGACCGTCAACCCCTCGTGCCGGCCGGACGAACGGAGGACCATTGGCGCTGTAGCACACCCGACCGTTCGAGGAGGAACGCCATGTCATCAGTCGCCAGGGTCACCACCATCACCGTCCGCTCGGAGACGAGCTTCGAGGACGCCGTCGCGACCGGTGTCGCCCGGGCCGCGCAGACACTCCGCAACGTGAGCGGCGCGTGGGTCAAGGAGCAGAAGGTCGAGGTGGCCGACGGGAAGATCACGGCATGGTCCGTGACCCTCGAGGTCAGCTTCGTGCTCGACGACTGACACCGCGCGTCCGACGATCCCGACCCGACGCGCGAGCGTCGACCCCCGTTCACCCGGGCGGGGTAGAACGGGCGGGTGGACGACGCCTGGATCACCGACCTCGCGGCGTCCGCGTGGCTCGTTCCCGCGCTGTTCGCCCTCGTGGTGGGCGACGCCTTCCTCGTCGTGCTGCCGAGCGAGACCGCGGTGGTCGCGCTCGGCGCCCTCTGGGCGGCCACCGGCGCTCCCCCGTTGGCAGCGGTGCTGCTCGCCGCCGCGGCCGGCGCCGTCGTCGGCGACGGGCTCTGCTACCTCGTCGGACGGCGCGTCGGCCTCGACCGCTGGCGTTGGCAGCGCCGGGGACGCATCGGCCGCTCGATCGCACGGGTGCAGGCGGCCGTGCACCGCCGCACGGCCGTGCTCGTCTTCACGGCCCGCTACGTGCCGTTCGCGCGGATCGCGGTGAACCTCGCCGCCGGCGCGGGACGCGTGCCGCTGCGTCGCTACCTCACGCTGTCGTTCGCGGCCGGCATGGCGTGGGCGGTGTACAACGTGGCGATCGGCGCGATCGTCGGCTCGGCGCTCCGCGATGCCCCGGTGCTGGCGATCGCGATCTCGGTGCCCATCGCGATCGCATTGGGGCTCGTCGTCGACCGGACGATCGCTGCGATCGACGCCCGGGGTTCGTCGAGGCCCGACGGCCCGCCCGGCGCGGAGCCGCCACGGGCACGACGGTGAGACGACGGATGCCGCGGCGCAACCTGGTCGCGTCGCGGCATCCGTCAGCGGTGGCCCTGCGTCACTCCCCGGCGAGCCCGCCGATGAGGTGCCCCGTGGGCCGCTCGAGCGCGAACGGGTCGTTCAGGAGGTCGGAGCGATCGGTGCGCTCGACGAGGTCGGCGAACTCCCTCGCCCCGCGGAAGATGCGGTCGGGGAGGGACCGAACCCCGTCGCCGCCGTCACCCCAGTCGCTCGTGGCCGCGTAGACGCCCGTCGTCACCGGCTGCGCGTGCAGGTAGGTGAACAGCGGGCGCATCGCGTAGTCGATCGCGAGCGAATGCCGCGGGGTGCCGCCGGTCGCGCCGAGCAGCACGGGCAGGTCGGTGAGCGCCTGCGTGTCGATCACGTCGATGAACGACTTGAACAGGCCCGCGTAGCTCGTCGTGAAGATCGGCGAGACGGCGATGAGGCCGTCGGCCGATGCGACCGCCTCGAGGGCCGCCTCGAGCTTCGGCGGCGCGAAGCCGAGGAGCAGGTTGTTCGTGATGTCGTGGGCGAGATCGCGCAGTTCGAAGGTCTGCACCTCGACCTCGACGCCGCGCTCCCGCAGGATGTCCGTGGCATCCGCCGCGAGGCGGTCGGCGAGCTGGCGCGTCGAGCTGGGGGTCGACAGGCCCGACGAGATGACGACGATGCGCTTGGCGGTCATGGTCGTGCTCCTTATCGCGTGGCGGCGGGGCCGAAGGCCGAGCCGGTCTTGACGGGTGCGGGCGCCGTGGCCTGCGCGTCCTGGTAGGGCGAGGGGCCGGCGAGGTTGTCGCCGCGGTTCGCGCGCGGCGTGGCCTGACGGGGCGCCTCGTCGCCGTACTTCGCGGCGACGAGCGAGGCGTGGGTCGGGGCATCCGGAACGTCGGCCGGACGGTTCTTCGCGAACTCGCGGCGCAGCACGGGCACGACCTCCTCGCCGAGCAGGTCGAGCTGCTCGAGCACGGTCTTCAGCGGAAGGCCGGCGTGGTCGAGCAGCCAGAGCTGGCGCTGGTAGTCGCCGACGTAGTCGCGGAAGCCGAGGGTGCGGTCGATGACCTCCTGCGGGCTGCCGACCGTGAGCGGGGTCTGCTGCGTGAAGTCCTCGAGGCTCGGGCCGTGGCCGTACACCGGGGCATTGTCGAAGTAGGGGCGGAAGTCCTTCACCGCGTCCTGCGAGTTCTTGCGCATGAACACCTGGCCGCCGAGCCCGACGATCGCCTGCGCGGCGGTGCCGTGGCCGTGGTGCTCGAAGCGCTGGCGGTAGAGGGCGATCATGCGCTGGGTGTGGGATGCCGGCCAGAAGATGTGGTTGGCGAAGAAGCCGTCCCCGTACGACGCGGCCTGCTCGGCGACCTCGGGGGTGCGGATGGAACCGTGCCAGACGAACGGGGGCACGCCGTCGAGCGGGCGGGGCGTCGAGGTGAAGCCCTGCAGCGGAGTGCGGAACTTGCCCTGCCAGTCGACGACGTCCTCGCGCCAGAGGCGATGGAGCAGCTCGTAGTTCTCCATGGCGAGGGGCAGGCCCTGGCGGATGTCCTTGCCGAACCAGGGGTAGACGGGGCCGGTGTTGCCGCGGCCGAGCATCACGTCGGCACGGCCGCTCGACACATGCTGGAGCATCGCGAAGTCCTCGGCGATCTTCACCGGGTCGTTCGTGGTGATGAGGGTCGTCGCGGTCGAGAGCTGCAGGGTCGAGGTCTGTCCGGCGATGTACGCCAGGGTCGTGGTGGGCGACGACGACCAGAACGGCGGGTTGTGGTGCTCGCCCAGCGCGAAGACGTCGAGCCCGACCTCCTCGGCGTGCTTGGCGATGGTCAGCGTGGCCTGGATGCGCTCGGCCTCGGTCGGGGTTCGACCGGTCGTCGGGTCCTGTGTGATGTCGCTGACGGTGAAGATTCCGAACTGCATCTCGCCCTCCTGGGCTCCTCGTCGTACTTCATGCGTTTGCATGCAATGGGTGGAACGGATGATGCCGCCCGACTATTCCCGCGTCGATCGGACCAGTTCGAGCACGGCGTCGGCGGCCTCGGCGAGTGCGACGCCGTAGGCCCTGCCGTGGCCCGCGGCGTGCACGGCGAGCGGATGCAACTGGTGCAACGGCACCCGGTCGCGCCAGCCGGGGCGCAGCGGCCGGGCGCGATCGTAGGCCTCGAGCACGTCGACGAGGAACGGACAGCCGAACAGCGCCAGCATCGCGAGGTCCGTCTCCCGGTGGCCGCCGTGCGCGGCGGGGTCGATGAGCACCACGCCCTCGGGCGACCACAACACGTTGCCGTTCCAGAGGTCGCCGTGGATGCGGGCCGGTGGCTCGTCGTCGTCGAACGCCCCCAGCGCGATGAGCTCCGCCACCCGCCGCACGAGCGCGGCCTCCGAGGCCATGACGTTGCCCGCCTGCACGGCGACCTCGAGGTACGGGAGGACCCGGTCGCGTGCGTAGAAGCGGCCCCAGGTGCGCTCGTGAGACTCGGGCAGGCGGCGGCGGCCGATGAACAGCGGGCCGCGCCACCCCTCGGGCCCGACGCCGAAGGCCGGCGCCCCGGCCGCGTGCGTCCTCGCGAGCGACGCGCCGAACTCCGTCGCCGCAGACGCCGAGGGTCGGGTCTCGTGGATCCGCTCGAGCTCGATGCGCCCCGGGGCGACGGACACGACCGCGGCGGTGCGCACGCCGCCGGCCGACGCCAGCCACGAGAGCCCGGCCGCCTCCGCCTCGAAGAAGCCCTCGGGGGCATCCGTTCGCGCCTTCACGATGGTGTCCACCCGCCCAGTGTGCCCGACGAGCGCGCCGCGAGCGCGTCGTGCACAGGCGAAGGGCGGGGGCGCCGTCCGGCACCCCCGCCCTCACGACCGCGACGACTCAGTCGAGGTCGTCGTGCCCGTGACCGTGGTCGGGCGCGAGCCCGCCACCGCCGGGGAGGTTGACCGTGCCCTCGGGCCCGGCGGGAGCCGGGAACGCGAAGTTGCCCGGGACCTTCTTGCCGACGACGCCGTTCACCGTCTCGGTGGAGTACGCGTACGTGAGCACCGCAGCCGCGATCGCGTCGCTGTTCACGTCGAGCGCGTCGAGCGCGAGGTTGTCGAGGTCATCGCATGCGAGGTGGTAGCACGGGTCGTACTGCGCACCCGCAGTGCCGCCCCAGATCGCCGCCTGCTCCTCGGTCTTCGGGACCTCGGCGCCGGTGAACAAGCCGCCCGCGGGGATGCCGTTCTGGATGAACGCCTGGTAGTCGCTGCGACCGCTGAACTCGGCGTCGTCATACGGCACGCCGGCCCAGGTGTAGTAGCTCTCGAACAGGTCCTCGATCTGCACCGATCCCTCGGGCACGACGACCGGGGCCGGCCAACCGGACTCGTCACCGTCGTACACCATGAAGATGTAGTTGGGCGAGGCCACCATGTCGAAGTTCAGGTAGAGGGCGACCTCCTCGAGCGTGCCGGCCGCGACCTGGTCGGCGACATAGGCCCGCGAGCCGAGCAAGCCGCTCTCCTCAGCACCCCACCACGCGAAGCGGATCGTGTTCTCGGGCTTCAGCTTCGAGATCTGCTGGGCGATCTCGAGCAGGGCCGAGGAGCCGCTGCCGTTGTCGTTGATGCCGGGGCCCGCGAGCACCGAGTCGAGGTGCGCACCGGCCATCACGACGTTGTCGTCGTTCTTGCCGGGGAGCTCGGCGATCACGTTGACCTGCGGCCGCGACTCGGGCGAGTCGACCACGATGTGCGCGGTCGATCCGGCCTGCGCGAGCGCTGCGCCGTCGGCGAAGCTCGCACCCACGACGGGGATGCTCAGCGGCGTCTGGTTGATGCCGAAGAGCGTGCCGGTGACCAGGCCCGAACGGAGCTCCGTGTTGCCCTGGTTGAAGATGATGACCGCCTCGGCTCCGGCCGTCTGCGCGTTGGTGGCCTTCACGCCGAACTCGCAGGTGCCGCGCTGGATGAGCGCGATGTCGTTGTCGCCCGAGAAGTCGAGACCGGCGAAGTCCGTGGCCTCGCAGCCGCTGGTGACGGGGTCGCGTGGCGGATCGAGCACGATGTCGACGGGGATCACGTTTCCGGTGACCTCGCCGTAGCCGGTTCCCGTGAAGGTGCCCGACGAGTACTCTGCCGCCACCGGCGTGAGCTGCTCGAGGACGGGCGGCGGCACGAACGTGAAGTCGAACGGATCGAGCTCGACGTTCCAGCCGGCGGCCTCGAGGGTGTCGACCACGTACTCGACGCTCTCGGTGTAGCCCTGGGTTCCGGCCGCGCGGGTGCCGCCGTTGGCGTCCGCGATGGCCTGGAGGGCCTGTTCATGCTCGAGGACGCCGTCGACGGTGACGCATCCGAGGAGCTTGTCGTAGGTGTTGTTCGTCCGCTGGTCGCAGCCCTGGGACGCGGGTGCCGCCATGGCCATCCCCGCTGGCACGAGCACGAGCCCGGCGGCGGTCGCGGTCGCGATCGCCAACGTCCTGGCGCGTCTGGAAAGTGTGGCAGATGGGTACATCGTCTTCCCTTCCGTCCGGGTGGCACCGGTTGACACCCAGTTGGGGGCCGAGCCTATGCGCTGGCTGTGTGCGTGCGGAAGCCCTGAGTGCGACATCCGCGACCACCACGCACGAATCGTGCGCCAACGCGGCGTCTCGTGGCTAGACTCACCGGTGATGGGCACCATCTCGGTCATCATTCCCAGCCTGAACGACGCGGGCTTCCTCTCGGCGTGCCTCGACGCGCTCGCGCATCAGGTGCGCCCCGCCGACGAGGTCATCGTCGTCGACAACGGCTCCACGGATGCCACGGCCGAGGTGGCACGGGCCTCGGGCGCGCGGGTGGTCACCCAGCCGGTGCGCGGCATCTGGCCGGCGACCGCAGCGGGCTTCGACGCGGCATCCGGCGACCTCCTCGCGCGCCTGGACGCCGACAGCATCCCGGGCCCGGGGTGGCTCGCCGAGGTCGAGCGGCGGATGTCACTGGCCGACCGTCCGACGGTGGTCACCGGCACCGGCGTGTTCTACGGCGGCACCGGCCCGCGACGGTGGATCGCCCGCAATCTCTACATCGGCGGCTACTTCGTCGTCATCGGTGCGCTGCTCGGCCATCCGCCCGTGTACGGCTCGAACTACGCGATGCGCGCCGACGCCTGGCTGGAGCTCCGCGACCTCGTACATCGCGATCGCGCCGACGTGCACGACGACCTCGATCTCGCCTGGTGGCTGCGCCCGGGTATGACGGTCGTCCACGACCGCGCGCTCGTCGTGGGCGTGTCGGCGCGACCGTTCGACAGCCTCCCCGAGATCTCACGACGGGTGCGCATGGCCTTCCACACGCTGGGCGTCGAATGGCGGGCGTGGCCGCCGCTCCGGCGCAGGATCGAGCGCCGCCGCGACCGGCCGGTCACCTCCCGCACCGCAACGGGAACGATGCTCGCCGAGGTCGCCGACGTGAACCCCGAGGGCGACGCGCCGCTGGCCGCGTGAGACGCAGGTCGAGGGGCGCCCGAGCCGTGCGGCGCCTGGGCGGGCGCCCTACGGCGTGACGCCGGCCTCCTCGAAGAGCGACGTCATGTCGCGCACGAGCTGGTGCGGTGCCGTCTCGCACGGGCTGTGCCCGGTGAGGTAGACCGCGAAGCGCGCGCCGATCGACCGCGCGAAGCGCTCGTGGAGCTCCCGCGGCCACAGGTCGTGCTCGCCGACCGCGACGAGTTTCGGCACCGGCGAGGCAGCGAGCTGCACGCGCAGGTCGGGCGTGCGCATCATGAGCGCGATGATGTCGTCGACGCTCTCCCGCCGGGTCAGCGCGAAGCGCTCGCGCACGAACGCGAGGCGTTGCGGCGGCACCCGGTTGAGGTTGTTCCGGATGCCCCAGAGCATGAGCGCCGCGCCCTGGCGAGGTGTGGTGACGGCGCTGATGGCTCCGATGCGCTTGACGCCGCGGAACGCCTGCCCCGGCTCGGGCGGCGCACTCAGCAGCGTGAGGCTCGCGAACCGATCGGGCCGGGCGAGCAGCGCCAGCTCGGCGAGGGTCGCCGCGAAGCTGTAGCCGAGCACGTGCGCGCGGCCCGCGCCGTCGTCGAGCACGGCGAGGAGGTCGTCGAGGAACAGGCGCTCGTCGTACCGGGTGCGCGGCGGCTGGAGGTTCCAGGGCCCTGCCGCCCATGACTCGTACTGCCCGGCCAGGTCGTAGGACTCGACCCGGTATCCCGCCGCGGCGAACAGCGGCATCATCAGCACGAAGTCCTCCTTCGAACCGGTCGCGCCCGGCACGAGCACCACGCGAGGCCCGTCGACAGGTCCGAGCGCGACGCGCGCGAGGGCACCGCTCGGCGCTGCGAAGCTCGTGACCTCGGTGCCGGGCGGGAAGGCGCGCCAGTCGAGGTCGGGGATCGCCGCATCGCGGGCGCGCGCAGCCGCCGCGGCATCCGTCGCGTCCGACGCGACGTCGGGCGACGGGCCGCGCCGTCGGAACGATCCCAGCACTCCTCCGAATGCGACCACGTGATCACGATAGCGTCGTCCCGGCTCGGCGCGGGACCGCACGCGCGAGCGCCGCGGACGCCGGGGCATCCGGCACCCAGGTCGCCCACAGCGAACACCGGCCGGCTGCCCAGCGACCCGTCGTAGGGTGGACGGATGTCTACCGTGGCGCTGACCATCGACAACTTCGAGCGGACGATCCTCGAGGGCGGCACCGTCTTCGTCGACTTCTGGGCCGGCTGGTGCGGCCCCTGCATGCAGTTCGCCCCCAACTACGAGGCGGCCTCCGAGGCGAACCCCGACTTCACTTTCGCGAAGGTCGACACCGAGGACCAGCAGCAGCTCGCCGCCGCCATGAACATCACGTCGATCCCCACGATCATGGCGTTCAAGGACGGCATCGGCGTGTTCGCCCAGGCGGGCGCCCTGCCCCGTCCCATGCTCGACGACCTGATCTCGCAGGTGCGCGCCCTCGACATGGACGCGGTGCGGGCCGAGCTCGCGCAGCAGGAGACCGAGCAGGCCATGACCTCGTCGCAGACCGAGCGCTGATCGGCGCCTGCGTCGACGGATGCCGCCGGCCGGGCGTCAACCCTCGAGCGCGTCCAGTCCGCTGAGGTCGAGGTCGACCTTGTGCGGCCGCGAGTCACCGACGATGATCGCCGGCACCCGCACGAACGTGCCGCGCTGGCGGAGCCCGTCGAGCAGTTCCACCCAGCGTTCGGCGGCCGCCGTGGCGAGGAAGCCGGCGTGACGCGGGCGATCGCCGCCGACGAGTTGCACGCCGATGCGGTAGCGGCGCGAGAGCCACCGATTGGCGCGCGGGACGAGCACCGCGTGCTGCTCGGTCCCGCCATACAGGCGCGCCAGCTCGATCGCGGCCTGGTGGCGGTTGGCGTCCTCGACGGGCACGACCGCGCGCACCTCGCGGTCCCGGTGTGGCGCGTCGACGACGTCGAGGCCCTCGAGCGTTGCGAGGTCGCCCCATTGGTCGGGATTGGCCCGCCGACTCGCACGCACGAGCGACACCACGAGCCAGGCGAGCGCCGCCAGCACCAGCACCACCAGCAGCCAGAACGCCGCCGGCGGGCCGTCGGGACGGATCCACCCGGTGAGCAGGAGCAGCCCGACCAGCACGAGGAACGGGAGCGGCTCCCAGGCGAGCAGCGGCTTGGAACGGGGCGCGGGCATGAGGATCAGGCTATCGCCCGCGCGGGCTCCGGCCGGCGTCAGCGCAGGGCGGGCAGGCGAGCGGCGACCTCGTCGAGCACCGACTCGTCGGCCGCGTACAGGCCGTGCTCGCGTGGCCAGTGCACGACGACGTCGGTGTAGCCGAGCTCGGCCGCCCGGCCCACGGCATCCTCGAAGGCGCCGAGGCTCGCGAGGCTGTAGCGGGCCTCGGCATCGAGCGACAGCGTGCGGCTGATCGTGGACGGGTCGCGACCGGCGGCGGAGCAGGCCTCGTCGAGGCGCTGCGCCAGCGTTCCGGCGGTGCGCCACCACGCCGCGGTGTCGTCGTCGGCGCCGGCGGTGGTCACCCAGCCGTCGGCGATCCGGGCGGCCAGGGCGAGGCCCTTCGGCCCGTCAGCGGCGAGGTGCAGCGGCATCCGCGGACGCTGCGAGGGCTCGCCGACCATGCGCGCGCCGGACGCCGTGAACCACTCCCCCTCGAACGAGATGCCGCCCGAGCCGGGCCGCTCGAAGCGGAGCAGCACGTCGAGTGCCTCGGCGAACTCGGCGAACCGCGCGAACCGCTGGCGAGGTGTCAGCTCGGGCTGGCCGAGCACGAAGGCGTCGAAGCCGGTGCCGCCGGAGCCGAGTCCCAGCAACATCCGGCCGCCCGAGATCTGGTCGACCGTGGCGATGTCCTTCGCGAAGGGCACCGGATGACGGTAGTTCGGCGAGGCGACGAACGTGCCGAGGCCGATGCGGCTCGTCACGGTCGCCGCGGCCGTGAGCGTCGGGACGGTGGCGTGCCAGCGTTCGCCGGCGAGCCCGCGCCACGCGAGGTGGTCGTAGGTCCACGCGTGGTCGAAGCCGTACTCCTCTGCGCCGCGCCAGCGGCGGGCGGCCTCGGGCCAGTCGTACTGCGGGAGGATGACGATGCCGAAGCGCATGGGATCAGCCTAGGGTCGACGCGATCCGGTCGGCACCGGCTCGCCCCCGAGTTCGACGGCGAGGGTCGGCTCGATCGCGCGGCGCTCCAGGCGCACGCACACGATGCCGGCGAGGATCAGGATGCCGCCGAGGATCTGCACTGGGCCGAGGGCCTCCCCGAGCAGGAGCCAGCCCACGATGCCCGCGAACACGACCTCCGAGAGCCCCAGGAAGGCCGCAAGCCGGGAGCCGAGCATGCCGATCGCGGCGATGCCGGCCACGTACGCGAACGCGGTCGACACGACCCCGACGGTGACCAGCGGCACCCACCACGGGGCACTGCCGCCGAGGAACGGCACCTCGGTGAACACGGCCTCCATGGGCAGCAGGCCGACGGCACCCGTGATGGCGAGGGCCACCGCCCCGACCACGAAGCCCGCGGCGACGAGCGCGATGGGCGGCAGCTGCTCGGCCGCCCGCTCACCGATCGCGTAGTAGACACAGACCCCGATCATGGCGATCGCGGCGAACGCGAGGCCCAGCGGGTCGAGCGATCCGCCGCCCGGCCCGATGACGAGCACGAGGCCGCCGATGGCGAGGACCGAACCAGCGAGCACGATCGCCTGCGGCCGGCGGCGGGTGCGCAGCCACGCGAAGAGGACGAGCGCGATGGGCGCGAGGTACTCGATGAGCAGCGTCGTCGACACGGGAATGCGCTCGAGCGACGCGTAGAACGCGAACTGCACGCCGGCGACGGCCACAAGCCCGTACACCAGCACGGTCCAGCGCGCCCGCCACAGCGGCCGCAGGTCGAAGCGCAGCGCGACGAGGCCCGGGACCGCGAGGATCACGGCGGCGACCGAGATGCGCGCCAGCACCGCGGCGCCGGGCGACCAGCCGCTCTCGAGGAGCGGCTTCACGAACACGCCGCCCGCGCCGAAGGCGAGGCCCGCCGCCAGGCCGAGTGCGATGCCGAGCATGCCCCGCGAGTTGCGCACGACTGCCTCCCCCGAAGTTCATGGAACTCGCCGCCGTCATGGGCGAACACCGTTATGCTGATGACGCTACCGGTTCCGGATGTCAGGAGTCAAATGATTTTCACCGATGACACGGTGGCGGCGCTGAACTTCGTCGCCGCCCTCGCCGACACCGTGCCCGAGGCCTCCGAGTCCGGCGCGGACGAGCTCGCGACGCCCGAACAACTGGGCGCCCTCCTCGACGCCTGGATCTACTCGGGCCGGCGCGATGGCGATGCACGCGAGCTCGCCGAGGTCGTCGCCGCACGCGACCGGCTGCGCGCGCTCTGGGCGCTCGACCGCGACGACGCCGTGGTCGCGGTCAACGAGATTCTCGCGGAGGCCAACGCAGTGCCCCGGCTCGTGCGCCACGACACACTCGACTGGCACATCCACGCGACCTCATCCGAGACGCCGCTCGCCGAGCGCATCCTGGTCGAGGCGGCGATGGCACTCGTGGACGTCATCCGCGCCGATGGGACCGACCGCATGCGGGCGTGCGCCGCCGACGACTGCTCGGGCATCTTCCTCGACCTCTCGAAGAACGGCTCGCGCCGGTTCTGCTCCACGCGCTGCGGCAACCGCATGGCCGTGCGCGCCTACCGCGCCCGCACCGCCTGACGACGGCGCCGCACCCGCATGACGACGGCGTGCATGACGAAGGCCCCCGGCCGCACTCGAGAGTGCAGGGCGGGGGCCTTCGCAAGAAGTTCGCGGTGTCTTCGAGAGCCGCGCGAGACTACTCCGCTTAGCGGCGCAGACCGAGACGCTCGATGAGCGTGCGGTAGCGGGTGATGTCCACATCGGCAAGGTAGCCGAGCAGACGACGACGCTGACCGACGAGGAGGAGCAGGCCACGACGCGAGTGGTGGTCGTGCTTGTGCTCCTTCAGGTGCTCCGTGAGGTCCTTGATTCGCTTCGTGAGGAGCGCGATCTGGACCTCGGGGGATCCAGTGTCACCGGGGTGCGTCGCGTACTCTTCGATGATCGCCTTCTTGACATCAGCTTCAAGTGCCATAGATGGGATCCCCTTTCTCCTTGTTGCGCGCTGCCCGGGGCCGAATGCCTGGGCTCTCTTGATGCGCGGCCGATTTCACGGCAACCTCAGGAGTCTACCAGAGCGGATGCCGCGTGGCCGCCCACGCGGGCGACCCGCTCCCCCGCCGCACGAAGGAGTCCACATGAGCAAGCCCGTCCTCATCATCGTCGGCGTCGTCGTCGCGCTGCTCGGCCTGCTGTTCACACTGCAGGGCCTCGGCGTGGTCGGTGGCAGCGCCATGTCGGGCTCGACCCTGTGGGCGGTGCTCGGACCGATCATCGCGATCGTCGGCATCGTGCTCGTGGTGCTCGGCCTGCGCAAGCGTCCCACACCCTGAGCCGGCGCCTCAGCGCGTCGGGTCGATGACGAGCTTGCCGAGCACGTCGCCCGCCCCGATGCGGGCGAGCGCCTCCGGCGTCGAGGCGAGCGGCAGCACCGCGTCGATGACCGGATGCACCGCTCCGGCCGCGACCATGGCGTCGAGCTCCTCGAGGCCGTCGTTGGGACGTGCGGCGAGCACGCGGTACGCACGATCGTCGCGCCGGCCGAGGCGGCCGAACGCGAACGCCGCGAGGATCGTGCGCATGCGACCGCCGATGATCACCAGGCGCCCGCCGTCCGCGAGCATGCGGCGGTACTCGCGCAGGCTCCGGTGCGCCACCAGGTCGATGATCACGTCGTAGCCCCCGTCGATCGGGCGGCCCGCCGCGGCATCCGTGAGGTCGATGGCACGAGTCGCGCCCAGCCGTCGCAGCAGGTCGAGCTTTCCGGCGCGGTCGACCGCGGTGACCTCGGCGCCCGCGCGGCGTGCGAGCTGCACGACGAGCGTCCCCGTTCCGCCCCCCGCGCCGTTCACGAGCACCCGATCGCCGGCCGCCACGCCCGCCAGCCGCAGGCCCTGGAGGGCGAGACCGCCGGCCTGCGGCAGCACGGCCGCGTCGACGAAGCCGATCCCGTCGGGGATGCGCCGGAGGGCCGTCGCCGGCGCGGCCACGAACTCGGCGAAGCCGCCCCAGCGGGCGCCGGACAGGTCGCCGTGCACCCGGTCGCCGACCGCGACGCTCGTGGCACCGGCACCGACCGCCACCACGTCGCCGGCCACGTCGGCCCCGAGCACCGGATGCACGGGCCGGCGCACGCCGCCGCCGAGGCGGGTGATCAGCGGCCTGCCGTGCAGCAGGTCCCAGTCCCAGGAGTTGACCGACGCGGCCCGCACGCGCACCAGCACCTCGTCGGGACCCGGCACGGGTGTCGGCAGGTCGACCTCGCGTAGGCGGTCGGGACCGCCGTACCGTTCGTAGCGGATCGCGCGCATGCGGCGAGCCTATCCACGCCGCAGTCGCGCCGCCGCGGGCCGGAATACGTGGTCTCCCAGCGGGGTTGGCATGGGCGTGAGCGCAATCGAGGTGGACGTCGCCGTCATCGGCGCCGGGCAGGCCGGACTCTCGGCCGCCTACCACCTGCAGCGTCGCGGCTTCGTGCCGGTCGTGCGCGACGCCCTCGCGGCGCAGACCTTCGTCGTGCTCGACGCCAATCCCGCGCCCGGTGGGGCGTGGCAACACCGCTGGCCGTCGCTGCGGATGGCGACCGTGAACGGCATCCACGAGCTGCCGGGATTCCCCGTGCCCCCCGCCGACCCCGCGATGGCGAGCCGTGAGGCGCTGCCGCCGTACTTCGCCGAGTACGAGCGGCGCTTCGACCTCGCGGTGCAGCGCCCGGTGCGGGTGACGGCGGTGCGCCGTGCCGACGACGACCCGCACGGCCGCCTGCTCGTCGAGACCGACCGGGACGACTGGGCCGCGCGTCACGTCATCAACGCCACGGGCACGTGGACCCGCCCGTTCCGCCCCTTCTACCCGGGGCTCGATCGGTTCCGCGGGCGCCAGCTGCACGTCGCCGACTACGTCTCGGCCGACGAGTTCGCCGGGCAGCGCGTGATCGTCGTCGGCGCGGGCGTCTCGGCGGTGCAACTGCTCGACGAGATCTCACACGTCGCGGAGACGGTGTGGATGACGCGCCGGGAACCGCAGTGGGTCGAGGACGACTTCGACCTCGCCGCCCGCAGCGCCGCGATCGCCGGGGTCGAGGCCCGGGTGCGCCAGGGCCTGCCGCCCGGCAGCGTGATCGCGGTCACCGGCATGCACTGGACGCCGTGGGCGCGGGCCGCCGAGGCGCGCGGCGTGCTCGTGCGGCATCCGATGTTCGCCGCAGCCGAGGAGCACGGCGTGCGCATGCCCGACGGCTCCTTCATCGCCGCCGACGTGATCCTCTGGGCGACCGGTTTCCGCCCGGCGCTCGACCACCTCGCACCGTTGCGGCTGCGGACCCGCGAGGGCGGGTTCCGCGTCGCCGACACCCGCTCGCTCGACGAGCCGCGCCTCTTCCTCATCGGCTACGGCCCATCGCAGTCGACCGTGGGCGCGAACCGGGCGGGTCGCGCGGCGGTGCAGCAGATCGTCGCGGAGCGTGCGCTGGACGGCGAACGCTCCACCGCATCGCCCGCCATCGCCGGGGCGACGGCCGCCTGACGGGCCTTCGTCGTTGCCGCACCGTCGAGCGCGGAGCAGACTGGCGCCATGGCGTTCGTGATGAAGCGCGTGTACGAGCCGGCCGCGGCATCCGACGGCTATCGCGTGCTCGTCGACCGGCTCTGGCCCCGCGGGGTGAAGAAGGAGCGCGCCGAGCTCGATGAGTGGGCGAAGGACGCCGCCCCCTCTCCCGAACTGCGCACCGAATGGCATCACCACCGCGAGCGGTTCGACGAGTTCGCCGCCCGCTACCGCGATGAGCTCGACGCCGACTCGGCCGCGCAGGCGCTGCTCGAGACGGGGCGCGCACACGACCGGGTCACGCTCCTCTATGCCGCGCGCGACGAACAGGTCAATCACGTCGCCGTGCTGTTGGGATGGCTCGCCGATCACGGGGCATCCGTCGAGACCTGAGACGAGCGGATGCCGCGCTGCACGCACTCCGCAGCGGCATCCGCCCGCCGCATCGGGTGAGCCCTTGCGACCCCCCGATCGCCGGCGTAGCGTGCGGTCCAACCCGAAAGTGAGGGATCATCATGCTCGCGAAGATGCCCGCCCGGATCGCCGCGCTCACGCTGGCGGCCGCCGCACTCACGCTCGCGGGTGCCGGCGCAGCCCAGGCTGCGCCCGCCATCCCGCTGACCGGAGGCCAGGAGTCGCCGAAGCCGACCACGTTCGGCGCCCACGGCTCGTTCAGCTACGACATCGACGGCACGCAGTTCTGCTACACGCTCGAGGTGAGCGGCCTGTCGGCGCCGGCCACGGCCGCCCACGTCCACGTCGGGGTGCGCAACGCTCCCGGCCCGGTCGTGATCCCGCTCGCCGTGCCGATGGCGACCGACTTCGAGGTCGCGGCGTGCACCACCGCCTCGGCCGATCTGCTCGCGGCGATCGAGGCGGACCCGAGCGCGTACTACGTCAACGTCCACGACGCGAACAACCCCGGAGGCGAGATCCGCGGACAGCTCAAGTAGCGCACGGTCGGCCGCCGCTCGCCGTCCGAGAGCCCAGCGCACGGGAGACCCGCCGCCGGCGCTCACCGCCCTCGTGCTCGCGCTGTCCGCGGTCGTCCTCGCCGTGTGCGCCGTGGGGATGATCTTCGAGACCTCCAGCCGTGCGTTCACGTCGTATGCGCCGATCGAGGTGACGGTCGTCGGCGAGCACTCCGAGGATCGGCTGGTCGCCGACCGACGGGGCAGCAGCATCGAGTCGGTCCGCATCGTGACCGTTGAACTGCCCGACGAGGTTCGCGCCGACCTGCAGAGCGACGATCTCGCCGTCGGCGCCACCGCGACGGTCTACCGCAGCGATCCCGGTGCGGTGTTCGAGGCACCGCCGGCACGGCCGGGCGCGCTCGAGTGGGCGCTCTGCGCGGCCACCGCGGCAGCCGCGATCGCCCTCGCTGCACTGTCGGTGCGCAGCATGCGGGGGCCGCGGCGAGCCGTCGTCTAGGGCGCCAGCAGGAAGATCGCCGGCCAGCCGTTGTGCGCGTAGACGATCACCGCGAACACGATCGCGTCGAAGAGCAGGTGCACGACGAGCACGTAGGTGAGCGACTTCGTGAGCTTGAACGTGTAGCCCTGCAGCAGCGCGAACGGGATGGTGAGCAGCGGCCCCCAGGACTGGTAGCCGAGCTCCCACAGGAACGAGACGAAGACGATCGACTGCAGCAGGTTGGCCTGCCAGGTCGGGAAGTGCCGGCGCAGCAGCGCGAACACGGTGCAGATGAAGAACAGCTCGTCCCACGTGCCCACCGCGTTCACGCCGACGAACAGGCGCGCGATCTCGTCGGGGGCGGTGACCGTCGGCCAGTTCGTGTAGACGCCCGAGGTGATGAAGTAGAACGGCAGGATCGCCCAGCCGAGGAAGAGCACGAGCAGCAGGTACGCCCACTGCACCCGCGTCCACCGCTGGCCCGTGCGCCACGGGAAGCGGATGACCCGGTCGCGGTAGACGAACCGGGAGATCAGGTACGGCACCGCCACCGCGCTGCCGAGCACGACCGTGAAGCGGACCATGTTCGGGTAGCTGATGTCGGCTTCGAGCGACATGGTGGAGATGATGACCTGGCCGACCGCGATGAGGGCGAGGTCGGGCAGCAGCCGGGTGGTGCGGCCCGACCGGTCGACCAGCCACGCCACGCCGAGGCCAAGTACGAGCACCGCGTAGCCCGCCAGCCGCAACTGGAACCCGAAGAGGAGCACCGCGGCGCCGCAGACGAGCACGGCGGGGAGCAATGCGATGGGGTGCGTGCGCACCTCGGGCGGCGCGACGAGGGCGGTGGACACCCTCCCAGCTTCGCCGTCGCGACGCGGCGCGGCAAGTCGCCGCGGATCGTGACGCCGTGCGACGGCGCGCCCGGCGCGGGTCTCCCCCGGTGTCGGGAGGACGTGTCACGATCGGTGCATGACGCGGATGCCCCGGCCCTACCCTCATCCGACGCCGCACGCGGCGATCGTGCCGCCCTACCTCCTCGCGCGCATCGCGAACCTCGACGACCCGCGCTTCGACGCGGCCGCCGACGCCGCCCGCCGCTCGCTCCTCCGCGACGCGCCCGTGCGCGAATGGCGGGGCAGCGGCGAACTGCCCTCGTTCATCGCACCCGAGCACCCGGCGCGCGACGAGCGACCCGCTGCGGCTCCCGGCACGGCGCCGCAGCCCGACCGCCGCATCTCCGACGCGCAGGGCGACGACAAGCTGCCCGGCCGCCTCGTGCGCCGCGAGGGCCAGCCCGCGAGCGGCGACCCCGCGGTCGACCAGGCCTACGACGGCCTCGGCGACACGTTCGAGATGTTCGCCCGGGTGTTCGCGCGCGACTCGATCGACGACGCGGGCCTGCCCCTCGAGGCCACCGTGCACTACGGCGACCGCTACGACAACGCCTTCTGGGACGGCGAGCGCATGGTGTTCGGCGACGGCGACGGCGAGGTGTTCCGCGGCTTCACCCAGTCGATCAGCGTGATCGGCCACGAGCTCGCGCACGGCGTCACGGAGCGCACCGCGCGGCTTCGCTACCAGGGCCAGTCGGGCGCCCTCAACGAGCACGTCTCCGACGTGTTCGGCGCGCTCGTGGAGCAGTACGCCATGGGTCAGGATGCCGCGTCGGCGACCTGGCTCATCGGCGAGGGGGTCTTCACCGAGGCGGTCGAAGGGCGCGCCATCCGCTCGATGAAGGCGCCCGGCACCGCCTACGATGACGACGTGCTCGGCAAGGACCCGCAGCCCGACCACTTCGACCGCTACATCGAGACCGACGATGACAACGGCGGGGTGCACCTGAACTCGGGCATCCCCAACCGGGCCTTCGCGCTCGCGGCCATCGAGCTCGGCGGGTTCGCGTGGGAGACCGTGGGGCGGGTCTGGTACGACGTGCTCACGTCCGGCCGGCTGCAGCCCGACACCGACTTCCAGACCTTCGCGAACGAGACGGTGCGCGCTGCGACCGAACGCTACGGCCGCGCGTCCCGCGAGACCCGGGCGGTGCAGGGCGGCTGGGCTGCGGTGGGCATCGAGACGGTGCCGGCGGCCGCCTGAACCGGCACCATGCCGCCGCATCTGCTGCAGGTCCTGCGGGTCCGCCCCAGCGGCCCTCGCATCGCGGGAGTACCATCGCGGGCATGGACGTCATCGTGTCCCGAACGGGCGGCCTGGCGGGCCTTCGACTCACGTGGGAGGTGCGCGTCGACGAGCAGCCCGATGCCGACCGGTGGTACCTCCTCATCGAGGAGATCCCGTGGAGCCAGCCTCCCCCCGTGCCGCCCGAGCCCGACCGGTACGTCTATCGCATCCGGTGCGAGCCGCACGAGGCGACGCTGGCGGAACGCCAACTCACCGGTCCCTGGCGCGAGCTCGTCGACCGGGTGCAGCAGGTCACCGAGCCGGCGCGCGGCTCGAGCGGCGAGGGCCGACCGGCGCCCACCGAACGGCCCGCACCGCCCCGAGCGCGATGAGCCCCTGAGCCGCGAGAGACGACGAAGGCCGGCGGGCTCGTGCCCACCGGCCTTCGTCGTACGGGATCGCTCGGCTCAGCTGACGCCGAGGAGGTCGATCACGAAGATCAGGGTCTTGCCCGAGAGCTGGTGCCCTCCGCCGGCCGGACCGTAGGCCTTCTGCGGCGGCACGGTCAGCTTGCGGCGACCGCCGACCTTCATGCCCGGGATCCCCTCCTGCCACCCGGCGATGAGCGCCTGCAGCGGGAAGTTGATCGACTGGCTGCGGCTCCACGATGAGTCGAACTCCTCACCGGTCTCGTACTCCACGCCGAGGTAGTGCACGTCGACGGTGGAGCCCGGGGTCGCCTCCGCGCCGTCGCCCACCACGATGTCCTCGATGACGAGTTCGACGGGGGCCGGACCCTCGGGGGCGTCGATCTCGGGCTTGCTGTTCGTGTCAGTCATGGCTCCCATCCAAACGGACGCGACGGGCATGGACAACCGTCCACCCCCCTCTTGCGCTGACTGCGAACATCACGCACTCTGGAATCCGAGAACTCGTCGCCCCGTAGAGATGTCGGCAGTGCCACACCACAGGGCGGCGAGTTTCCTTGTGCGGGGGCCGCGCTCCGCCGGCGCCCCCTCCGCAGAAGATCAGCGCAGCAGCGCGGCGCGGTCGGCGGCCACCGCCTCCAGCAGCGCATGCTCGTCGACGGCGCCCCGGCGCCCGTCGCGGGCGGTCACCATCCGCTGCCTGGTGAAGGCGAGGTGCGTGGCGTCCCTGATGAGGCGGCGCATCAGCGCAGTGCGCGGCGGGGTCTGCGCCCTCGCCCACGCCTTCGCCTGCCGACGTCCGGCGGGCGTGGCGAGCATCTCGACCTCCGCGGGGCTGAACCAGCCGGCCGCGCCGTACTCGGCGAGCCGTGTGCGGGTGATGCGCGCCTCCTGGCGGCGCAGGTACACCGTCACCAGCAGCGCACCGACGAAGATCGGCACCTGCACGGTGAAGTACAGGCCGATCGCGTCGTCGGCGAAGGCGAGCGAGCCGTTCCACAGCGCGTGCAGCAGCACCGCTCCCGTGAGGCCGAGCAGGAACCATCCGATCACGCCGGGGCCGCCCCCACGACTCGCGCCGATGCCGATCGCGATGCCGATGCACGCGGTGAACAGCACGTGCGCGAAGGGCGAGAAGATGCCCCGCAGCACGAACGTGGCACCGAGCTCGCTCGCACCGCCCTCGGCGAGCGCCTGCCCGAAGTAGAGGATGTTCTCGGTGAACGCGAACCCCGCGGCCGCCGTGGCGGCGTAGACGAGGCCGTCGACCGGGCCGTCGAAATGCGACCGCGAGAACGCGAAGATGAGCAGCACGCCCAGGCCCTTGGCGAGCTCCTCCACGAGCGGCGCCTGCACGACCGCCTGCAGGGCCTCGTCGGGACTGCCGCCCGGCTGCGCGAACGCCATCGCGAGCTGCACGCCGAGGTCGACGACGAGCGCGATCGCGACCGCGACCGCCGCGCCCCACAGGAACGCGAACCACAGCGCCCACCGCGGCTCGGGCTCCCAGCGGTCGATCCAGCGCACCGCGAGCAGCACGACCCCCAGCGGCACGAGCGCGAGCAACGTGCCGATGACGAGTGTCGACACGCCGAGGGCGAGGCCGAGATATGCGAGGACGAGCAGTCCGACCAGTCCGGCGAGCACGATCCCGATCACCGCGAACACCGTGCCACCCCGCCGCCCGCGCGGCGGCGGCGCCGACCAGAGCGGTGCGGCGGGCGTCGGGTTCAGCTCGGGCGGCGGGGCGCTGGTCATCCGCGCAGCCTATCGACCCCGCGCACCTCGGTGCAGCGGGTTGCCAAGGGCTCGCGCGGGGTTGCGGCGAACGGGCTCAGTCGTCGGATGCCGCGAACATCACGCCCGGGTTCAGGATGCCGGTCGGGTCGAAGAGTTCCTTGATCCCGCGCTGCAGGCCGAACGAGTCGTCGCCGAGTTCGTCGGCGAGCCATCGGCGCTTGAGGATGCCCACCCCGTGCTCGCCCGTGAGGGTGCCACCGAGGGCCACCGCGGCGCGGAACAGGTCGTCGGCCGCGGCCCAGACATCCGACGGCACCTCGTCGCCCGTGAACACGAAGTTCGGGTGCAGGTTGCCATCGCCCGCGTGCGCGATCGTGGGGATCTCGATGCCGTACCGCGCGCCGATCTCCTCGATGGCGCGGAACATCTCGGGCAGGCGCGAACGCGGCACCGCCACGTCCTCGATGAGCACGTTGCCCGAGGCGGCGAGCGCGGGGTGCATCGCGCGGCGGATGTCGAGCAGGCGCTCGCCCGTCGCGGCATCCGTCGACACCGAGACCCGCCCGCCCGCGGCGGCGAACGCGTCGGCGATGCGTGCGGCCTCCTCGGCGGAGCCGCCGTCGTCGCTCTGCGCGAGCAGGAACGCCTCGCCGATCTCCGTCTGCTCGAGCGGCGTGCCGGCGAGCGCCGCGTCGCCGAGGTGTGCGGCGATGCGGGCGAGCGCGGCGGCGTCGATGAGCTCGAGCACCGCCGGGCGGATGCGGGCGGCCGTGACGGCAGCGGATGCCGCGGCGGCGGCCTCGACGCCCGGGAACGCCGCGGCGACGGTGACGACCTCGCCCGGCACGATGGGACGCAGCCGCACCGTCGCCTCGACGATGACGCCGAGGGTGCCCTCGGACCCGGTGAGGAGCGCCGTCAGGTCGTAGCCGGTGACGCCCTTCACGGTGCGATGTCCCGTGCGCAGCACCCGGCCGTCGGCGAGCACGACGGCCAGTCCCAGCACCGCCTCCCGGGTCACGCCGTACTTCGCGCAGAGCAGGCCGCCGGCGTTCGTGGCGATGTTGCCGCCGATCGACGAGATGGCCCGGCTCGCCGGATCGGGCGCGAACCAGAGGCCGAGCGGCGCGAGCGCGTCGTTGAGGTCGCCGTTGAGCACGCCCGGTTCGACGACGGCGAGCTCGTCGGCCTCGGAGACCTCGAGGATGCGGTTCATCCGCGAGACGTCGAGCACGATCGCGCCGGGGCTCGCGATCGCGCCGCCTGCCAGGCCCGTGCCGGCGCCGCGCGGCACGACCGGCGTGCGGGTCTCGTGGGCGAGGCGCAGCACGGCCTGCACCTCGCCGACGGATGCCGCGTGCACGACGGCGAGCGGCCGGCTCGCGCTGCGCCATCCGGAACGATCCTCCCGGCTCGCGTCGAGGGCGGCGGGGTCGGTGGTGACGGATGCCCCGAGGGCGTCCCGGAGGCGGTCGAGCAGGTCCTGGGGCATCCCTCCACGCTAGCCTCAACGGCCGGGTGGCCGGCGACGCGGCCATGTCCGATTCCCGCCGGTCGATGTCGGTCGTGCGTGCGAGGCTTGACGCATGACGCCCCATCCCGCCACGATCCCGAGCCCGGCCCGCACCGTCGGACGCGCCGCCGACCCGCTCGCCGACCCGGTGTTCGCCGAGCGCTACCGGGCGATGCAGGCCCGCGACGCACGGTTCGACGGCCAGTTCATCACCGGCGTGCACTCCACCGGCATCTACTGCCGCCCGAGCTGCCCGGCCGTCGCGCCGAAGCCGTCGAACGTGAGCTTCTACCTCACCGCCGCCGCCGCGCACGAAGCCGGGCTGCGCGCCTGCAAGCGGTGCCTGCCCGATGCGGTGCCCGGGTCACCCGAGTGGGACCTCCGCGACGACCTCGCGGCGCGTGCCATGCGGCTCATCGCCGACGGCATCGTCGAGCGGGAGGGCGTGCCGGGCCTCGCGGCCCGCCTCGGCTACACGCCGCGCCACCTCACCAGGGTGCTCACCGCCGAGCTCGGAGCGGGCCCGCTCGCGCTGTCGCGGGCCCACCGCGCGCAGACGGCGCGCGCGCTGCTCAACTCGACGGCGCTGCCGGTCGCCGATGTCGCGTTCGCGGCGGGCTTCGGCAGCATCCGGCAGTTCAACGACACCATCCGCGCGGTCTACGAGCGCAGCCCGCTCGAGCTGCGCGCGGCGGCACGGCTCCGCGATCGAGCGACGGTCGCGGCGGTCGACGCCGACGACGACGCGGTCGCGGGCGACGCCCACGCCGGCGTCGTGCACCTGCGGCTCCCGGCCAGGGCACCCTTCGACGTCGCGGGGGTGTTCGCGTGGCTCGGCGCGCGCGCCCTCGACGGCGTCGAAGAGGCCGGGCCGCTGCGGTACCGGCGCACGCTCCGACTGCCGGGCGGTGCGGCGCTCGTGCGGTTGGAGGCCGCAGGCGATGCGGGCAGCCCCGCCATCGACGTCCACGCGCGACTCGCCACGCTCGCCGACCTCCCCCCGCTCGTCGCCCGCGTGCGCCGGCTCTTCGACCTCGATGCCGATGCCGTGGCGATCGACGCCGCCCTGTCGGCCGATCCGCGGCTCGCGGCATCCGTCGCCGCCGTGCCCGGCATCAGGGTGCCCGGATGCCTCGACCCCCACGAGCTCGTCTTCCGCGCGCTCATCGGGCAGCAGGTCTCGGTGAAGGCGGCGCGCACGGCGCTCGCGCGGCTCGCCGCCGAACTCGGCGATCGCATCGGCGGTGGCGGAAGTGGCGGCCAGGCGGGCGACGGGCCCACGCTGCTCTTCCCGACGGCGGGAGCCATCGCCGCCCAGGGCGAACGGGTGCTGCGCGGGCCGGCTGCGCGCATCCGCACGATCGTCGACGTGGCACGTCGGCTCGATGCGGGCGACCTGGTCGTGGCCCCCGAGCGTGAGCGCGACGAGCTGGCCCGCGACCTCCTCTCGGTGCCGGGCATCGGGCCGTGGACGGCGGGCTACGTGGCGATGCGCGTCACGCGTGCGCCCGACGTGCTGCTCACGGGCGACCTCGCCCTGCGCAACGGTGCCGTCGCGCTCGGCCTGCCCCGAGACGCGTCCCGCCTCGCGGCCGAGGGCGCGCGGTGGGCGCCGTGGCGGAGCTACGCGTCGATGCACCTCTGGCGCGCCGCGTAGTCATGCTTGTCGACATCGCGTCGCTCGCACCGGCCTTCGTTGTACGCCGTGCACAGACGAGCGAGCCCGGCGGCCGATAGCCTAGACAGGTGAGATTCGCGCACCTCAGAGTCGAAGGCCAGACGACCCCTCGGCTCGCGGCGGTGGTGGCGGAGTCGGCGCTCTTCCTCGACGAAGTCATGGAATGCGCGCCGCGCGACCTGCAGGATCTCATCGAACGCGGCCCCGAGGGGCTCGACGAGGTGCGCACCGTGGTCGACGCGTCGCTCGCCGCCGGCGCCGAACTCGCGCCCGTCTCCGAGCTGCGGCACTCCTCGGCGGTGCTGCGGCCCGCCCAGGTCATCGCCATCGGCGCGAACTACGCCGCCCACGCGTCGGAGCTGAAGCTCCGCTCCGAGACCGCGATGACGATCTTCTCGCTCTGGCCCAACTCCCTCGCCGGCCACGGCGGCACCACCACCTGGCCCGAGGACCTCACCTCGCAGGTCGACTACGAGGCGGAGCTCGGCGTCATCATCGGCCGGCCCGCCCGTGGCGTGCACGTGCGCGACGCCCTCGACTACGTGTGGGGCTACACCGTCGTCAACGACATCACGGCGCGGGACCTGCAGTTCAGTGAGGCCCAGTGGTCGCGGTGCAAGTCGTTCGACGGCTTCACCCCGACGGGGCCGGTCGTCGTGACCGCCGACGAGATCCCCGACCCCCAGGACCTCTGGCTCACGACGAACCTCGACGGCCGGATCCTGCAGGACGCCTCGACGAACGAGATGGTGCGCGGCGTGGCCGAGATCATCTCGTACCTCTCCCGCTCGGCGACGATCCCCGCGGGCACGCTCATCTCCACGGGCAGCCCTGGCGGCGCCGGCTACTCGCGCAATCCGCAGGTGTTCCTCCGCGACGGGTCGACCGTCACCGTGTCGGTGGAGGGCATCGGCTCCCTCACCACGCACTGCCGCGTCATCTGAGGTCGTCGCCTGCCCGGGGCGACGAGCCCGGGCGCGAGCACGAGGCGCACGCGGCATCCGGCGTGCGATACGCGTGCGCCGGATGCCGGACGGCTCACTCGTGCGGTTCGCCCTGCAGGTCGATCACCGGAATCGCGCTCGTGACCGGGTGGATGCCCGAGAGACGCGACGGCGCCAGCTGGCGCTCGACGTCCTGACGCGTCATGAGGCCCGCCTCGACCACGAGGTCGGCGACCGGACGACCGGTGGCGAGCGCCTCCTTCGCGAGCGTCGAGGCCGCACCGTAGCCGATGAACGGGATGAGGGCCGTGATGACGCCGACGCTCGAGGCCACCATGGCGCCGAGTCGTTCGACGTTCGCGGTGATGCCGTCGACGCAGTTCACCCGCAGCGTCCAGCACGCCTGGCGCATCCAGGTGATCGACTGCAGCAGCGAGTGCGCGATGACCGGCTCGAACGCGTTGAGCTGCAACTGTCCCGCCTCGGCCGCCATGGTCACCGTGACGTCCGTGCCCGCGATCGCATAGGCGACCTGGCTCACGGCCTCGGGGATGACGGGGTTCACCTTGCCGGGCATGATGCTCGAGCCCGCCTGCCGCGGCGGCAGGTTGATCTCGCCGAACCCGGCCTGCGGACCGGACGACAGCAGCCGCAGGTCGTTGCAGATCTTCGAGAGCTTGATGGCGCTGCGCTTCAGCGAGCCCGAGAACGACATGAACGCGCCCGCGTCGCTGGTCGACTCGATGAGGTCGGGCGCCGACTCGAGGCTGAGCCCGGTGATCGCGTTGAGGTGGCGCACCGCGGCCGCCCCGTACCCCGGGTCGGCGGTGATGCCCGTGCCGATGGCCGTGGCGCCCAGGTTGATCTCCGAGAGCAGCCAGATGGTCTCGGTGAGCCGGGCGTGATCCTCGCCGAGCGTCGTGGCGAACCCGTGGAACTCCTGCCCGAGCGTCATCGGCACGGCATCCTGCAGCTGCGTGCGACCGACCTTGAGGACCTCGTGGAACTCGTCGGCCTTGCGCAGGAACGACTGCCGCAGCAGCTCGAGCTCGGTGAGGAGCGTCGCCAGGGAGAAGGCCAGCGCGATCTTCAGCGCGGTCGGGTAGGTGTCGTTCGTCGACTGGCTGCGGTTCACGTCGTCGATGGGATGGAGGATGTCGTAGCGGCCCTTGTCGTAGCCGGCGAGCTCGAGCGCGACGTTCGTGATGACCTCGTTCGCGTTCATGTTCGTCGACGTGCCGGCGCCGCCCTGGATGACGCCGACGACGAACTGGTCGTGGAAGTCGCCGTCGATGATGCGCTGGCAGGCCTGGTCGATGAAGGCGGCCTTCGTGTCGCTCAGCACGCCGACCTCGCGATTGGCGCGCGCAGCGGCCTGCTTGACTGAGGCGAGCGCCCGGATCAGTTCGGGGTAGACGGAGATGGGTCGCTTCGAGATCGGGAAGTTCTCGAGCGCTCGCATCGTGTGCACGCCCCAGTAGGCGTCGGCGGGCACCTCCACGGTGCCGAGCGAGTCGGTCTCCACCCGGGTCGCGGTGCCGGGGTCGACGGGGAGCTTCACGTGCTCCTCCTCCGCAATCAGGTGGTCGGGCAGGTGGTCGGGTCGGGTCATCGACACGGTTGGGCTCCATTGCCTCGTACGCGCGGGATCGCCGCGCTGGGTGTGCACGCGGGGTCGCCGCGCTGGTACTCGTCTCCGAGCCTACCGCCGACCGTCGTGGACGGCAGGGCCGCCGGCCCCCGCTCGGCGCCCGGTCGGTGCCGGGTCGGTGCCCGGTGGGCCGGGACGCGACGAACGGGCCGCCCCCGCGTGGGGAGCGGCCCGTCCTGGACGTGCGACGCGAGCGTGCGATCAGAGGAACGCGAACGGCAGCATCGCAAGGCCGAAGACCAGCGCGCCGATGGTGAAGAGCACCGTGCCGGCGAGCATGACGCCGTTGAGGACGATGCCCCAGATCGCCATCGTGCGCGACTGCGGCTCGCGCTGCAGGGCCATGACGCCGAGCACGAGGCCGGCGACCGGCACGAAGAAGGTCGAGCTCGCGACGATCGAGACGAGGCCGAGCACGAGGCTGGCGATGCTGAACCCGCGCGACTCCGCCGTGGGCGCGGCTCCCGGCGCGGAGGGGTTCGGCTCGCCGAACGGCGCCTGCGGCTGCGAGGTGGGCGTTGCGGTGGTCATGGTCATGTTCTCCTGTTCGTGGGGTGTGCTTCGACGCTACGGATGCCGCATGGCCGGCGACATGGGGCTATCCCCCCGATCGCGCGGCGGCACGCCCGACCACGCTCGGGTGGCGCCCTCCCCGACGGATACGATCGCAGGGATTCGGCCCCTCACGATCGGAGCAGCATGCACCTGCCCTGGACCGTCCACGGCGACGGAGCCCACGTCGCGCCCGGCGAGGTCGTCGCGCCCGGCGAGCGGCTGAGCTGGCCGCGCACCATCGGCCTCGGCGCCCAGCACGTCGTCGCGATGTTCGGCGCGACCTTCCTCGTGCCCATCCTCACGGGCTTCCCACCCGCGACGACCCTGTTCTTCTCGGGGGTCGGCACGATCCTGTTCCTCGTCATCACGCGCAATCGGGTGCCGAGCTACCTGGGATCCTCCTTCGCGTTCATCGCGCCGATCCTCGCGGCGATGGCCGCCGACGTCGACGACCCCATGGGCGCGGCCCTGTTCGGCATCGTCGTCGTGGGCATCCTGCTCGCCCTCGTCGGCCTGATCGTGCAGTGGGGCGGCACCGGCTGGATCGACGCGCTCATGCCACCGGTCGTCGCGGGTGCCATCGTCGCACTGATCGGGTTCAACCTCGCGCCGGTGGCGAAGTCGAACTTCGAGCAGGCGCCGCTCACGGCCCTGATCACGCTCACCGCGGTCATCGTCGCGAGCGTCGCCTTCCGCGGCATCCTCGGGCGCATGTCGATCCTGCTCGGCGTCGTGATCGGCTACGTCGCCGCGGTCGTGCAGGGCGAGGTCGACTTCGGCGCGGTGGCGGATGCCGCGTGGGTGGGCCTGCCGCAGTTCCACCTCCCGGCGAACCCGTTCGCCGACAGCGCCGTCTGGGGCATGCTGCCGGCGTTCCTGCCCGTGGTGCTCGTGCTCATCGCGGAGAACGTGGGCCACATCAAGGGCGTCGCGCAGATGACGGATGCGTCGATCAACGCATCCACCGGACGCGCGCTGTTCTCCGACGGGCTCGCCACCACGATCGCGGGCTTCTTCGGCGGCTCGGGCACCACGACATACGGAGAGAACATCGGCGTCATGGCCGCCACGCGCGTGTACTCGACGGCGGCCT
Organism: Agromyces sp. 3263; assembly: GCF_031456545.1. Classification (NCBI taxonomy): domain Bacteria; kingdom Bacillati; phylum Actinomycetota; class Actinomycetes; order Micrococcales; family Microbacteriaceae; genus Agromyces; species Agromyces sp. 3263. The sequence continues at coordinate 118,822 of NZ_JAVDUV010000001.1, forward strand.
ATTGGGTCGCCGGTCTCTTCGCCGTGCTGCTCGGCCTCTCACCCAAGGTGGGGGCGGTGATCAACACCATCCCGCCGGGCGTGCTCGGCGGCATCACCACCGCGCTCTACGGCCTGATCGGCATCATCGGCGTGAAGATCTGGATCGACAACCGGGTCGACTTCACGAGCCCGGTGAACCAGTTCACCGCCGCGACGGCGCTCATCATCGGCATCGCCGACTTCACGTTCAGCTTCGGTGAGGTGTCGTTCAACGGCATCGCGCTCGGCACGATCGCCGCCATCGTCATCTACCACCTCATGCGCGGCATCGCCCGCGTGCGGGGCACCGACGGCGCGCCGGCCGCGCGACCGGATCAGCCGCCGAGCAGCGTCTCGATCGGGCCCCGCACGAAGTAGACGAGGAATCCGGCGGCGACGATCCAGAGCAGCGGGCTGATCTCGCGGGCCTTGCCCGAGCACGAGCGGATGACCACCCAGCTGATGAAGCCCGCCCCGATGCCGTTGGCGATGGAGTAGGTGAGCGGCATCACCGTGATGGTGAGGAACACGGGCAGCAGGACCGAGAAGTCGACGAGGTCGATGCCGCGGATCTGCGCCATCATCAGCGCGCCCACGATGACGAGCGCCGCGGCGGCGACCTCCGACGGCACGATGGAGGTCAGCGGCGTGAAGAACATCGCGAGCAGGAACAGTGCGCCGGTCACGAGGTTCGCGAGGCCCGTGCGCGCGCCCTCGCCGATGCCCGCACCGGACTCGATGAACACCGTGTTCGACGAGCTCGACGTGAATCCGCCGGCGACGGCGCCGACGCCCTCGACGATCAGCGCGGAGCGCAGGCGCGGGAAGTCGCCGCGCTCGTCGGCGAGGCCCGCCTCCTTGGACAGGCCCGTGAGCGTGCCCATCGCGTCGAAGAAGTTCGTGAACACCAGGGTGAAGACGAGCATGAGCGCGGCGAGCACGCCGATCCGCTCGAAGCTGCCGAAGCTCACCTGGCCGACGAGCGAGAGGTCGGGCAGGCTCACCCACTGCTCGGGCAGCGCGGGCACCGAGAGTCCCCAGCCGCCGTCGTTGTCGACCTTGGAGCCGAAGTGCCAGATGGCCTCGGCGATGAGGGCCAGCACCGTGCCGCTCAGCAGGCCGATGAGGATCGCCCCGCGCACCTTGCGCGCGACGAGGATGCCCGTGAGCAGGAGGGTGACGACGAACACCAGCGTCGGCACGGTGGCGATGGAGCCGCCGACTCCCAGCCCGACGGGCGGCGACGACAGACCCGTCGATGTGACGAATCCCGCGTCGACGAACCCGATGAAGGCGATGAACAGGCCGATGCCCACGGTGATGGCGATCTTCAGCTGCAGCGGCACGGCGTCGAAGATGAGCCGCCGCAGCCCGGTCGCGGCGAGCAGCACGATGATGAGGCCGTTGATGAGCACGAGTCCCATGGCCTCGGGCCAGGTGACCTGGCCGACGACGCTCACCGCGAGGAACGAGTTGATGCCGAGGCCCGCGGCGAAGGCGAACGGCAGCCGCGCCACCACGCCGAACAGGATCGTCATGACCCCGGCGGTCAGGGCGGTGACCGCGGCGACCTGGGCGAACCCGAGCTGGTCGCCATTCACGTCGGTCGCGCTCGACAGGATGATCGGGTTCAGGATGACGATGTAGGCCATCGTCACGAACGTGACGAGGCCGCCGCGCACCTCGGCGCCCACGGACGAGCCGCGTGCGGTGATCTCGAAGAAGCGGTCGAGGGCGGACGTCGAGCGCGGGCTCTCGGGCGGGACGTCGGTACCGGTGGAAGTCGTCACGCGACGACCCTAGCCGCGCATCGGCTGACGCTGCACACCTGAGGGATCCTCTGCGTCAGTTGAGGAACCCGTGGAGCACCGGCACGATGAGGTAGATGCCGACGACCACGGCCAGCGCGCTCACCACGAAGCACACCCGGGCGCCGATGAGCGCCGCGCGCTTCTGCCCCTCGGTGAGCGGGCTCTTCTTCGCGGCCTTGGCTGCCTTCTTCGCCGCGGCCTTCGCCTCGGCAGGGGTGATGACCGCGATCGCGTCGGTGAACTCCGCCGGCGTGACGATCGGGGTGCGACCCGACACGGTCAGGAGGCGGAGACCGAGCGAGTAGGTGCTCACGACGACGACCGTCGCGAGGAGCGCCGAGCCGAGCACCAGGAGGAACGCGAGCCAGTCGATCACGGCGCCACCTTCTTCTTGGGCTTGGGGTTGTTCTTGATCTTCACCGCGCGGCCCGAGCTGGCGACCTCGCTCACGACGTTCGAGGCGTCGACCTCGTTCCGCCGCGACCACAGGAAGATCCCGGCGATGACCGCAGCCCCGACGATCGTGTCGATGACGATGCCGACCACGCCGAACGTCGCGACGAACGCGGCGAGCGCGCCCACGATTCCGGCCGAGGGAAGGGTGAGGAGCCACCCGACGCCGATGCGGCCGGCGGTGCCCCAGCGCACCTTCGAGCCGCGGCGACCCATGCCCGACCCGATGACCGAGCCCGACGCGACCTGCGTCGTCGAGAGGGCGAAGCCCAGGTGGGTGGACGCCAGGATGGTCGCCGCCGTCGAGGTCTCGGCGGCGAAGCCCTGCGCCGGCTTGATTTCGGTGAGCCCCGTGCCGAGGGTCTTGATGATGCGCCAGCCGCCCACGTAGGTGCCGAGCGCGATCGCGACGGCGCAGACCGAGATCACCCAGAACTCGGGGCCGCTGCCCACGGGCTGCAGCCCGACCGAGATGAGGAGGAGGGTGATCACGCCCATCGTCTTCTGCGCGTCGTTGGTGCCGTGCGCCAGTGCGACGAGTGAGCTCGAGAAGATCTGTCCGTAGCGGAATCCGTCGCGGCCGTCGGGCTTGCCGTCGTAGCGGCGGGTGATCGCGTAGGCGAGCTTCGTGGCCGTGTATGCGATGAGTCCGGCGGTGAGCGGCGCGAGCACCGCGGGCAGCACGACCTTCGAGAGCACCACGCTGAAGTCGATCGCGTACACGCCGAAGCCCACGATGGTGGCGCCGATGAGTCCGCCGAAGAGCGCGTGGCTCGACGACGACGGCAGCCCGAGGAGCCAGGTGATCATATTCCAGACGATCGCACCCAGGAGGCCGGCGAAGATCAGCTCGGGGGTGATCAGGACCCCGCCGTCGCCCTCCTTGATGATGCCGCCCGAGATGGTGCGCGCGACCTCCGTGGAGAGGAAGGCGCCGATCAGGTTCAGGATGGCGGCGATGGTGACGGCGACCTTCGGCTTCAGCGCACCGGTCGCGATGGGCGTGGCCATCGCGTTCGCGGTGTCGTGGAAGCCGTTCGTGAAGTCGAAGAAGAGGGCCAGTACGATGACCAGCACGACGAGGAGGGTGAGTTCCACCGGCGTCTTTCTCTGGATCGGTGCTGCGATTCACCGAGTGTTCAGGGACCGTGGGTTGCGGATGCGGCGAGCGCCGTGCCCCGTCGATACTACGCGACCGATTCGGGCTCCTCCACCACGGTGGCGAGGTCGGCCCCGAAGACGAAGCTGCGCCGCACCCGTCCGCCGGCGAGCACCGCGGGCAGCCACCGGCGCGCGTCGTCCCACATCTCGTCGTAGGGCACGGCGTCGACCGGGAACCACTCGGGATCGAGTTCGTCGGAACCCGACGGCTCCCCAGTCCACGCCCGGCAGACGAACACGCTCGACTCCTGGCTCCACGCCTCCCGATGAGGGAAGTGGTAGGTCAAGAGCCCCCGCGATTCGAGGTCGGATGCCGCGACGACGACGCCCGACTCCTCGAAGACCTCGCGCACCGCGGCCTCGACGGCGGACTCCCCCGCCTCGAGCTTGCCGCCGAGGCCGACGAAGTTGCCCATGCCGAGGCCGTGCTTCTTGCGTCCGAGCAGCACCTCGGTCGTGCCCGCCCGCTCGCGCAGGAGGTAGCAGACGCAGACCTGGGGCAGCGGCATCCGTCAGCCGAAGAGGATCTTCGCCTCGTCGTAGCGCGACTGCGGAACGCGGTTGAGGCTGTGCGTGGCGTCGGCGATGGAGACCGTCGCGATGTCGGTGCCGCGGAGGGTGACCATGGATCCCCAGGCGCGCTCGTAGACGGCGTCGACCGCGGCCATGCCGAGGCGGGTCGCGAGCACCCGGTCGTAGGCGGTCGGCTCGCCGCCGCGCTGGATGTGCCCGAGCACGGTCGCGCGCGACTCGATGCCGGTGCGCTCCTCGATCATCGGGGCGATGAGCTCGGCGATGCCGCCGAGGCGCGGGCGGTTGAAGGCGTCGAGGCCCTTGTGCGAGTGCGCCTCCTCCATGCCGTCGAACTTGAAGCCCTCGGCCACGACGACGAGCGGCGCACGCCCGCGCTGGCGCACGGACTCGACCCACTCGCAGATCTGCTCGATGGACTGGGGCTGCTCGGGGATGAGGATGGCGTGGGCGCCGCCCGCCATGCCGGAGTGCAGCGCGATCCAGCCGACGTGGCGGCCCATGACCTCGAGCACCATGCAGCGGCCGTGGGAGTCGGCCGTCGTGCGGAGGCGGTCGATCGCCTCGGTCGCGATCTGCACGGCGGTGTCGAAGCCGAAGGAGTAGTCGGTGGCCGCGAGGTCGTTGTCGATGGTCTTGGGCACGCCGACGACGTTGATGCCGCCCTCGTCGTAGAGACGGCGTGCCGCCGTGAGCGTGCCCTCGCCGCCGATGGCGACGATCGCGTCGATGCCGTGCTCGTCGAGCATGCGCTGGATGTTCTCGGGGCCGCCGCCCTCACCCTCGAACGGGTTGGTGCGGCTGGAGCCGAGGATCGTGCCGCCCTGCTTCGCGAGGCCCCGCACGTCGTGACGCGTGATCTCCATGAGGTCGGCCTCGACGACACCACGCCAGCCCCCACGGAACCCGACGAACTCCGTGTCGTGGGCGATGACGCCCTTGAGCACGGCGCCGCGGATCACGGCGTTCAGGCCGGGGCAGTCGCCGCCGCTGGTGAGGATCCCGATCTTCATGTGTGGACGACTCCAAGGTGCTCGAAGCGAACAGTGGTGTTGCCGGGCCGCAGCGTCGGGGCGTATCGACTGCGGCAGTCTATAGGGTTCCTCAGGTCCCGCCCGAACGGTGCGGGACCCCGGCCCGTGGCGTCAGAGCGTGCCGTCGAGGGCCGCACGCAGCAGGTGCTGCAGGGCGTCGAGCTGCACCGAATCCGCGGAGCCCGGCTCGACGTCGCTGCCGTCGAGCGCTCGCGCCGCGAGTCCCTGCTTCGAGTCGATGAGCTCGGCGATGCGCGCGTCGATCGTGTGCGCGGCGATGATGCGCCACGCGGTGACCGGCTCGTCCTGGCCGATGCGGTGCACGCGGTCGATCGCCTGCGTCTGCTCGGCGGCCGTCCAGCTGAGCTCGGCGAGCACCACGTTGGACGCCGCCTGCAGGTTGACGCCGACGCCGGCGGCCGTGAGCGAGCAGACCGCCACGGCGACCTCGGGATCCGTGTTGAACGCGTCGATCGCGGCCTGGCGCTGCAGCGCGGTCTGGTCGCCGCGCAGCGACACGGTGCGCAGCTCGCGCGCGGCGAGTGCCGCCTCGGCCTGGTCCATGACGTCGATGTGCTTCGCGAAGAACACGACCTTGCCCACCGAGCGGGCGAGCTGGGCCGCGTAGTCGGCCGCGAGGCCGGCCTTGGCCTGCCCGATGCGGCGCACCATCGTGAAGACGTTCTCGCCCGACTTCGCCGACTTCGACTCCTCGAGCTCGGCGCTCGCGACGGCGCGGATGTACTGGTCGCGCTGGTCGTCGTCCAGATCGCCGATGCGAAGGTTGCGCGCCTCGACGAGGGCTCGGAAGCGGCCCACGAGGCGATTGCCGAGCTCGCGCTCGGCCGCCCGGACCGAGCGGCCCAGCTCGTCGTCGAGCTCGACCGGCAGGTCGGCGATGCGCTTGTCGGGCAGGTCCGCCGCGACGTCGACCTTGCGGCGGCGCACGATGCCGAGGTCGATCACCGTGCGGCGGGCCTCGACGTAGAAGCCGTGATCGGCCGGGGTCAGCCCGGTCTCCTCGAGCTTGCCGAGCAGCGCCGGCGAGGGCTTGTCGCCCTCGATCCAGCCGAGGAACTGCCAGATGGCCCGGAAGTCGTCGACGTCGTTGATGAGCGGCGTGCCGGTGAGGGCCAGCAGCAGCGGGTCGCCGCCGGGAGCGGCGCGCCGGATGCGGTCGGCGAGCGCGAGCACGTTGCGCGAGCGCTGCGACTGCAGGTTCTTGATGAAGTGCGCCTCGTCGACGACCATGCCGCGAAAGCCGAGGGTCGACAGCCACGCCATGTGCCGGTCGAGCACGTCGTAGTTGACGATCACCACGTCGGCGAAGGCGTCGAGGGTGTCGCCGTCGCCGTGGATGACCGTGGCTCGCCGGTGCGGCGTCCACCGCTCGACCTCGCGGGCCCAGTTCATCTTCACGACGTTCGGCACGACCGCGAGCAGCGGGTAGGCGTCGGCGACGGATGCCGCGAGCACGGACTGCGCCGTCTTGCCGAGGCCCGGCTCGTCGGCGAGCAGGAACGTGCGGTGACCGAGCCGGGCGGACTCGATGAACCGCGCCTGGTGCTTCATGAGCTCGAGGCCGCGGGGGGCCAGCCGGTCGACGGCGGGCGCCTCGGGCAGCTCCATCGTGGCCGCCTGGCCGCCCGAGCCGAGCTCGAACGACTTGAACAGCGGGCCGAGCAGCTCCCAGTTGGCGAGGCGGCGCACGGGCACCACGGGTGCCGGCGGCTTGGAGAAGTCGGGCGCGAGGAAGGGGTTCGCGAGCAGGCGCGACCGCACCGAGGCCGGGATGACCTGGTTCTCGCCGAGCTCGGGCTTGGCCTCGGGCTCGCGCGTGATGATGAGCTCGTCGGGGCTCAGCTCGGCGCCGGACTCGAGCAGCCAGTCGCGGCGGAAGCGCTGCGCGACCGTGGAGATCGAGGCGTCGGGCTCCAGCAACTGGATGAGGCTCGTGTCGCGCGCGGCCGTCTTCGCGAGGATCTGCGCGATGCCGTCGAGGCGCTTCAGCAACTCGGCCCGCGCGGCGTCGGCGACCTCGGGGTCGGACTTCACCCGCGCCCGCTCCTCGCGCATGAGCAGCGCGATGACCTGGAACTTCGTGCGGTTGGTCGGCCCGAGCTTGCCCTTCTGCGCCTTGGTCTCGACCTCGCGCACCTTGCGCGCGAGGATCGGGATGATGGGTGCGTCGTCGTCACGTGATCTCGTGCGCTGGCGCTGCCTCGTCTGGGCCATGGTCCTCCCGCTCTCGGGCCGTCTCCGGCTCGCCCCCTCGTCACCGGTGGCGGTGGTCGGGACCGCTCGGGGCGACCGTGGTGTCGCCGCACGCGGTACGCCGAATCCCGAACCGAGCAGCACGCGAGCCGGGCTCACGTGGTCGGGCCGAAGAACGGATTCGTCGGGCGCGTGCCTATTCTAGCCCGACTGCGCGCGCGACGGGCGCCCGGGACGCGACGATGGCACCCATGACCCGGATCCACCGGTGCGGCCGCCACGGAGTCGGCCTATGCTTCAGCCATGGACGAACGCGCGGGAGCGGGCGCCATCTCGCCCGAGGACGACGAATTCACGGTGTCGCAGGACACGGAGTTCGACGAGGAGGAGCTCGCGGCCGACGACGACGACCGGCCGCTCGACGACAGCCTCGCCGATGAGGTGCCCGGCCTCGACGCCGAGCGCCGGGTCGACCTCCGCGACGAACGCGCCCCCGACGCCGAGGACTGACGGCTCAGACGCCGCCGCCGCCTCCGCCGCCTCCACCACCGCCCGAGGAGCCTCCGCCGCCGGATCCGCTCGACGACGAGCTGGAGCTCGACCCCGACCACGACGTGCTCGACGCCGACGAGAACGACGCGACGCCCACGGCGAAGGCGCGCGAGTCGAACGTCCCCTGCCCCGCGTACCAGCCGGGCGTCTCGCCGCGCTCCTCGTAGAGCGCTGCGAGCTCACGGCTCCACTCCTGCTCGAGGCCGAAGAGCACGGCGTACGGCAGCAGGCGTTCGTTCAGCTTCAGCACCACGGCGGGGTCGAGGGTCACGGCGGTGGCCGCGGCATCCGGTGCCGTCGGCACGCCCGCCACGGATGCCGCGGCGGGACGGTCCACGCGCAGCGCGCCGCTCGGGCTCTGCAGCACCCGCAGTCGATCGGCCTCGGCGAGCCGGATGTAGAGGCGCAGTCCCTCGAGGTGGTCGCGGATCTCGCGGCCTCGCTCGGTGAGCGGTCGGACTCCGGCGACCACGAACACCGCGGCGATGGCGGCCACGATGGCTCCGGCGAACAGGATGAAGGGCCAGGCGCCGCCGCGATGGTCGTCGAGCGCCACGACCCCGAACACGACGCTGAGGGTCGCGGCCCCGATCGCCGCGACGGCGAGCAGCAGCCGCAGCACCGGGTCGGGGCGCCGACGGAGTCCCTCCTGCGACACCCGCTTCGCCACGCCCTGCCGGAGCGCGAGGAGCCGGCGGCCGAGCGTCGTGTCTCGCGACTTCAGCTCGCGCCGCGCACCGGGGAACGGCGCGTCGCCGTAGAGGGCCGAGACCACCGAGATCGCGTCGGCGTCGCCCCACGCGCCGCCGACGAACTCGACGGCGTACTGCTTGCGGCCGGTCTCGACGACGCGGAGCTCTCCGGCCACCGCCCGCTCCAGGATGGTGGCGGTCACGCCCTTCTCCGCGCGGCCGACGAGGTCGGCGGCGACCATCGCGCTGACGCCCTCGGGCGGCTCGTACTGCGCGATGATGGTGCCCCGCCCGGGGTGATCGCGCCAGCGGAGCGCATACAGGACGATCGCGGCGACGAGGGCGGCGACGGCGAGGGCGGCGGCGACCGCTCCGGCGATGGCGGCGGGCGACGCCGCGAACGACTCGTCGCGCGGCTCGAACGTCGCAGGATCGAACGCGACGGCGAGCGTGAGGTTCTCGTAGGGGCCGAGGGCGACCGCCGTGGCGAGCACCGCCGGCGGCGCGGCATCCGTCACCGCCAGTGAATCGCACGGCGTCGTCGAGCCCGCTCCTCCCCGGTAGCACGCCGTGTCGCCGGTGAAGCCCTCGGCGACCTCGGGCGACATGCGCAGCTCGGCGCTGACCCGGCCGAACGGCTGCGCCCAGCCGGTGCCGTTGACATCCCAGTAGAACTCGTCGATCGTCGCATCGTCGGGTTCGAGCGTCACGTTGTGCTGCGTGTAGCGGATGACATAGGTCTGCTCGCCGTGCACGAAGCCGTCGTCCGCGATGGTCACGAGGAGGAATTCGCCGTCGTCGTCCGCCTCGGCCTCGTACGAGCGCGGCGAGCCCGTGGCATCCGTCACCGACTCGATGCGGAGGTCGGTCGGGTGCCCCTGGTAGTCGATCGGGATGGCCCGGCGGATGCCGTGGTTCTGGTCGAACTCGGGGAACTGCGCCACGAGCGTCTCGGTCGTGGCGAGGGTGGATCGCCGCGCCGCGTCGCGCCCGAGTTCGTAGACCGCGTCGAACGACGCGAAGGTGAAGTCGTCGAGGCCCGTCGGCACCGACGACACCGGCGAGATCGTCGCCTGACGCCCGGCAGTCGTGACCGTGGTGGCAGCGGCGGCGGCCGCAGCTGGCGCGCCCGCGAGCGCGAGGGCGAGGGCGGCGATGGATGCCACGGCGCCCAGCGCGGCGAGGGCGGACGCGACGGCGCCGCCGGAACGACGGATCATGAGGCCACGCTAGCGCCCGCTCGCCCGGCCGACGATCCCGCATTCGGGGATACCCGGCCGGGTATCGGAGGACGCAGAGTATCCTGATGCGGTGATCGACGACATCAAGAAGCGCGCCCTGCACCGCACGAAGATCATCGAGGGCCAGCTGCGCGGCATCGAGAAGATGATCGAGAACGAGGACTACTGCGTCGACATCATCACGCTCTCGCTGGCGGTGCAGAAGTCGCTGGGCTCGCTCAACAAGCTCCTCGTCGAGAACCACCTGCGCACGCACGTGACCGAGATGTACGAGGCCGGCGGCGACCAGCGCGACGCCGCCGTCGCCGAACTGCTGCGCATCTTCGAGCTCTCCAACAACCGCGGGTAGCCGAGCGGATGCCGCGGATCGAACTCGTCACCGGCGACCTCACCGCCGAGCGCGTCGACGCCATCGTGAACGCGGCGAACTCGAGCCTGCTCGGCGGCGGCGGCGTCGACGGGGCCATCCACCGCGCCGGCGGACCCTCGATCCTGGCGGAGTGCCGGGAGCTCCGGGCCACCGTGCTGCCCGACGGTCTGCCGACCGGTCGCGCGGTCGCGACGGGCGCCGGGAACCTGCACGCGCGATGGGTCGTGCACACCGTGGGCCCGGTGTGGCCCGGGCCGGGGCCCGAGGAGGCCTCGCGGCGGCGGCTCCTCGCCTCGTCCTACCGGGAGTCGCTCGCGCTCGCGGCCGGCCTGGGCGCGGCATCCGTCGCGTTCCCGGCGATCTCCGCCGGGATCTACGGATGGCCCGCCGACGACGCTGCCCTCGTCGCGCTCGAGACCGCCGCCGGTGCGGATGCCGCCCCGGCACTGGTGCGGTTCGTGCTGTTCTCCGAGCGCATGCACGCGGTGTTCGCCGCGGCGGCCGAGCAGCTCGGGCTCGACCTGGACTGACCCTCGGGCGCGGCTCAGGTCCCTGGCGCCGTCACGGCGAGCCATTCGTCGAGGTCACTCGGCTGGTCGGTGATGATGCCGTCGACCCCGAGCGCACTCACCTCCTGCCACCGCTCGTGCGTGTTGAGGGTGTAGCAGAGCACCGCGACGCCGGCCTCGTGCAGCGCCTCGAGCGCGCCGGGCACCGCCGTCACCGAGGCCGCCGTCGTGCCGAAGCCGATGATGCCGAGCCGCTCCGCGAGCGGCACCGGATCGGCGGGCAGCTCGCGGATCAGCATGATGCGCGGGGTCGTGGGCGACACCCGCTGCAGCGCGAACAGCGTCTCGAGGCTGAAGCTCTGCAGCACCACTCGGCCGCGCAGTCCGTGCTGCTCGATGAGGCCCACCACGGTGCGCACCTCCTCGGCACGCCAGTCGGCCTTGAGCTCGACGAGCGCACGGGCGTCGTTGCGGGCGGCGAGCGCGGTGAGGAACTCGTCGAGCGTCGGCATCCGCTCCCCCGCATAGTCGGCGCCGTACCAGGCGCCCACGTCGAGCCGCCGCAGCTGCTGGAGGTCGAGTTCCCCGACCATGTGCGGGTCGCCCGTCACGCGTTCCAGCGTGGTGTCGTGGAAGAGCACGGGCACGCCGTCGCGCGTGAGCTGCACGTCGGTCTCGACGAAGGCGAGGTCGTCCATGGCGAGCTCGAGCGAGGGCATGGTGTTCTCGGGGGCCTCGGCGCGGTCGCCGCGGTGGCCGACGATGAAGGCCGCATCGCCCGGGAGCCGCAGGGCGCCGAACACGTCGACGGCCGACGCGGTCGTGGGCGTGGTCGCGACGAGGAGCACGGCCGCCATGGCGATGGTGCCGACGAGCGCGCAGGCCACGCGGACGGCGCGGCGCGGCGGATGCGCGAGTCGTGCGGTCGTGGGGGCGAGCGCAGCGGGCGTGCGGGTCACGGGAGTCGGGCCTTCCCACCGGGCGCGCCGTCGCGCCGCGGTGCAGGTCACTCTAGCAACGTCGTTACCGTTTCGTTACCACTTCTTCGGGGGTCGCGTCGGCCTGCACGTCGGCGGTCGCTTCCGGGGTCGCCTCCGCCTCGGCCTCCGCCGTGATGCGATTCGCCATGCCCGAGAAGATCACCCCGTGGAACGGCAGGATCGCCCACCAGTACAGGCGGCCGGCCAGTCCCTTGGGGAAGAACACCGCCCGCTGCCGGTAGTCGGAGCCTCCGTCGGATGCCGCAGCGGCGCCGAGCTCCAGCCAGGCGCGTCCCGGCACCCGCATCTCGGCGCGCAGCCGGAGGAATCGCCCCCGGTCGATGGCCTCGACCCGCCAGAAGTCGACGGCGTCGCCGACATGCAGCGTGTCGGGATCGCGCCGGCCGCGGCGGAGGCCCACACCGCCGGTGAGCTTGTCCACCCACCCCCGAAGCGCCCACGCGAGCGGGAACGAGTACCAGCCGTTCTCCCCGCCAACGCCCTCGATGACGCGCCAGAGGGAGGAAGGCGGGGCCGACGATCGACGGGAGCGCTCGTCGACGTAGACGGTGTGGCCCGCCCAGTCGGGGTCGCTCGGCAGGGGGTCGCTCGGCGCCCCCTCGACCTCGGCGTTGCGCCAGCTCGTCTCCACCTCGCCCTCGCGCTCGCGCTCCAGCGCCAGCCGCACCGCGCGGCGGTAGGGCAGCAGCCCCTCGGGCGGCGGCGGGATGACGGCGTCGATGTCGTGCTCGCGCATCACGCAGTCGAACTGCAACGACTCGATGATCGGCACGGCCAGCCGCCGCGGGATCGGCGTGACGAGGTTCACCCATTGTCCGGCCAGCCACGGCGTGAGCACCGGCAGCGCGGCGATCGGACGCTGCGGCAGCCCCGCCTCCACCGCGTAGCCGTTCATGAGCTGCCCGTACCGGAACACGTCGGGGCCGCCGATGTCGAACGCGCGGTTCACGTCGGGCGCCACCTCGGCGGCGCGCATGAGGTAGTGCAGCACGTCGCGCACGGCGATCGGCTGGATGAAGCTGCGCACCCAGCGCGGTGCCGGCATGTACGGCAGCACTTCGGTGAGGTGGCGGATCATCTCGAAGGACGTGGATCCCGATCCGATGATCACGCCCGCCTGGAGCACGATCGTCGGCACCCCCGACGCCAGGAGGATCTCCCCCACCTGCATCCGCGATCGCAGGTGCCGCGACAGCGCCACGCCCTCGGGGTGGAGACCGCCGAGGTACACGATGCGGCCGACGCCGTGCTCGCGCGCCGATGCCGCCACGTTGCGCGCGATGGCCAGCTCGGACGCCTCGAAGTCGCCGCGTCCGCCCATCGAGTGCACCAGGTAGTAGACGACCTCGACGCCCTCCATCGCGCCGTCCACCGCCGAGCGGTCCACGAGGTCGCCCTCGACGACGTCGACGGATGCCGCCCACGGGACGTCCCGCAGCCGATCCGCCCGGCGCACGAGCACCCGGACGTCGTGGCCGGCCTCGACCAGGCGCGGAACGAGCCGGCCGCCGATGTAGCCGGTCGCACCGGTGACGAGCACGCGCACGTGGACCCCCGTTCCGGGCCCGCACGTCGGTCAGGCCCGTTCGTTCCCTCGACGATAGTTGCCCGTCGCGCGCGCCAGCAGGTGCTGCGCCTGTGAATCGTCCGCGCGTTGGAGGGCCACGATGAGCCGTGCGGCATCCGCCCCGCCGACGGTCATGACGACCCGGCCGCCGCGCGACACCATCACGCCGCCCTGCTTCGTGACGCGGTAGTCGAACGGGTCGGCGACCAGTCGCCCACGCTCGTCGGATGCCCCGTCGCGGCCGCTCATGGCTACCTCAGGCTCTTGGTGTGCCAGACGGTCTTGGTCTCGGTGAACGCGCTGATGCGGCCGAGCGCCGGAGCGGCCGCGTCAGGTCCGGACTCGGGGCGCAGCACGCGCTTCAGCGTGTCGGCCGCATCGATCTCGAGGGAGATCCAGTCGAGCGCACCCGCGCCCACGAGGTCGATCGCGTTGACATCGGCGTGGCTCGCGAGCCACGGCGCGATCTCGGCGGGCGAGCCCGTGAGCACGTTCACGACGCCCTTCGGCACGTCGCTGGTGGCGAGCACCTCGGCGAGGCTGATCGCCGAGAGGGGGAACCGCTCGCTCGCCACCACGACGACGGCGTTGCCGGCGACGAGTGCCGGGGCGACGGCCGACACGAACCCGAGCAGCGAGCTGTCCTGCGGCGCGACGATCGCCACGACGCCCGTGGGCTCGGGCACCGAGATGTTGAAGTACGGCCCGGCGACCGGGTTGGCGTTGCCGGCGACCTGGGCGAACTTGTCGGCCCAGCCCGCGTACCAGACCCAGCGATCGATCGACTCGTCGACCTGCGCCTCGGCTGCCGCGCGCGACACGCCCTCGGCCTCCACGATCTCGGCGACGAACTGCGCGCGACGCCCCTCGAGAAGCTCCGCGATGCGATAGAGCACCTGGCCGCGGTTGTACGCGGTCGCGCCGCTCCACGAGGCCACTGCGCTGCGCGCGGCGACGATCGCGTCACGTGCGTCCTTGCGCGACGCCTTCGCGGCGTTGGCGAGGAAGGCACCGTCGGCACGAAGCACCTCGTAGGTGCGACCGGATTCGCTGCGGGGGAACGCGCCGCCGATGTAGAGCTTGTACGTCTTCGGCACGGCGAGGCGGGTCATCGCTTCGATCCCTTCGTGGTGGTGTCGGCTGCTCGGCGCTGCGTGCTCCGGCGGGTGCGCTTGGGCGCGGCATCCGCGGTCTCGATGGGCTTCGTCGTGGCCGGAGCGGCGAGGCTCTGCCGGGTGGCGCCCTGGCCGATGGGCGTCGGCGACAGGTAGGCGGCGAGTCCGTGGCGACCGCCCTCGCGGCCGTAGCCCGACTCCTTGTATCCGCCGAACGGGCTCGCCGGATCGAAGCGGTTGAACGTGTTCGCCCAGATCACGCCGGCGCGCAGCTCGTCGGCGACGGCGAGGATGCGGCTGCCCTTGTCGCTCCAGATGCCCGCCGACAGGCCGTAGGGCGTGTTGTTCGCCTTCGCGATCGCCTCGGCCGGGGTGCGGAAGGTGAGCACCGAGAGCACCGGCCCGAAGATCTCCTCGCGGGCGATGCGGCTCGACGTCTGCACGTTGGTGAAGATCGTCGGCGCGTACCAGAACCCGTTCTCGGGGATGACGCACGGGGCGCTCCAGCGCTCGGCGCCCTCGGCGACGCCGATGTCGGACAGCTCGCGGATGCGCTCGAGCTGCTCCTTCGAGTTGATCGCGCCGATGTCGGTGTTCTTGTCGAGCGGGTCGCCGAGGCGCAGCGTCGACAGGCGCAGCTTCAGGCGCTCGACGACCTCGTCGTGCACGTTCTCCTGCACCAGAAGCCGCGAGCCGGCGCAGCAGACGTGGCCCTGGTTGAAGAAGATGCCGTTGACGATGCCCTCGATGGCCTGGTCGATGGGCGCGTCGTCGAAGACGATGTTCGCCGCCTTGCCGCCGAGCTCGAGCGTGACCTTCTTGTCGGTGCCGGCGACCTGCTTGGCGATCGCACGACCCACCGCGGTGGAGCCGGTGAACGCGACCTTGTCGACGCCGTCGTGCGCGACGAGCGCCGCGCCGGTGTCGCCCGCGCCGGTGATGATGTTCACGACGCCGGGAGGCAGGTCGGCCTGCTGGAGGATCTCGGCGAAGATGAGCGCCGACAGCGGCGTGGTCTCTGCGGGCTTCAGCACGACGGTGTTTCCGGCCGCGAGCGCCGGGGCGATCTTCCACGCGAGCATGAGCAGCGGGAAGTTCCACGGGATGACCTGCGCGGCCACCCCGAGCGAGCCGGGGTTCGCGCCGAGGCCCGCGTGGTCGAGCTTGTCGGCCCAGCCGGCGTAGTAGAAGAACCACGCGGCGACGAGCGGGACGTCGACGTCGCGCGACTCCTTGATGGGCTTGCCGTTGTCGAGCGACTCGGCGACGGCGAGCTCGCGGGCGCGCTCCTGCACCAGCCGCGCGATGCGGAAGAGGTACTTGCCCCGGTCACGGCCGCTCATGCGCGACCACGTGCGGTCATAGGCCCGGCGAGCCGCGGCGACCGCGTCGTCGACGTCGGCCTGGTTGGCGCTCGAGATCTCGGCGATGCGCTCTTCGGTCGCCGGGGAGATGGTCTGGAAGGGCGTGCCGCGGCCGTCGACGAACTCGCCGTCGATGAAGAGGCCGTACTGGTCGCGGAGCGACAGGATCGCCCGCGACTCGGGTGCCGGTGCGTAGTCGAGGAAGCTCATGTTCGTCGTTCTCGTCTCAGTCGATCGTCACGTAGTCGGGGCCGGAGTAGTGTCCGGTGGTCATCTTCTGGCGCTGCAGCAGCACGTCGTTGAGGAGGCTCGACGCGCCGAAGCGGAACAGGTGCGGCACGAGCCACTCCTCGCCGACGGTCTCGGCCACGGTCACGAGGTACTTGATCGCGTCCTTCGAGGTGCGGATGCCGCCCGCGGGCTTCACGCCGATGCGCTGGCCGGTGAGCAGGTGCCAGTCGCGCACGACCTCGAGCATGAGGAGCGTGACGGGCAGCGTCGCCGCGGGCTGGACCTTGCCCGTCGACGTCTTGATGAAGTCGCCGCCGGCGAGGATCGACAGCCACGAGGCGCGGCGCACGTTGTCGTAGGTGACGAGCTCGCCGGTCTCGAGGATGACCTTGAGGCTGGCGCTCGTGCCGTCGGCGCGGCGGCACGCCTCTTTCACCGCGGCGATCTGGTCGAAGACGAGGCCGTAGCGCCCGGCGAGGAACGCACCGCGGTCGATGACCATGTCGATCTCGTCGGCACCGGCGGTGACCGCCTCTGCGGTGTCGGCGAGCTTGATGTCGAGCGACGAGCGGCCGCTGGGGAACGCCGTCGCGACGGCCGCGACCGAGATGAGCCCGTCATCGGGGTCGCCGTGGGCGGCGCCGAGCGCGTCGACGGCGTAGGACACCATGTCGCCGTACACGCAGACCGCGGCGACCCGCGGGGTCGAGGCATCCGACGGATCGGGGGTCATCGCCTTGGCGACGAGCGAGCGCACCTTGCCGGGCGTGTCGGCACCCTCGAGGGTCGTCAGGTCGATGAGCGAGATGATCGTGTCGAGTGCCCGCTGCTTCGAGGTGGTCTTGATCGAACGGGTGCCGAGGCCGGCGGCGCGCTGCTCGAGGCCGACCGCGTCGACCCCGGGGATGCCGTGAAGGTAGCGGCCGAGCGTGGCGTCGTCGGGTTCACCGCCGAGCACGGCGAGCGCCCGCTCCCGGGCGGTGACGAGTGAGGTGCCTGACATGGTGATGACCTGGCTTTCGTGTGTGGTGCGGTGTCGGTCTGGTGGTGCCCCGCGCGGGCGCCTCAGCCGTCGAGGAGGTGGAGGGCGGTGGCCTCGTCGGTGACGAGCACCGAGCAGAGGCCGCTGCGCACGACGGCATCGGCGACCGGGTGCTTGGCGCTGCCTGCGATCACGGCGATGGCGAGCGGGGACGCCCGAAGTTCGTCGAGCGTGAGCCCGACGGTCCGCGCATCGAGGGCGGGGTCGACGATGTTGCCGTCGGAGTCGATGTAGCGCCCGACGACGTCGCCCACGGCACCCTTCTGCACGAGCACGTCGACGTCGGCCACCGAGAGATAGCCGCTCTCGACGTGCACGGAGTTGTGGTCGGCCGCACCCGCGCTGAAGACGTAGGCGTCGGCCGAGCGGGCGAGCTCGATGACGCCCGCGACGACGCGGTCGGACTCGATCGCCTCTTTCGTGGCGAGGCGCTCGAGGATCGCGGGGCTCGGCAGCAGGGTCGCGCTGCCGCCGCCCTTCTGGGCGATCCCGACCGCCGTGGCCGCTGCGGTGCCCGGCCGGCGGTTGAGGCTCACTCCCCCGTTGATCTGCACGACGTTGACGCCGGTGGCCCACCCGTTGCGCAGGTGCTGCGAGAGCTCGAACAGGGTGCGTCCCCAGCTCACGCCGAGGGTGCGCGGCACAGGCCGGAGGGCGGTGAGGTAGTCGGCGGCCGCCTGGGCGGTGCGCTCCTGCAGTTCTTCGGGCGACTGCACGCCCGCCGTCGAGACCACGATGGCGTCGGTGAGCCCGCGTTCGTCGCGCAGGCGGCGCTCGATCGGAAGCCGGCGTGCGCGGGGATGCAGGATCTCGATGCGGATGAACCCGCGCTGCTTGGCCTGGGCGAGGAGTCGGCCGACCTTCCAGCGCGTGAGCCGGAGCGCCTGCCCGATCTCGTCCTGGGTCTTGTTCTCCTCGTAGTAGAGCTCGGCCGCCCGGATGGAGAGCAGTTCGTCGATCTCGTCCACAGTGTCCTTCCGCTCGCTTCCAGCGTAGGCAGGTGCGTGCGCATCGGCAACACTCGCGGGTGATCCTGCTCATATGAGCAGGGTGAACGGATGCCGCGCGCCGGCGGCGCGCCCCCATTTAGGTCGGCGAGGCTGCGCCGCGGCACTCCGGGGGCGACTCGCGCTCGCGCACGACGTCGCCGGGACGGCTCAGGCCGCGCGCTCGTCCTCGAAGTATCCGGGGCGCGCCGCCATCGCGCCGGAGATCACCGCGGGCACGGTCGACGCGACGAGCAGCAGGACCAGCGGCCAGGTCCAGCCGCCGGTCGCCTGGCGGAGGAGGCCCACGGCGAGCGGGCCGACGGCGACCATGAGGTATCCCGCCGACTGGACGAACCCCGACAGGGCCACCGCGCCCTCGTGCGTGCGGCTGCGCAGGTTGATGAGCACGAGCGAGAGCGGGAAGAACAACGGGCCCGCGCCGGCGAGTGCGACCCACAACCACGTGGCCGTGCCGGGCACGAGCAGGAGCCCGAGGTAGCCGGCCGCGAAGGACCCGATGCCGATGGCCACGAGGAGGCGTACCCGGCCGTACCGCGCGGCGATGATCGGCACGACCAGTCCGGCGGGCAGGCCCATGGCCGCGTACAGCGACAGCAGCGCCCCCGCCTCGGCCGGCGGCGTGCCCGCGATGTCGTGGAGCATCGACGGCAGCCACGCGAACAGCGCGTAGGCGTTGAAGCCCGCGACCGTGAACAGCACCGCGAGCGACCACGCGAGCGGCGAGCGCAGCGCGTAGCGCAGCAGCCCGGGCTGCGGTTCCTCGGGGCGCGCCGGCTGGCGACGGCCGTCGGGATGCAGCAGCAGCACGATCCAGGGGATGAGCGCGACCGCGGCCACGAGCCCCCACTCCCCCAGCGAGACACGCCAGCCGGCGGCATCCGCCACCGGGACGGCGACGAGCGGCGGCACGAAGGTGCTCACCGACAGCGCGGTCACGTACAGCGAGGTCATGAGACCCACGCGATCGGGGAAGTAGCGCTTCACGAGCGGCGGCAGCAGGACGTTGCCCACCCCGATCGCCGCGAAGGTGAGGGTGGATGCGGCGATCAGCCACAGGGCGTCGCCTGCGAGCCCGCGACCGATGAGGCCGAGCGACAGGGCGACGAGCGCGACGACGAGGGTGGGCTCGAGGTCGAACCGCTTCGTGATGAGCGGGGTGATGATGCCGAACACGGCGTAGCAGAGCGGGGGCAGCATGCCGAGCAGTCCGACCGCGGCCGGGCTGAGCTGGATGTCGCGCTCGAGCTGGTGGAGGATCGGCGAGAGCGAGGCGACGGCCGTGCGCAGGTTGAAGGCGACGAGCACGATGCCGAGCAGCGCGAGCGTTCGGCCGGCCCAGAGCGGTCTCGGCTGGGTCGGCTTCACCCGTCCGAGTCTAGGCTGGTGACGTGGCCGACTTCGCCCGCTACCTCCCGCTCAGCCAGCGCTCCGGCTTCGACGAGCGCGGCGTCACGAGCGACCGCCGGGAGCCCACTGCGATCGTCCTGCGCGCGATCGCCGCGGCCGTTCGGGCTGGCGGCGATGCGGGCTGGTCGGCGAGCACCGGGGAGCTCCCGCCCGCCGTGCCGGCCGCGATCGCGCAGCTCATGGCCGGATTCGACCGTGCGCCGGCGCGCCGCGCCTTCGAGACCGCCCAGCACGCGCTCGGGATGAGCCCGCGCGAGGGCGATGTCGACCTCCCCGTCGAGGGCCCGAAGGACGCCGCGGCCGCCCTCGACGCCCGAGCGGTCGCGATCACCGAGCGTCCGCAGCCGACCCGGCTCGTCGAGCTCGACGACGCCGTGGTCGCCGCCGTGCGTGTCGGTGACGCCCTCGGAACCCCGATCGCGGTGCCGCCGCTCGCCTCGGGCGCGGTCGCGCTGCGCCGGGCTGCCGCGGCGCCCACGCCGATCCGCGCGGTGATCTCGGGGCACAGCCTGCACGCGACGGATGCCGGATGGACCATCGGCCACGGCCCCGCCCTCGTCGGCACGGCGCACGAGCTCATCCGCTTCCTGGCGGGCATCGGCGATCACGCCCCCCGCTCAGCACGACCTGGCGAATTGGGCGACGCCTGATCGATCGCCGTCGAAGCGGTCGGCGGAGTCCCCGCTAGTCGGCGAGCAGGTCGCGCGCCCGGTCGACATCGCCTCGCATCGTCTCGATGAGGTCGGGGATGTTCGTGAACGCGACCATGCCGCGCAGGCGCTCGACGAACTCGACGTCGACGACATGGTCGTAGAGGTCGAGCTCGCGGTCGAGCACGTACGCCTCGACCTGCTTCTTCGCGACGCCCTCGAAGGTCGGATTGTCGCCGACCGAGATCGCGGCCGGGTAGCGGGTGCCCGCGTCGGTGAGCCACCCCGCGTACACGCCGTCGGCGGGGATCAGGCCCTCCGACTCGGGCGACAGGTTCGCCGTGGGGTACCCGAGCTCGCGACCCCGCTTCGCCCCGTGCACGACGATGCCCGACACCGCCGGCGTGTGGCCGAGTAGCCGGGTGGCGTGGCGCACGTCGCCCTCCGCGAGCAGCTCGCGGATCCAGGTCGACGAGACGCGACGCTCGCCCTCGGGGCGCACGTCGTCGACGACCTCCACCGTGAAGCCGAACTTCGCGCCGAGGTCCTGCAGCAGGGCGACGTCACCGGCGCCACGGGCGCCATACCGGAAGTCGCTGCCGACCAGCACGGCCTTCGCCTGCAGGGTGTCGACGAGCACCCGCTCGACGAACTCCGTGGCCGGCACCGAGGCCAACGCGCGGTCGAACGGCAGCAGTACCGTCGCATCCACGCCCGTCGTTGCGAGCAGCTCGAGCTTCTGCCGCACGCTCACCAGCGAGTCGGGGCACTTGTCGGGCGCGAGGAGCGCCAGCGGGTTGCGGTCGAACGTGACGACGACGGCACGCAGGTCGCCATCCGCGGCGATCGCGCGGATCCGGTCGATCACCGCCCGGTGACCGCGGTGCACGCCGTCGAACTTGCCGATGGTGACGGCGCTCGGGCCGAAGCCGGCGGGCACCGCATCGAGGCCCTTGTACGTCTTCACGCGGCATCCGCCCCGCTCGTGGGATCGACCGGCGCCGTCTCGGGCATCGCCGCCTGCTGCGACATCGGCCGATGCGTCGCGAGCCACCACATGCCGAGCAGGGGAAGCACGAGCGGAATGAAGAGGTAACCACGGCCGAACCACGACCACACCGTGTCGTGGGGGAAGAGCTCGGGGAACGCGATGCTGACCGCGCCGATCACGACGACGCCGGTGAACTCGAACGCGATCGTCACCCACGCCACCCGGTACCAGCCGCGACCCGACCGCACGAGGGCGATGGTCGCGACCACGTACACGACGGCTGCGAGCGCCGAGAGCGAGTAGGCCAACGGCGCCTCGTCGAACTTCGTGGCGATCTGCACGAACGAGCGGCCGATCGCGGCGAGGGCGAGCACGGCGTAGACCGCCACGAGCACGCGCCCGATCCCGCTCATCCGCCGCCCGCCATTCGTCTGGGGCCGGGCACTCCGCACGTCAGTCATGTCGTTCGATTCTCTCATCCGCGGCTACGCCTGCTGCACGGTCCAGATCTGGAACATGCGATACACCATGACCGCCACCGAGAGGGCGGCGACGCCGAGGATCACGGTGCTCCAGCGATTCCGTTCGAGAAGCGCCCAGAAGATCGCCGCCGGCGGGATGAGGAGGGCGCCCACGAGGTACACGTAGAACTCGAGCACGCTGCCCGTCGGCTGGTTGCCGAACGCCGGCGCGGCGATGGCCACGACGAGCTGCACGATGAGCAGCAGCTCGACGAGCACGAGCGCGCCGTTCGTCAGGTCGTTCGGCACCCGGCCCGCGAGGCCGAGCACGAGGCAGAGCAGGCCGGCCGCGACCGCGATGGCCAGCTGCACCCACGTGAACCACTCGATCACGAGGCGCCCCCCGCGGGGAACCCGGTGACCACCTTCAGCGTCTGTCCGCGCCGTTCCACGATGGCGACGAGCCGGTCGTCGGGGGCGATCGCGGCGATGGCTCCTGCGACGGCCTCGGTCACGGCTGCGGCCGGCCCGGCGTCGATGCGCTTGCCGTGCCCGAGGTCGACGGCCTGCTCAGTGGTGACGGATGCCACGGGCAGCGCCCGCCGGGCGGCATCCGAGGGGCTCATCAGTGCCTGCGCCACGTCGAAGCCCTCGAGCGCTGCTGCCTCGTCGACCCCGAACGCCCCGATGCGCGTGCGTCGAAGCGCGGTGAGGTGACCGCCGGTGCCGAGGTCGGCGCCGATGTCGCGGGCGAGCGCTCGCACGTAGGTGCCTGACGAGCACTCGACGCGCACGTCGACGTCGACGAAGCCGTCACCTCGGCGCACCGCGAGCGCCTCGAAGGCCGACACCGTGACCGTGCGGGCGGCGAGTTCGACGGCCTCCCCCTCGCGCACCCGCTGGTAGGCCCGCTTGCCGTCGACCTTCACCGCGCTCACCGCGCTGGGCACCTGCTCGATGACGCCGGTCTGGCGCTGCATCGCGGTGACCAGGGCCTCGTCGTCGACGGCGTCGACCAGGGCCGCGGATGCCGCGGGCAGTGGCTCGCCCTCGGCGTCGTCGGTCGTCGTGTCCCATCCGAGCCGGATGGTGGCGAGGTACTCCTTGTCGAGACCGACGAGGTAGTGGAGCAGTCGCGTGGCGTCGTTGACGCCGAGGACGAGCAGGCCCGTGGCCATCGGGTCGAGGGTGCCCGCGTGGCCGATCTTGCGGGTGCCGGCGAGCCGGCGCATCCGCGCGACGACGTCGTGGCTGGTGATTCCCTGCGGCTTGTCGACGAGGAGGATGCCGCTGTTCACGCCGTACAGGCTAACAGCCACGGCGACAGCGCCCGACGACGCGCCCCTACGCTGGGAGGGTGAGGATCGGGATCATCGGCGCCGGCGCGCTCGGCGGCACGTTCGCCGTGCTGCTCGCCCGCGCGGGTCATGACGTCGAGGTCACCGCTCGCGGTGCCGGCCTCGAGGCGATCCGCTCCGGCGGCATCCGGCTGACGGGCGGATTCGGCGATGCGGCGGCGACCGTCGCGGCTGACGAGGTGCTGACGCGGCGCCCCGAACTCGTGCTCGTGTGCACGAAGGCGCAGGATGCCGAGGCCGCCATCACGGCGAACGCCGCCCTCATCGACGGCGTACCGGTCGTCGTGGTGCAGAACGGCCTCGACGGCGTCGACACGGCCTCCCGCCTGCTGCCGGCCTCCTCGTGCATGGGCGTGCTGTCCATCATCGCCGCGAACTACACGGAGCCGGGGGTGGTGCGCGTCACCACGACCGCGGCCAGCTACCTCGGCCGAGGCGAGGGGCCCGCCGACGAGGAGTGCACGCGCATCGCCGCACTGCTCTCCGAAGCCGTTCCGGTGATCGCGATCGGCAACTTCCGCGGTGCGCAGTGGACGAAGCTCGTCGTCAACATGGTCAACGCGGTGCCGGCCATCGTGGGGCGTAGCGTGCAGGACGTCATCGGCGACCGGCGACTCCGGCGCGTGGTCACCGCCTCGATGCGCGAGTGCGTCCGAACGGGAGTGGCCCGCGGCATCCGGTTCGGATCGCTGCAGGGGCTCGCGAACGGCCGCTTGCGCCTCTTCGCCCGGCTGCCGCTCGCCGTCGGCCAGGTGCTGCCGTGGTTGATGGCCCGCCGGATGGGTCGCGTGCCCAACCTCGGGTCGACGCAGCAGAGCGTGCGCCGAGGGCAGGCGACCGAGGTGGACTTCCTCAACGGCGCCGTCGTGCGCGAGGCATCCGCCGCCGGCATCGACGCCCCGGTGAATCGCGCACTCGTCGACCTGGTGCACGAGGTCGAGCGGAGCGGACACCTGCCCGCTGCTCGGGTGCTCGCCGCCACCGGCGTCTGACTCCCCGAAACGACTTCGCTCGAAAACGACCGAGGGGACCCGGTCACCCGGGTCCCCTCAGTTCGTGTCAGCGGATCAGGCGCGCTTGCGTCGGATCCGTGCGATCACCAGGAACGCGATCCCGGCGATGACGATGATGCCCGCGACGATCGCGATGGTGGTGCCCGCGAAGCCGGTGCTCGCGAGTCCCGTGCCGCCGCCGGCAGCTGCCGTCGTCGTGTTCGCCTTCGGTCCCGTCGCGCAGTCGGGCGTGGCCGGCGGGTAGGTGACGTCGACCGCGAGGGTCGGGTTCACCTCGAGCGTGGCGCTCGTGAGCGCACGCGTCCAGGCGAAGTTGCCGTCGGTCTCGACCCAGGCGTCGCCGATCTTCTCCCAGCCAGGCCACCCGGTCGGGGTGACGCCGTCCTCGGCAACGGACGCGCCGGGCCAGAGCACCTTGCCTTCCAGCGTGCCCGCGTCGGAGAGCGTGCCGAGCGCGATGGTGTGCGAGTTCGTGCCGTCGGTCATGAGGAGCTTCACGTCACGGCCGGTCGACTGCTGGTCGGGGTCGATCAGCGTCACGTCGAAGAAGATCCACGGAGCGTCGGCGAGGCACACCCCCGTCGCGAGCGACCCGTCGAGCGACGGCTCGATGCAGTCCGCGTCGGTGAACTCATATGAGAACCGCTTCTCGGTGAGGTCCTTGTCGAACACGAAGCCGGGCTTCGCGGTGGCGACCGCGGTGGCTGCACCCGACGTGGGGTCACCCTCGATCGTCCAGACGACGTTCTCGGTCTCGGCCGGCAGCGTCACCGCGTCGTCCTCGACTCCACACCGGTCGATGTGGTCGGGGGCAGCGGGCACCTCGATCACCTTCGGGCAGGGGGTCAGGTCGAAGGTGAACGGGAACTCGCGGACGGAACCGCCCTCGAACGTGTATCCGTCGGCCGCTGTGGCGATCGCCTTCGCGGCGCCCGAGGCGTGATCGCCCTCGATCTTCCAGGTGATCAGGTCGGTCGAGGCAGGCACATCGATGCGATCATCGGCCGTTCCGCAGACGTCCACGCGAGTGGGGGTCCCGTTGAGCGCAATCGTCGTGGGCGGGCACTTCACGTCCGTGAACGCCAGGGTCCAATCGTGGCGAGTCGTGCCATCGGCGAAGATGTAGCCGGGCTTCGTCGTCGCAGTCGCGGTGGCCGCACCATCGGTCACCGGGCTCAGCACCCACTCGACACCCTGGACCGCCGCGGGAGGCACGATCGCATCGGCGTCGACGCCGCACTCGTCGGTCTTCTGCGGCTCCGCGGGAACGGGCACCGTCGTCACGCAGGGCACGTCGGTGAAGGCGAATGTCCAGGTGTGGCTCGTCTCGCCCCCCACGAACACGTAGCCCGGCTTCGTCGTGGCGGTGGCCGTCGCCGAGCCGCCCGCCACCGCGGTGACGTTCCATTCGACACCCGTGACAGCGGAAGGCGTGAGAATCCGATCGTCCGCGACACCGCACTCATCGACGAAGGCAGGCTTCGCCGGCAGCGACAACTGGGTCGGGGGCTTCACGCAGTCCTCGTACTGCAGCAGGGACTGGTCGCCCTGTGCCGGCACGTTCTTGGTGCCGAAGAACCAGTAGCTGAATGCCGAGTGGATGTCCTTCGAGTGCAGGGAGTGCCCGATCAGGAAGTCGGCGACCGACATGAATGCCCGATCGTAGGTGCCGTCGGTGTTCCAGTGACAGACCTTCACCGGCTGGGGTGCGACGCCGCAATCGATCTGGCCTTCCCAGTGGTAGTTCGTGCCGGCAACCTGGATCCAACGGATCGACCACTGGTCGGGATTGGGCCACTTGGGGTGCTCCGCGAAGGTGAAGGTCTTCGTGCCCGACCAGGTCCCGGAGTTGTTGTGGAAGTTGAGCGTCAGCTCCTTGCCGTCGACGACCACCCGCACGTTGACGTCGTTCGCCTGACCGGCGGGGAGGCCGGCAGGGTAGACGACCACGAGCGCCTCACAGGTCGGAGCCGCGTACTGCCAATTCCAGTCGAACGGCTTCGTGCAGTCCGCGTACTGCAGCAGGCTCTGGTCGCCCTGGGCGGCGACGTCGATCGTCTCGCCCTTCTTGACGTACGAGAAGGCGGGGTAGATGTCGCGCTTGTCCTGGTGGTCGATGTGGCCCGCGTGGAAGAACGCGCTCACCGAGGTCGTGAGGCGCACGTAGGGGTTCGTCGCGCTGCCCGTGGCGTGACAGAACGTGATCTTCTTCACGGTGCCGTCGCCGCAGTTCGCGGCGGAGATGGTCAGTCGGCCGGTGTCGGTGTTCTGCGTGCCGTTCGACCATTCGGTCTTCAGCGTGAGCTCATAGGTGCCGGCTTCGACGCCGTACTCGACGAACTTCTCCGACTTGTTCTTGCCGATCTCCGTTCCCACCGGCACGACGTCGGGGTCGGACGAGGTGAGAACCTTCTCGACCTTCGCCTCGGAGTTCTCGACGGTCCACGTGATGTCGAACGTGCTCGAGTCGGCGTCGCAGGCGGCGACGCCCGTGATCGTGTTGTGGTGCGCGCTCGCGGGCGCGGCCACGCCGACGAGGGCGAGGCCCGCACCGAGCGCGACGGCGGTGAGCGCCGCCGCGATGCGGTGGACGAGGGCTCGGGATTCGGGGCGCGATCGCGCACCGGGATCGCCGGGGGCAGCGTGCGCCGACCCGGCGCGGGGCTTGCTCATGCGGTCTGTCTCCATCGGTCGATCCGGCCGCACAGCGAACCGATGGAGGACACGATGACGCGCCAAGACGGCGCAGAAGCGGCCGCGCGAAGGGGCATGCGCGACCGTCGGGGTTCGGGTACTCGGGTGGAGCAGGGGGGTTCGCAGGGCCGGAGGGGCTGGCTGTATGCACCAGTATGTCGGTTTCCGGGGACTTGTGTACCCCGTTTTCCACCATGGGGGACGATTGTCCCCCCTTTTGGGGACCGAACGCTCCGATTCCCCGCCTCGCGACGGCGAAGCAGGGGTCCGGCGCCATGCCGAACCCCCCGCTTCGGATCCGAGGATCAGGCCCGGCGTCGCATCCGTGCCGTCAACACCACGCCGCCGCCCAGAGCCATGAGCGCCGCGGCGATGATGGCGAAGGTGATGCCGTCGAAGCCGGTGGAAGCCAGCCCGCCCGGGTCGGTGCTCGCGGTCGTCGCCGAGCCGCTCCCGCCGCCGCCCGGCGTGCCGGAGTCGAACGGGGTCGGTGCGCTGTCGCAGTCGGGCGTCGCCTCGGGGTAGGCGAGGTCCACGACCACCTCGGGGTTCACCGCGAGGGTCACCTCGGTCAGGTCGCGCGTCCAGGCGAAGTTGCCATCGGTCTCGACCCAGGTGCCGTCTTCGAGCTGCTCCCAGCCCGGCCAACCGGTCGGGGTCACCTGGTCGGCGGCCACGGAGGCTCCAGGCCACAGGATCTTGCCCGACAGCTTCCCGTTGACGAGGTCACCGAGGATGACCGTGTGGGTGAGCTCGCCGGCGGTGAAGACCAGACGGGCCGTGTTGCTCGTCGAGCGGTGCTGCGGGTCGTCCAGCGTCAGGCTGTAGGTGATCCACGGGGCATCCGCCACGCACTCCCCGCTGGCGACGACGCCGGTGAGCTTCGGCTGAATGACCTCGGTCGGGGCGTCCGCGTCGAACGTGTACTCCACGCAGCCCAGGGTGATCTTCGTGATGACACCGTCACCGGACACGCCAGAGCCGAGTGAGTAGCCGACCGCCTTGACGACGGCGTTCGGGAACGCGGCGAGCCATTCCTGGGCCGTGCCGAACCAGTTGGAGCCGTTGCCGCCGCCGGTGTGCGGGGCGAGCGCCTGGACGGCGGGTGCCGAGCTGCCCGTCAGCCACCAGTTCTCGCCGTAGACCTTCTCGCCGACGAGGACGCCGTCGGGCGTGCCGTTCGCGTCGAAGTCGACGACGAGCTGCAGGCCGGGCTCAGGACCGGTCGTGGCGGTGTAGTCGAGCGACCCGTCGATCGTGCCGGTCCCGAGGCTGGCGAGCGGAAGGTTCGTCGGGAAGTACCCGGCGGCCTTGTCGGTCGTCGTCGTGCCCTCGGTCCAGATGTGCAGGCCGCCGTCGACGAGCTCATTGTGCCCGGTCGCGCGAGTCTCGCCGAGGCTCCAGGTCTTGAGGTCGGTGGTGACGACGGAGGTCGTGGTCGCGCAGGCGGTGAGCACCGGCTCGCAGGGTTCGTTCGTGAACCCGGTGATCGTGAAGGTGATGGTCGCCTGGCCGTTGGTGAAGAGCGCGTCGCCCTGGGCCGTCGCCGTCGCCGTCGCTGCGTCGCCGACGATCGGCGTACTGGTCCACTTCACCGTGTCGGTGTCGGCTGGCAGGACGACCTTGTCGTCCGAGGTGCCGCACTTGTCCTGGTACCCGGGCTGGACGGGGATCGCCAGGCCCTCGGGCACCTCGGGCTCGTCGGGGACATCGACATAGCTGAGCGAGTAGTGGCTGATCGAGTCCTTGATCGGGTGGTCGATGGTCACCGTTGCCGAGGGCGGGGTGACGGCGACGTAGAACTTCTGGGTTCCGGCCTTGACGCAGTACCCGTCGATCAGCTGGCCTTGGGGCGCCGTGACGGTGAGCGTGTTGCCGGGCTGGGAGTTGTCGATCTTGCCGGAGTCGAGCGGCTCGCAGATGAACGCGGGCTGGTCGGCCTGGGCGGGCAGTGCTGCGGTGCCGAGCGCGAGCGCGAGCGCTCCTGCTGCGGCCGCCGCTGCCACGAAGGCGCGGGGGATCCTCATCGGTGGGTTCTCCTGGGTGGTCGGGTACGTGGGCACGACGCACCGGGTCTCCGGATGCCGCATCGAGCACGGTTCGGGCCGTGCGCGCGCGAGGTCGGGTGACGACCGGAGATCGGGTTCGTGCCAAGGGGGGTGGGGCGGGTGTGCTCAAGTATGTCTGAACCGGAGGATCGATTCCGCGGATTTCCGGCCCGGGAGGCGGCCACTCCCCCGAACTGGGGGCACCGCTCAGCAGCTGTCGAGGAATCGGCGCCGCGGCTGCGCCGGATCACGGTCGTCGACCACGGCCGAGGCCACGAGCCGGGGGTCCTCCTCGGCGTAGGCGATCACGTCGGCTGGGTCCTCGGGCTCCCCGTCGAGGGCGATCCGGAAGTCCCACAGGTCGGCCAGACGGCGGCGCAGCACGAAGCGCCCGTCGAGCACGAGCACGGCATCGGCGGGGCCGGTCAACCACTTCGGCTCCACCCAGGCGTCGCGCGACGGATCGAACACCGCGGTGACGAACGCCGTCGAACCGCCCATGCGGAACGGCTCCACGAGCACGCGCCGCAGGGCGGCCTCGTCGAAGCCGTGCCGGTAGTACCGCATGGGGGTGTCGTCGCCGAACTCTCCTTGCGCGGCCCGCGAGCGATGGAACCGCTCCATGCTCGCGCGGAAGACGCGATGCCCGCGCTCGCGCAGCACGGCTGCGAGGTCATCGGCGAACTGGGTCTTGCCGCTCCGGAGCGGCCCGTCGACGGCGACGATCATGCGGCCACGCCCATACTGCTGCAGGATCTCGTCGGCCAGCCCGCGCAGGAACGCGACGCGCGGCGTGCTGACGAGCTCCATGAGTGCGAGCCTAGCCGCGCCGCATCCGGGCCGACATAGGCTGAGGGGATGCCCCGGC
The DNA here is from genome assembly GCF_031456545.1 of Agromyces sp. 3263. Lineage (NCBI taxonomy): Bacteria > Bacillati > Actinomycetota > Actinomycetes > Micrococcales > Microbacteriaceae > Agromyces > Agromyces sp. 3263. The sequence goes on from NZ_JAVDUV010000001.1 coordinate 148,230, forward strand.
CCTCCTCTCCCGACCTCGCCGGCCCGCTGAACGCCTGGTTCGCGGATGCCGCGAGGCCGCTGCCGTGGCGGGCGGCGGAGGTGTCGCCGTGGGCGGTGCTCGTGAGCGAGTTCATGCTGCAGCAGACCCAGGTGTCACGGGTCATCCCGCGGTGGGAGGCGTGGATCGAGCGCTGGCCGACCCCGGCCTCGCTTGCGGCCGAGCCGCCGTCCGAGGCGGTGCGCGCGTGGGATCGACTGGGGTATCCGCGCCGGGCGCTGTGGCTGCATCGTGCCGCCGTCGAGATCGTGGAGCGACACGGCGGGGAGGTGCCGTCAGCGCTCGACGACCTGCTCGCATTGCAGGGCGTCGGCCCCTACACCGCGCGGGCGATCGCGGCGTTCGCGTTCGGCGAGCGGCATCCGGTGGTCGACACCAACACGCGCCGCGTCATCGCCCGCGCCGTGTCGGGTCGGGAGCACGCGGGGCCGCCGTCGACGGCTCGCGACCTGGCCGACATGACGGCGCTGCTCCCGGCTCCGGATGCCGCGGCGCGCGTGTTCAACGCGGCCGCGATGGAGCTCGGGGCCACGGTGTGCACGGCCCGCGCCCCGCGGTGCGACGCATGCCCGATCGCGTCGCGGTGCGCCTGGCGGCGGGCCGGATACCCGGAGCATGACGGTCCGCGGCGTCGGACGCAGGCGAGGTTCGAGGGCTCCGATCGCCAGGCCCGCGGCGTCGTGATGCGGGAGTTGCGCGCGGCCCACCGGCCGATCACCCGGCCGGAGCTCGCGGGGGTGTGGGAGGACGCGGCGCAGCTCGACCGGGCCGTCGCCGGCCTCGTCGCCGACGGGCTCGCGATCGCCGACGATGAGGGGCTCCGGCTGCCCGACGCCTGACCGGCGGCTTGCATCGGCGCGCCGCCGGAGCAGAGTGCGTGTGCGAGGATGCAGGGATGTCCGTGACGCCGTTGCCGGGCCGTCGTCCGAGCCCCGACGACCTGCTCGTGCTGCTCGCCGTGGCGCGTGCCGGCCGGTACACGGCGGCCGCCGCAGAGCTGGGACTCAACCACACGACGATCGCGCGACGCATCGGCGCGCTCGAGGATGCGCTCGGCGGACGCGTGCTGGCGCGCGGCGCCGCCGGCTGGGTGCTCACCCCGCTCGGGGAGCACGCGATCTCCGCGGCGGAGGGCGTCGAGCGTGCGATCGGGTCGTTGGCGCCCGGCGCACCGCGACTCTCCGGAGTGGTGCGCCTCAGCGCGACCGACGGCTTCAGCGGGTTCATCGCCGCGCACGCGATCGTCGCGGTCCGCCGCGTCCACCCCGACGTCTCGCTCGAGGTGGTCGCCGCCACGCGACGCGCAGCACAGCAGCGGGTGGGCGTCGACCTCGAGGTGGTCGTCGGGCGCCCGCACGTGCACCGCGCCGAGGCGATCCACCTCGCCGACTACGCGCTCGGGCTCTACGCGAGCCGCGACTTCCTGGAGCGGCACGGTACGCCCGCCACGACGGCGGAACTCGCCGGGGCTCCCCTGGTGTACTTCATCGAGTCGATGCTGCAGGTCGACGCCCTCGACGTGGCGCGGCGAGCGGCCCCCGACATGGTGGATGCCGTGTCGAGCACCAACGTGTACGTGCACGTCGACGCCACGCGCGCCGGCGCCGGGTTCGGGCTGCTGCCCGCGTTCCTCGCCGACCGGCACGACGACCTGGTGCGACTCTTCGCCGACGAGATCGACGAGCATCTGCCGTACTGGCTGGTCTGCCGGCCCGAGGCCTTGCGGCAGCCCACCGTGCTGGTCTTCATCGAGGCACTGCGCGCTCGCATCGCCGCCGTCGAGCACGAACTGCTCGGCCGGCGGCGCTCGTCGGACTAGCGGGGTCCGCCCGCCTCGGCGTCGTCAGCGAGGTCGGATGCCTCGTCGTCGAGCTCGTCCAGCTGGTCGAGGTCGTCGGCGTCCTCGTCGAGGTCGCGCGGCTTGACGTAGGGGTCGGCGTCGCCGGCGTACTCCGCCGTCGCGGCGAGCACGCTCGTCTCGGCGTCACGGCTGCGCGCCTCCTGCAGCAGGGACTCGATGTGCTCGGCGTTCTCGGGGATCGCGTCGGCGATGAACTCGAGCGTGGGGGTGAGCCGAGCCGTGATGTTGCGGCCCACCTCGGTGCGGAGCATCCCCGTGGCGGACTTCAGGGCGAGCGCCGAGTCGCGGCGTTCCTCCTGGGAACCGTAGACGGTGTAGAAGATGCTCGCGTGCTGCAGGTCACCGGTGACGCGCACGTCGGTGATGGTCACGAACCCGAGGCGCGGGTCGCGCAGCCCCTTGTCGAGCCGCTTGGCCACGATCTCCTTGATGCGATCGGCCATCTTCCTGGCCCGTGCGGGATCTGCCATGTTTCTCTACCTTCCCTCACCCCGACCCATCGAGATGCGCCTGATGCGACATCCGGATGTTCACGGGGTCCCTGGTTCTTCACTCAGGTGAATCGGGGTAGGGGTCCCCGTTCTTCACCTGAGTGAAGAACCAGGGACCCCCGGCCACGATCAAGCCCGAGGCTTCTCGCGCATCTCGATGGTCTCGATCTCGTCGCCCACCTGGATGTCGTTGAACTTGCCGAGGCCGATACCGGCTTCGAAGTCCGTGCGCACCTCGGTGACGTCGTCCTTGAAACGACGCAGCGACTCGATGGCGAGGTTGTCGCCGACGACGACGCCATCTCGGATGACGCGGGCCTTGGCGTTTCGCGTGATCGTTCCCGATCGCACGATGACACCGGCGATGTTGCCGAACTTCGAGGAGCGGAACACCTCGCGGATCTCGGCGACACCCGACTGCACCTCTTCGAACTCGGGCTTCAGCATGCCCTTCAGCGAGTTCTCGATGTCGTCGATCGCGTTGTAGATGACCGAGTAGAAGCGCACGTCGACGCCCTCGCGGGCGGCACGCTCGCGCGCCTTCACGTCGGGGCGCACATTGAACCCGATGACGATCGCGTTGTCGATCGTCGCGAGGTCGATGTCGCTCTCGGTGACGGCACCCACGCCGCGGTGGAGGATGCGCAGCTGCACGCTGTCGTCGACCTCGATCTTCATGAGCGATTCCTCGAGCGCCTCCACGGCACCCGACACGTCGCCCTTGATGATGAGGTTGAGCGCCTCGACCTTGCCCTCTTCGAGCGCACGGGTGAAGTCCTCGAGCGAGATGCGCTTGCGTGCCTTCGCCAGCTGCGCGTTGCGCTGTGCGGCTTCGCGCTTCTCGGCGATCTGACGCGCGGTGCGGTCGTCCTCGGTGACCAGGAAGGTGTCACCGGCGCGCGGGACGCTCGAGAGGCCCTGCACCTGCACGGGACGCGACGGCGTGGCCTCGAGCACGGCGTCGCCGTTCTCGTCGGCCATTGCGCGAACGCGGCCGTAGGCCGTGCCGGCGACGATCGCGTCGCCGACCCGCAGCGAACCCGACTGGATGAGCACGGTCGCAACCGCACCGCGGCCCTTGTCGAGCTTCGCCTCGATGGCGACGCCCCGGGCGTCCTTGTTGGGGTTCGCGCGCAGGTCGAGGCCTGCGTCGGCGGTGAGGAGCACTGCGTCGAGCAGGTCCTGGATGCCGATGTTCTCGCGAGCCGACACGTCGACGAACATGACGTCGCCGCCGTACTCCTCGGCGACCAGGCCGAACTCGGTGAGCTGCTGACGCACCTTGGCCGGGTTGGCGTCGGGCTTGTCGATCTTGTTCACCGCGACCACGATCGGCACATTGGCCGACTGCGCGTGGTTCAGGGCCTCGACCGTCTGCGGCATGATGCCGTCGTCGGCCGCGACCACGAGGATCGCGATGTCGGTCACCTGCGCACCACGGGCACGCATGGCGGTGAACGCCTCGTGGCCCGGGGTGTCGATGAAGGTGATGGCCCGCTCGATGCCCTCATGCTCGGTGTGCACCTGGTACGCACCGATGTGCTGCGTGATGCCGCCGGCCTCGCCTGCGACGACGTTCGCGTTGCGGATGGCGTCGAGGAGTCGGGTCTTACCGTGGTCGACGTGGCCCATGACGGTGACGACCGGCGGGCGGATCTCGAGATCCTCGTCGGTCTCGTCCTCGAGCTCCTGGTCGAGGTCGATGTCGAAGCCCTCGAGGAGTTCGCGGTCCTCGTCTTCAGGCGAGACGACCTGGATCTTGTAGCCGAGTTCCTCGCCGAGCACCTGGAAGGTGGCCTCGTCGAGCGACTCCGTCGCCGTGGCCATCTCACCGAGGTGGAACAGCACGGTCACGAGCGAACCGGGGTTCGCGTCGATCTTGTCGGCGAAGTCCGAGATGGACGCGCCACGACGCAGCCGGATGACGGTGTTGCCGTCGCCGCGGGGCACGCTCACGCCGCCGAGCGACGGAGCCTCCCGCATCTCGAATTCCTGGCGCTTCGTGCGCTTCGACTTGCGGGCCTTGCTCTTGCCGCCACCGCGGCCGAAGGCACCGGCCGTGCCGCCGCCGGGTCCACGACCACGACCGCCGCCGCCCGCGGGACGCGGGCCGCCGAAGCCGGTGCCGGGAGCACCGCCGGGGCGCTGGAAGCCACCGCCGCCACCGGGACGGGCGCCGGCGCCTGCACCGGCGCCGCCGGGGCGCTGGAAGCCGCCGCCGGGACGACCGCCGGCACCCGCGGGACGCGGGGCGCCGGGACGCGGCGATCCGGGTCGGGGAGCCTGCGGGCGCGGGATGTTGCCCGGGGACGGGCGCTGGCCCATGCCCTGCGAGCTCGAGAAGGGGTTGTTGCCCGGGCGCGGCTGGGCCGGGCGCGAGCCCATGCCCTGCGAGCTCGAGAACGGGTTGTTGCCGGGGCGCGGCGCGTTGGGCCGCGGAGCCGGACGCGGGATGGCGGCGCCGGGCTTGGGACCGGCGGCACCGGGCGTCGCGACATCCGATGCGGCGGGTGCGGCGGGCGCCTCGGCCGGCTTGGCGGCGGCCTGGGCGGCCTTCTCCTCGGCCTGCGCCTGGCGCTCGGCGACCGTCATCGGCACGTCGGCGACGGGCACGTCGGCCGCGGGAGCGGCGGGCTCTGCGGGAGCAGCAGCGGGCTTCGGCGCGGGCTTGGGGCCCGGCTTCACCGCAGCAGCAGCGGGCTTCGCCGGCGCGGCGGGTGCCCCGTTTGAGGCGGCGCCTGCCGCCTCGAGGGCGGCCTTCAGGCGGCGCGCGACGGGGGGTTCGATGGACGACGAGGGTCCCTTGACGTACTCGCCCATCTCCTTGAGCTTCTCAAGGGCGATCTTGCTGTCGACACCGAGTTCGGATGCGATCTCGTGTACGCGTGGTTTGGCAGCCACTTCTCTCCTGTTCCGGGCCCACCCCGAAACAGGGCGGACCATCAATGGCGGACGGGTCTCATTTCGAGCCGCTCATGAGTTGTCCATTAGCCGTTCAGCCTGTTCTCTACGTTGCTGGTGTCCACCTCGCCGCGGATGCGGAGTGCGCGTCCGAAGGCGCGTCGCCGCACGGCGAGCCGGTAGCACTCGAGCGTCGGATGCAACCACGCACCCCTGCCCGGAAGCACGGCCGAGGCATCGGCCACGACGTGGGAATTCTGGGAGACGACCCTCAGAAGTGAGGACCGCGGGGCGCGCGAACGGCATCCGATGCACGTTCTGACGGGTTCCATCCTACACCTCTGGGCTGGGAGCCCGCCGACGCGGGCCCGGGGCTCAGTTCGACTCGAGGATCGAGTCGGGCTGGATGTCGATCTTCGCGCCCGTGAGCTTGGCGGCGAGTCGGGCGTTCTGGCCCTCCTTGCCGATCGCGAGCGAAAGCTGGTAGTCGGGCACGAGCGCGCGAACGGCTCGCGTCGACTCGTCGATGACGTAGGCGCTGGTCACCTTGGCCGGCGACAGCGCGCTCGCGACGAAGGTGGCGAGGTCGTCGGACCAGTCGACGATGTCGATCTTCTCCGAGCCGAGCTCGGCGGTCACCGCGCGCACGCGCTGGCCGAGTTCGCCGATCGCCGCGCCCTTGGCGTTGACGCCGGGCTGGTTCGCACGCACGGCGATCTTGGTGCGGTGCCCGGCCTCGCGGGCGAGCGACACGATCTCGACGACACCCGAGGCGATCTCGGGCACCTCGAGCGCGAAGAGCTTGCGCACGAGTGCGGGGTGGGTGCGGGACACCGTGATCGAGGGGCCCTTCTGGCCCTTCGAGACGCTCGTCACGTAGACGCGGATGCGCTGCCCGTGGGGATACTCCTCGCCGGGCACCTGCTCCTCGGGCGGGAGGATCGCCTCGACGGTGCCGAGGTCGATGTGCACCATGCGCGGGTTGGGACCCTGCTGGATGATACCCGCGACGATGTCGCCCTCGCGCCCCCGGAACTCGCCGAGCACGGCGTCGTCGGCCAGGTCGCGCAGGCGCTGGTTGATGACCTGCTTCGCGGCGAAGGCGGCGATGCGGCCGAAGTCGCTGGGGCTGTCCTCCACCTCGCCGATGACGTTGTCGTCCTCGTCGAGCTCGGGGATGTAGACCGACACGTGGCCGGTCTTGCGGTCGAGGTGGGCGCGGGCGCCGCTCGGGTTCGCGTGGCCGTGCTGGCCGGGGTTGGTGTGCTTCAAGTAGGCCATGAGGATCGCCTGCTCGATGATCTCCACCAGTTCGTCGAACGGGATCTCCTTTTCGCGCTCCATCATGCGGAGCACGCTGAGGTCGATGTCCACGCCGGCCTCCTCTATTCAGCTCTCAGTGCCGCTTCCCCTCGGAGCGGACGACTCTCTACCGTAGCGGATGTCACGAGGCACGTCATCCGCGGCCATACCGCTTCGTCGCCGCAGCGCAAGGGGGCGAACGCGCGTGCCCTCCGTCGATACGCTGTGCCGATGGAACCCGAAACCATCAAGGAGACCGCGAGCGCCGCCCAGAGCTCGCGTCCCTTCAGAGCCCTCGCCCGCATCGGCTACGTCGTGCTGGGCATCGTGCACCTCATCATCGGCGTGATCGCGATCTCGGTCGCCGTCGGCCCGGGCGGCGGCGAGGCGGACCAGAGCGGCGCCATGGAGCAGATCGCTCGTCTCCCGTTCGGCGTCGTCGTGCTGTGGGTCATCGTGCTGGGCCTCGCCGCCCTGGGCATCTGGCAGGTCGCCGAGGCCCTGCTCGAGCGCGACTCGGACGCGAAGAAGAAGTGGGGACGCCGCATCAAGGAACTCGGCACCGCCGTGGCCTACTTCGCCATCGGCGCGACCGCACTCGTCTACGCGCTCGGCGGCCGGTCCGACTCTTCGGAGTCGAGCACGACGATGAGCGCGCAGCTCCTCGCCGCCCCCGGCGGGATCCTCGTGCTCGTGCTCATCGGACTGGTCGTGCTCGGCATCGGCGTCGCCTTCATCGTCCGCGGCATCCGGAAGGACTTCGCGAAGCAGCTGTCGCTGCCGGCCGGCAAGGCGGGAGACGGCATCCGCATGTTCGGCACGGTCGGCTATGTCGCCAAGGGCATCGCCGTCGCGGTCGTGGGCGTGCTGTTCGTCGTCGCGGCGTTCACCCACGATCCCGAGAAGGCCGGTGGCCTCGATTCCGCCCTGAAGAGCCTCGCGGCCCTGCCGTTCGGCCAGATCATCCTCTGGCTGGTCGGAGCCGGACTCGTGATCTACGGCGTCTACTGCTTCGCACGGGCGCGCTACGCCAGACTCTGAGCGTCAGCCGGCGAGCGTCGCCACGACGTCGTCGATCGGCACCGAGACCCGGTCACCCGTGGCCCGGTCCCACACCTCGACGACACCGTCGGCGACGCCGCGGCCGGCGATGACGATCTTCGGCACGCCGATGAGCTCGGCGTCGCCGAACTTCACCCCGGGCGACACCTTCGGACGGTCGTCGTACAGCACCTCGTAGCCGGCGGTCTCGAGCGCGGCCGTGATGGACTCGGCCGCCTCGAACACGCTGTCGTCCTTGCCGGTGGCGAGCACGTGCACGTCGAACGGCGCGATCGACGCGGGCCAGATCAGCCCCTTCTCGTCGTGGTGGCCCTCGGCGATGATCGCGAGGATGCGCGTCACGCCGATGCCGTACGAGCCCATCGTCACGGTCACGAGCTTGCCGTTCTCGTCGAGCACCTTCAGGCCGAGCGCCTCGGCGTACTTGCGGCCGAGCTGGAACACGTGGCCGATCTCGACGCCGCGCGCGAGCTCCACCGGTCCGGAGCCGTCGGGCGCGGGGTCGCCCTCGCGCACGTCGGCGGCCTCCACGACGCCGTCCGCGACGAAGTCACGGCCGGCGACGAGCCCGAACACGTGCTTCTGGTCGAGGTTGGCGCCCGTGATCCACTCGGTGCCGTCGACGACCCGCGGGTCGACGACGAAGCGGATGCCGGTGGCCGACTCCTCCCCGAGCACCGCGCCGTCGGGCGACCACGGCCCGATGTAGCCCTTCACAAGACCGGGGTGCTTCGCGAAGTCGGCCTCCGTCGCCGCCTCGACCTCGGCAGGAGCGAACGCCACCTCGACGCGCTTCATCTCGACGTCGCGATCGCCGGGCAGGCCGACCACGACGAGCTCCCGGGTGCCGTCGAGGTGCACGAGCGCGAGCACCACGTTCTTCAGCGTGTCGGCCGCGGTCCACGCACGACCGTCGGGCCGGGGGTACTCGGCATTGGCGAGATCGACGAGGGTCGCGATCGTGGGGGTGTTCGGCGAGTCGAGGATGGCGGGCTCGGGCAGCCCTTCGAAGGGGACGGGCTCGGGTGCCGTCGTCGTGTACGCCTCCACGTTGGCGGCGTACCCACCCGCCGATCGCACGAACGTGTCCTCGCCGATGGGGCTCGGATGCAGGAACTCCTCGCTCTTCGAGCCGCCCATCGCCCCGGCATCCGCATCGACGATCACGTAGTCGAGGCCGAGCCGGGCGAAGATGCGCTCGTAGGCGTCGCGCTGCGCCTGGTAGCTCGCGTCGAGGCCCTCGTCGCTCGCGTCGAACGAGTAGGCGTCCTTCATCGTGAACTCGCGACCGCGCAGGAGGCCGGCCCGGGGGCGGGCCTCGTCTCGGTACTTGTCCTGGATCTGGTAGATCGTCAGGGGCAGGTCCTTGTACGACCCGTAGAGGTCCTTCACCAGCAGCGTGAAGACCTCTTCGTGGGTCGGTGCCAGCAGGTAGTCGGCGCCCTTGCGGTCCTGCAGGCGGAAGATCCCGTCGCCGTACTCGGTCCAGCGGTTCGTGACCTCGTAGGGCTCTCGCGGCAGCAGCGCGGGGAAGTGCACCTCGTGTGCGCCGGCGGCCGTCATCTCCTCGCGGATGATCTGCTCGATCCTGGCCTTGACGCGAAGGCCGATCGGCAGCCACGCGAACACGCCCGGAGCCTGTCGACGGATGTAGCCCGCGCGCACGAGCAGCCGGTGGCTGGCCACCTCGGCGTCGGCGGGGTCTTCACGGAGCGTGCGGAGGAAGTAGTTCGAAAGGCGTGTGGGCACCCGACGATTCTAGTGAGCACCGCGCGAGTGCCGAATGGCGCGATGGCGACCCGCGCGCCGGCTATCGCTCCCCCGGGCGCGGGTCAAGCCCGGTGACACGCCCCACGGCGCTTCCTACGGTGGAGGCAGACCGAGCGAGGGAGCTGGAATGACGATCACCGCGGAGCCTGGACGCGACACCACGACGAGCGGTGCTCCGGATCCGGTCTCCCCGATGCGGCCGATGGCGCTGCCGAGCCCGCGTGGCACGGTGAGTGAGCAGCTCCTACGACTCCTCACCGGTCCCCGGCAGATGCCCCTCCAGCGGCTCGCGGATGCCACCAGCGAGTCGCTCGCGGCATCCGACGACGTGCTCGCCGACGACGACCTGCAGCTGACGCTGTTCCTCATGTACGAGCTGCACTACGGCGGCCTCGGGGGCGTGTCGGACGCCTGGGAGTGGGACCCGCGCCTCCTGGCCGTGCGCGAGACGATCGAGCACGCATTCGAGTCCGCCCTGCGAGCCGCGGTGCCGCAGCCGGTCGCCACGCGCGACGTCCCCGAGGCGTTGTTCGCCCTCGTCGAGGCCGACGACGGCCCGAGCCTGTCGGCATTCGTGGAACGCGACGCCACGTCGGAGCAGGTGCTCGAGATCCTCGCCTGCCGCACGATCTACACGCTGAAGGAGGCGGACCCGCACAGCTGGGCCATTCCCCGGCTGCACGCTCGCGCCAAGGCGGCCCTCGTCGAGATCCAGGCCGACGAGTACGGCGGCGGCCGGCCCGAGCGACTCCACGCGACGATCTTCGCGAACGCGCTGCGCGGGGCGGGACTCGACGATCGCTACGGCGCGTACGCCGACCACGTACCCGTCGAGGTCTACACCTCGATGAACCTGATGTCGTTCTTCGGACTCCACCGGCGCCTGCGCGGCGCGATCGTCGGCCACCTCGCCGCCTACGAGATGACGTCGTCGCTGCCCTGCCGTGCGTACGCGAAGGGCCTCCGGCGGCTCGGCTTCGGCGCCGAGGTCACCGACTACTTCGACGAGCACGTCGAAGCGGATGCCGTGCACGAGCAGCTCGCCGCGCGGGACCTCGCCGGCTCGCTCGCCGAGGACGAGCCGCAGCTCGCGAACGACATCCTCTTCGGGGCGGCGGCCTGCCTGGCCATCGACGGTCGCCTCTGGGGAGGCCTGCGCGACCGATTCGAGCGCGGCGAGTCGGCGCTGAGGAGGCCGCTGCCGTGAGCGCCGAGGCATCCGCCCGCCCCGTCTCGATCACGGCGTGTCCCGACGGGCCGCTCCTCGTCCGCGGCGACCTGCAGCTGTTCGACGATGACGGACAGCCGGTGCGGCCGAATCGACGGACGTTCGCGCTGTGCCGCTGCGGCGCCTCGGCGATCCGCCCGTTCTGCGACGGCTCCCACAAGCTCGTCGGCTTCCGCACGAGTCCTCCGTCGCGGACGCCCGCCGTCACCTTCGACGAGGCGTGATGCCGGCCGCTGCGTCGAGCGCACTCCACGCGCGGGTGCGCGAGCACCGCCGCGAGTTCGTCGACCGGCTCGCGGAGTGGGTGCGCATCCCGTCGATCGCCGGCGACCCCGGCTACGCCGCCGCGTTGCCGCAGTCGGCGAACCACCTCGCCGGCCTGTGCCGCGCCGTCGGCTTCCCCCGCGTCGAGGTGTGGGAGCAGGGCGACACCTCCGCCGTGTTCGCCGAGTGGTGCGCGGATGCCGCGGCGCCCACCGTGCTCGTCTACAGCCACCATGACGTGCGCGCCGTCATCGGCGAGCCGTGGCGCGAGACGGAACCGTTCACGCCGGTCGAGCGCGACGGATGCCTCTTCGGCCGAGGCGCTTCCGACGCGAAGGGCCAGGTCATCGCCCACCTCTGGGGTCTTCGCGCGCTGCTCGCCGGCGGCGGCCGCACGCCACCGGTGACGCTCAAGCTCCTCGTCGACGGCGAGGAGGAGCTCGGCTCCCCGAACCTCGCGGACCTGCTCGACGCGCATGCCGCCGACCTCGGCTGCGACCTCATCGTCTACTCGGACACGACCCTCCTCGATCCGGGGCGCCCGGCCGTGACGACCACCGTCCGAGGCATGATCGGCGCAGAGCTCACCGTGCACGGCCCCGCGCACGATGTGCACAGCGGCGCGGTCTCGGGACCGTCGCCCAACCCGATCCTGGATCTCGCGACGCTGCTCTCCGAACTCCACGACGAGGAGGGACGGGTCGCCCTGCCGGGCTTCTACGACGCCGTCACCACCCCCACCCCGAAGGAGCGGGAGGACTACGCGGCGCTCGAGGTCGACGAACGGTGGTGGCTGGCGGAGTCGGACACCGGGCGCGTCACCGGCGAGCGGGGATACACGGTGCCCGAACTGCTGTGGGCGCGCCCGGCGGTCGAGGTGATCAGCATCAGCGGCGGCGACCTCGAGGCGCTTCCCCGGGCCGTCATCCCCGCATCGGCCGGAGCCGCGCTCAGCATCCGGATCGTGGAAGGCCAGACCCCGGAGGAGGTCGCGGCGCAGCTCGAACGGTGGGTGGCGGAGGAGTCGGCGGCACGCGGCATCCGTGCCGAGGTCTCGATCTCACGGAAGACGGCGGAGGCGCCGTACCGCACGCCCGAGCATCCGGCCGTCGAGGCCCTTGCCGAGGCCATGCGCATCGGGTTCGCCGTCGACGCGGTGGGACGCATGGGCAACGCCGGCGGTGGCCCGGCGGAGCTCCTCGCCCGGACGCTCGACGCACCGCTCGTGTTCTTCGGGACGGGGTTGATCGGCGACCGCTGGCACGGCTCCGACGAACGGGTTCGCATCGAGGTCCTGGAGCAGGGGGCCGCGACGCTGGCGGCGTTCTGGCCGCGCCTCGCCGACGCGATGCCGAAGGGGCAGCGCGGCGCCTGATGGCCGTTGACGCGACCGGGGCCCCGTCGGGCGCGGTCAGTCGCCGTCGACGTCCTCTTCGTCCTCCATGGCGAACGTCTCGAGGTCGTCGCCCGCCGCTGTCGCGGCGTCGTCTGGACCCTCGACGCCGTCGGCGTCCTCGACGCCCTCGTGCAGCGTGCCCGTCCCGTCGGGATAGCCCGCCTCGTCGGGGTACTCGTACTCCGTGCCGTCTCCGCTCATCGCGGTCCCCTTTCGCGATCGGATGCCGCAGTGGGCACCCGGGTTCGGGCCACGATACCCGGCGCCGACCGGATCGACCACGGGTTGCGATCGTCTGGACGTCCCTCGAACGCCGGGCTACGGCGTCAGGACCTCGGGCGAGCCCACCGGGGCATCCGCGCCCATCTCGTCGGCGATGCGGTTCGCCTCGGCGATGAGCGTCGCGACGATCTCGGACTCGGGCACGGTCTTGATGACCTCGCCCTTCACGAAGATCTGGCCCTTGCCGTTGCCGGATGCCACGCCGAGGTCGGCCTCGCGGGCCTCACCCGGACCGTTCACGACGCAGCCCATGACGGCGACCCGGAGGGGCACGGTCATGCCCTCGAGTCCGTCGGTCACGTCGTTCGCGAGCTTGTAGACGTCCACCTGGGCGCGCCCGCACGACGGGCAGGACACGATCTCGAGCCGGCGCTCGCGGAGGTTCAGCGACTGCAGGATCTGCAGGCCGACTTTGACCTCCTCGACGGGGGGCGCCGACAGCGAGACGCGGATGGTGTCGCCGATGCCCTCGGAAAGGAGGATGCCGAACGCCGTCGCGCTCTTGATGGTGCCCTGGAACGCGGGGCCGGCTTCGGTCACGCCGAGGTGCAGCGGCCAGTCGCCGCGCTCGGCGAGGAGCCGGTAGGCCTTCACCATGACGATGGGGTCGTTGTGCTTGACCGAGATCTTGAAGTCGTGGAAGTCGTGCTCCTCGAAGAGGCTCGCCTCCCACACGGCGCTCTCGACGAGCGCCTCGGGCGTGGCCTTCCCGTACTTCTGCAGCAGGCGGGGGTCGAGCGAGCCCGCGTTGACCCCGATGCGGATCGAGACGTCGGCCGCCTTGGCGCGACGCGCGATCTCGGCGACCTGGTCGTCGAACTTGCGGATGTTGCCCGGGTTGACGCGCACCGCGGCGCATCCTGCGTCGATGGCCGCGTACACGTAGTTCGGCTGGAAGTGGATGTCGGCGATGACCGGGATCTGGCTCTTCTTCGCGATGATCGGCAGCGCCTCGGCGTCGTCGCGGCTCGGCACGGCCACGCGCACGATGTCGCAGCCCGACGCCGTGAGCTCGGCGATCTGCTGCAGCGTCGCGTTGATGTTGGGCGTGGGAGTCGTCGTCATCGACTGCACGCTCACGGGCGCGTCGCCACCGACGAGCACCTTGCCGACCTTGATCTGGCGGGATTTGCGTCGCGGGGCCAGGACCTCAGGGACTTTGGGCATTCCGAGATTCACAGCAGGCACGTGTCGAGTCTACGTCCGGCCCGCCGGGCGCGGTCTCCATCGAACGGATGCTCCCTCAGCTCCGGGCGCGATCGCGGTCGTCCCGCGTCGTTGCGTCACCGTCCCGGTTCCCATCGCCGTCGCCGTCGCCGTCGTGCTCCAGGCGGATCTTCCGGCCGAGCTCGATGTCCTCCTGCTCCTTCTTCTCGGCCTTCTCGCTCTTGCGGGTGTCGCGCGGCGGGAGCTGGATGTCCTCCTCCGCCTCGATGCCCGCCTGCAGCTCACGTCCCCGTTCGAGCTCCGCGTCGAACTCCGCACCGAACAGCAGCGCGCAGTTCGCAAGCCAGAGCCAGAGCAGGAAGACGATGACCCCGCCGAACGACCCGTAGGTGCGGTCGTAGTTCGCGAAGTTGGCCACGTAGAGCGCGAAGCCCGCCGACACGATGACGAGTGCGACGATGGCGATCACCGCGCCGAGGCTGATCCAGCGGAACTTGGGCTGCTTCGCGTTCGGCGTGGCGTAATACAGGATCGCGATGGCGAGGATCACGGCGAGCGCGAGCACCGGCCACTTCGCGATCTCCCAGACGACCTCCACGGCCTGGCCGACGCCGAGCGCGTTCCCGAGTGCATCCGTGACCGGCCCCGAGATGACGAGGGCCACGGCGATGATGACGACGAGCACGAGCGTCACGATGGTCACGAGCAACTGCATGGGCCGGAGCTTCCAGAACGGGCGGCCCTCGTCGATCTCGTAGATCTGGTTCATCGCCCGGCTGAAGGCGCCCACGTATCCGGATGCCGACCAGATGGCGAGCACGAGTCCGGTGACGAAGCCGAGCCCCGCCGCCGGCGATGCGCTGAAGTCCTCGATCGGCTCGCGGATGATGTCGAGCGCGTCGCCCGGAGCGAACTGCTCGACGATGTCGAACAGCCCGTTGATCGCGCGCTGGCCCTGGCCGACGAGCGCGAGCAGCGAGGTCAGCGCCAACAGCCCCGGGAAGAGCGCGAGCACGCCGTAGTAGGTGAGCGACGCCGCGCGGTCGGGGCACTGGTCGTCGACGAACTCGCGGAAGCTCTTGCGGAACACGTACATCCATGAGCGCTTCGTCACGTCGCCAGGTGAGTCGGGCTTGCGGCTGTCGTCGGGCGACGGTGCATCCGACCGCTCCTGGCTGGTCCCCTTCTCGGCCACGATGTCCTCCTCGATCCACGGATGCCACGAGGCGACGTCATGCCGGACGGAAGGGCGCCGACCTCTCCGGGCGTGCTCGGCCCGTGCTTCCAGTGTTCGATGCGGCTCGAAGCGGCGATAGACCCTCCCGCCGCCGAGAACCAGCCGCTATAGTGCGGTCGCTCCTGTGGCGGGCCGCCGCCGGGTTCAGGCGTCGAGGAGCTCGAGCAGCGCCGCGCGGAACTCGGCCGGCTTCTCGAGGTGCGGCGAGTGGCCGCAGTGCTCGAGCTCGAGCTCCCTGACCGCGCCGCCGCCCGCGGCGTAGCGATCGAGCACCGCCCGGGTCTGCGCGAGCATCGGCTGCGCGGGGGCGACGTCGTCGCCGGGCCAGCCCGGGATGATGCCGGCCTTGCCGAGCTGGTTGAGGTCGAAGGCCGACGCGTCGCCGACGATCGCGTCCTGCGCGCCGTGGATCCAGAGGATGGGCGGCTTGGACTCCACTTCGACGATCGCCGAGGTGTCGAAGACGGTGGGCGCCATCGTGTTGAGCACGCCGCGGGTTCCCGGCGCGAAGCCCGGCCACGAGTCGGAGGGTGTCGCATCGCCGGGATAGTGGTCCAGGCCGGTGCGCGTCGACAGCATCGACTCGACCCAGACGTCCTCGTGCTCCGACGCGAAACCGGGCGCGACATAGCTCGAGCGGTACACCGCCCGCGGCGAGCCCTGGTCGTCGGAGCGGTCGCCCGCGGCGAGCCTCGCCACGAAGTCGGGATTCGCGCCGCCGCCGCCCGTGCCCGCGGCATCCGCCGACAGCAGGGCGCCGTCAACGGCGGTGCCGCCGAACCCGTACGGCGACACGGTGGACTGCACCGTGAGACTCGCCACGAGCTCGGGCCGGTCGAGCAACAGCTGCATCGCCACGCCCCCGCCCATGCTCCACCCGACGAGGTGCACGGCGCCGAGGGCGAGCTCGTCGATCACCGACGCGACGTCGTCGGAGAAGTCGCGCACGCCGCGGCTCGCATCGACGGGCAGCGGATCACTGTCGCCGAAGCCGCGCAGGTCGACGGCGATGGCACGGATGCCGCGGGGCAGGTCGAGCATCGTCGGCTGCCAGAACAGCGACGACGACACGTTGCCGTGCACGAACACCACGGTGCGCGCCGCATCGGCCTCGGCATCCGCCTCGCGCTCGAGCACGTTGGCCGTGAGTCGCGGCGTAGTGACCCGTTGCACCCGGATGCCGGGGAAGATCGTCTCGACCATCGCCGCGCTCACTCCGACACGGCGTCGGTGTCGAGCGGCGGCTCGGTGGCGGCGACGACCTCGTCGACGGTGACGCCCGGCGCGCACTCGACGAGCACGAGACCGTCGGAGGTGACGTCGATGACGGCGAGGTCGGTGATGATGCGGTCGACGACGCCCTTGCCCGTGAGGGGCAGGGAGCACTGGTTCACGATCTTCGGCGAGCCGTCCTTCGCGACGTGCTCCATGAGCACGATGCGCCGGCGTGCGCCGTGCACGAGGTCCATCGCGCCGCCGGGGCCCTTCACCATCTTGCCGGGGATCATCCAGTTCGCGAGGTCGCCCGTGGCCGACACCTGCATGGCTCCCAGGATGGCCGCGTCGATCTTGCCGCCGCGGATCATGCCGAAGCTCGTGGCGGAGTCGAAGTAGGCGGCGCCCGGGAGCACCGTGACGGTCTCCTTGCCGGCGTTGATGAGGTCGGGGTCGACCTCGTCGTCGGTCGGGTACGGCCCGACGCCGAGGATCCCGTTCTCCGACTGCAGCAGGATGGTCACGCCCTCGGGCACGTAGTTCGGCACGAGGGTGGGAAGCCCGATGCCGAGGTTCACGTAGGAGCCGTCGCCGAGCTCCCGGGCGGCCCGGGCGGCCATCTCGAATCGCGTCAGCGCCATCTCAGTTCTCCCTCACGGTGCGCCGCTCGATGCGCTTCTCGATGTCGGTGCCGACCACGATCATGCGGTCGACGTAGATGCCGGGCAGGTGCACGGCATCGGGGTCGAGGTCGCCGGGCTCGAGGAGCTCCTCGACCTGCGCGATGCAGACGCGCCCGGCCATCGCGGCGAGGGGCGAGAAGTTGCGCGCCGACTTGTCGAACACGAGGTTCCCGAAGCGGTCGCCCTTCAGGGCGTGCACGAGGGCGAAGTCGGTCGTGATCGCCTCTTCGAGCACGAACTCACGGGGCTCACCTGCGAACTCGAACGTCTGCACCGGCTTCGGCGGGCTCGCGATCGCGATCGACCCGTCGGACTCGTAGCGCCGCGGCAGCCCGCCCTCGGCGACCTGCGTGCCGACCCCCGTCTGCGTGAAGAACGCCGCGATGCCGCTGCCGCCCGCACGGAGCTTCTCCGCGAGGGTGCCCTGCGGCGTCAGCTCGAGTTCGAGCTCGCCCGAGAGGTACTGGCGCTCGAACTCCTTGTTCTCCCCGACGTACGACGAGGTCATCTTGGCGATCCGCTGCTTCGCGAGCAGCACGCCGAGCCCCCAGTCGTCGACGCCGCAGTTGTTCGAGACGACCGAGAGCCGGTCGACGCCCGCATCGAGCAGCGCCTGGATCAGCACCATCGGGATGCCGCAGAGGCCGAACCCGCCGACGGCGAGGCTGGCTCCTGATGGGATGTCGGCGACCGCCTCTTGAGCGGACCCGACGACTTTGTCGAGTGTCACGATGCACCTTCCTGTGTGTCCGTCGCCTCGATGCGGGCGCGGATGACGGGGATCACGCTACCCGCACCCGCCTCCGACATGACGATGGTGTAGTGGTTGACGTCGGCGACGTCATGGACGACGAGCTGGTGCATCCGCTCAGCCCACTCGGCGACGATGGAGTCGGGATAGAGCGGCGCCGCGTCGAGCAGGCCGCGGGGGGCGCGGAAGAAGTCGACCGGGCCCGGAGCCGCCAGGAGCGCCTGGCCGTAGCCCGCGGAGCCGTCGAGCTCGATCGCGTTCACGGCGACCGCGTCGGCGCTCGCCGAGCTGCGCAGCGACGGCTCCTCGCCGACGATGTCGTAGTCGACGTACGCCTCGATCGCGCTGTTCCAGTACGGGCCGAGGGCCGGATGCCGCCGCCAGAAGTCCACGTAGGCGCCACGACTCGGGAAGGTCATGGAGAGCCGCTCGAGCGCGGGACCGAGCAGCACCGCCGGAAGGTCGTCGGGCGCGATGCCGTCGGGATTGGGCACCGGGAGTCCGCCGTCGATGAGGGCCAGCCCGGCGACGCGGTCGGGATGGCGTTCGGCGAATCGCACCGACACGAAGGCGCCCATCGAGTGGCCCACCACGAAGACCCGCTCGATTCCCTGCGCATCGAGCACCGCCGCGAGGTCGTCGGCGTGCTGCACGAGCCCGTACGGCGCCGGGAGGGCGTTGCTGCGGCCGCGTCCGCGGAGGTCGGGTGCGATCACGCGACGGTCGGGCAGCGCCGCCGCGAAGAGGTCCCAGTTGCGGTGCGTGGCCGTGATGCCGTGCACCGCGAGCACGGGTGTGCCCGGGGCATCCGGCCGCCACTGGCCACCGGCCAGCGAACCGCCGGCGACGGGCGCAGCGAATGCGGTGTCGCTCATCGTGCGCTCCATCCGCCGTCCATCGTGTAGCTCGCACCCGTGACCATCCCGGCGTCGGGGCCGGCGAGCCACAGGGCGAGGCTCGCGACCTCGGACGGTTCGACGAGGCGCTTGATCGCCGACTCGGTGAGCATGATCTTCGGCACGACCTCCTCCTCTGAGATGCCATGCAGGCGCGCCTGGTCGGCGATCTGCTTCTCGACGAGGGGCGTGCGCACGTAGGCGGGGTCGATGCAGTTCGACGTCACCCCGTGCGGGCCGCCCTCGAGCGCGGTGACCTTCGACAGGCCCTCGAGGCCGTGCTTGGCGGCGACGTAGGCCGACTTGAACGCCGACGCGCGCAACCCGTGCACGCTCGAGATGTTGATGATCCGACCGAAGCCGCGCTCGTACATGCCAGGCAGGGCGGCGCGGATGAGCAGGAACGGCGACTCGAGCATGAGCCGCAGGATGAGCGAGAACCGCTCGGGCTCGAACTCCTCGATCGGACGCACGTGCTGGATTCCCGCGTTGTTCACGAGGATGTCGGCCTCGAGCGAGACGTCGGCGAGCGCGGCGGTGTCGCCGAGGTCGACCTGCCAGGCCTCCCCGCCCAGTTCGTCGGCGACCCGCTCGGCGGCCTCGCCGTTCAGGTCGGCGATCACGACGCGCGCTCCGGCCGCCGCGAACGCGCGCGCGCACGCCTCGCCGATGCCGCTCGCGCCACCGGTCACGACGGCGCGCCGCCCGTTGAGATCGGTCACGATTCCTCCTTGTCGGGCGCGTCCTCGCGCCGGTCTCCTGCGAGCTCGGGGCGGCCGAGGGCTCCCCCGATGAAGCGCATCATCTCGTCGAGCACGTGCTGGGGCACCTCGCGGGTGCCGCTCGCGGTGGGGTCGGCGTCGTCGCCGGGCGCCGCGTCGCCATCGCCCCAGAGCACCCAGCGCATGCCGATCATCTCGCCGATGCCCATGAGCGCCCAGGCCGCCACCGTGGGGTCGATGTCGCCGATCTCGCCGTCCTCGGCGGCGTCGCGGAGCCCGTCGATGTAGCCCTCGACGATGCGCGTGTAGTGCAGCCGCAGCGCGTCGGGCGAGACGAGCTCGGCCTCGCGCACGACGCGGTAGAGCGCCGGATGCTCCGCGGTGAACCGGAAGAACGCGGCGAAGCCGGCCCGCTCGGCCTCGAGCCGGGTCGATGCGCCCCGAGAGCCCTCGCTCATGGCCTGGCGGACACGACGGTTCAGGTCTTCCACGAGCTCGTTGAAGATGTCGAGCTTCGTGTCGAAGTAGAGGTAGAAGGTGCCCTGGCCGACGCCGGCGCGATCGGTGATGCGCGAGACGGATGCCTCGTGATAGCCGTGCTCGGCGAACACCCGCTCGGCGGCGGCGAGCAGCCTGCCGCGCGTCTCGACGCCGCGCGCGGTACGCGGTGCGGCGCTCATCGCGCCTCCTCCGACGCGACGGATGCCACGGTCGCGATGGCGGTCCGCTCGGCGAGGAGGCGGCGCAGCACCTTGCCCGCGGTGGACCGAGGGAGCTCGTCGACGAAGTGCACCTCGCGCGGCACCTTGTAGCGGGCGAGGGAGGCGGAGGCGAACTCGACCAGCTCCGCGGCATCCGTCGCCCGGCCACGGTGCGCGACGACCCAGGCCGCGCCCGCTTCGCCCCACCGCTCGTCGGGTACGCCCACCACGGCGACGTCGGCGACGGCCGGATGCCCCATGAGGACGGCCTCGACCTCCGCGGGGGCGACGCCCTCGCCGCCCGAGATGTAGATGTCCTTGATGCGATCGACGATCGTGAAGAACCCGTCGGCGTCGCGGCGCACGAGATCGCCGGTGCGCAGCCATCCGTCGACCAGGGTCGCCAGCGTCGCAGCGGGGTCGCGGAAGTACCCCGCGAACACCGACGGCCCCTGCACGAGCAGCTCGCCCTCGGCTGCGCCGTCGAGGTGCTCGCCCGTCGCGGGATCGGCGACGGCCACGTCGACGTGCGGGTAGGGCTTGCCGGCCGACCCGGCGCGCACGCGCGCGTCCTCGTCGGGGAGGCACAGCACGTTCGGCGACGCCTCGGTCAGCCCGTAGCCCTGGGTGAGCGCCACCCCGCGGGCATGCCAGGTGCGCAGCAGCGCGGGCGGCATGGGGGCGCCGCCCACGATCGCGTGCGCGAGGCTCGACAGGTCGGTGCCCGCGAAGTCGGGGTGCTGCGCCAGGAACAGGTAGTTGGCGGGCACGCCCATCATGGTCGTGATGCCGCGCTCCTGGATCAGGTGCAGCACCCGGCCGGGATCGAAGGTGCGCTCGAGCACGACCGTGGCGCCCGTCCACCAGGCCAGCAGCGGCTGGATGTTCCACCCGCCGACGTGGTACTGCGGGAGCACCGCGAGCACGGTGTCGCCCGCGCCGATCTCGGCGATGCGCGAGAGCGAGAGGTTCGTGAAGAAGCAGTTGCGATGCGTGAGCACGGCACCCTTGGGAGTGGCGGTCGTGCCCGAGGTGAAGATGATGAGCAGCGCGTCGTCGTCGGCGACGTCGCCACGCGTTCCGGATGCCGCGCGGCGGGCGTCGGCGGCCGGAGGCGGGCAATCCGCCTCGACGCCATGCGCCCCGAGCGGCGCGTTGGGGATGCGCTGCGGCAGGCGTGCCAGCGTCGCCCGGGCGAGTGACTCGAACTCGCTCTCGAGGAGGAGCAGCGCCGGGTCGGCGATCTCGAGCTGTTCGGCGAGCTCGCGCGGGGCGAGCCGCCACGACAGCGGCACGAGCACGAGCCCGGCCTTGGCGCAGGCGAAGAACAGCACGACGTGGTCGGCGCTGTTGCCGGTGATGGTCGCGATGCGGTCGCCGATCGCGTAGCCGGTCGCTCGGAACGCCTCCGCGAGCCGTTCCGAGCGGGCGTCGAGCTCGCGATACGTCACGACCACTCCGCGGTCGTCGATCGCGATGCGCTCAGGGGTGGCGCGGGCACGGTCGCGCGTCCAGCGTCCGAGCGTGTTCAGGCCGTCAGGCATCCGCGGCCTCCTCCGTCTCGACCGGATGCTGCTTCCGGCCAGTGCTGATGCGCTGCGGGATTCCCGCGATCCCCCCGGGAAGGAACAGCACCACGAGGATGAACAGCGTGCCCAGGATGAACAGCGGCTCGGACAGCGGCACCCGGAGCACGGCGGGCAGTCCGGCGATGACGTCGGAGCCCGCGAGCGCCGTGAGCCGCTGATCGAGCAGTGTGTAGACGATACCGCCCACGATCGCGCCCCAGCGATAGCCCACTCCCCCGAGCACCACGATGACGAGGAGCGTGAGCGTGAAGTCCGCCGTGGCGATGCGCGGCGATGCGCCCGACTGCAGCAGGAGGTAGCCCATGCCGGCGATCGCGGCGAGCACCGACGCGACGACGAAGACGAGCAGCTTCACGGTGTAGGGCTGCAGGCCGATGACGCGCACCCGAAGTTCGTTCTCCCGAATGGCCTCGGCCACGCGCCCGGCGCGGCTGCGCTCGACCCACAGCACGACGAGGTACACGAAGACGAGCACGCCGAGTGCGAGCCAGTAGAGGTTCCGGGTGTTCACCACGCCCACGAGCGCGTCGGGCACGTGCTCGATGTCGAGCGAGAGCCCCTCGTCGCCGCCGGTCGCGCCGCCCGGGTTGCGCCGGATGAGCACCGACCCGGCCTGCGCGAACGCGAGCGTGACCATCGCGAACGAGATGCCGGTGACCCGCAGCGCGAGCGAGCCGACGGTCGCGGCCAGCACGATGCCGAGCACGAGGGTGACCGCGATCGAGCCGACGAAGATGAGCTCGCTCGGCCACCCGACCGGCGCGAACGCGTCGAGCGTCATGCCGAGCCCGTAAGCGCCCGCGGCGAAGAACAGCGCGTGGCCGAACGAGAGCAGGCCGGCGAGCCCGAACATCATGCGGTAGCTCAGGGCGAGCGCCGCGATGAGCATCGCGTAGGCGAGGAGCTGCAGGGTCCCCGGCGTGTAGGTCGGGCCGGGCAGCACGCCCGGGAGGTCGAGGGCGAGCAGGGGCAGGATGGCGAGGACGACGACGAGGGCGACGCCCCCGCCGATTAGGAGCAGCGTGCGACGGCCGGATGCCACGGCCGAGCGCTCGCCCGAGTCGGCCCGCGCTGCGGGGTCGAGTTCGCGCGTCGGCGACGCGGCATCCGTTCTCTGCGGGTTCATGCGACCTTCCCCATGAGTCCACGCGGGCGCACGAGCAGCACCGCGGCGAGCGCGATCACCACGACGAGGTCGCCGGTGCCGCCCCAGTAGAAGTTGGCGAACTGCTGCAGCACGGCAACGAGCACCGACGCGATCGCAGCGCCGGTGAGCGACCCCAGCCCACCGATCACCGTGACGATGAAGGCGAAGATGAGCAGCACCGAGCCGAGGTGCGCCGACACGTAGCCGTAGTAGACGGAGGCGAGCACGCCCCCGAGCCCCGCTGCCGCCCCGCCGATCGCGAAGACGATCGTGAACGACCGACGGACGTCGATGCCGAGCGCGGTGACCATCGACCGGTTCTCGACGCCGGCGCGGATGATGAGCCCGTACCGGGTGCGCTGGAGGAACAGCACGATGCCGGCGAGCACGAGCGCGGCGCAGGCGATGAGCAGGAACCGGTCGTTCGGGATCTTCGCCCCGAGGATCTCGGTGGTCTGGCCGAGCCACTCGGGCTTCTGCGTGTAGATCGGGTCGGTCCCCCAGATGCCCTCGAAGAGGGCCACGCTCGCGAGCGCGAGGCCGACGGTGACGAGCGCCTGCTCGATGTGCCGTTCGTAGAGCCGGCGGATGAGGAGGTACTCCGTCGCCGCGGCCACCACCGCGCCCACGACCATTCCGACGAGGGCCGAGACGGCCAGGCCCGCCCAGGTGCCGTCGGAGACGCGGCGCCCGACCTCCCAGCCGAGGAACGCCGAGATCGTGAGGAACGAGCCGTGCGCGAAGTTCAGCACGCCCATGAGCCCGTAGATGAGCGACAGGCCGCTCGCGACGAGGAAGTACAGGGCGCCGAGGCCGAGCCCGGTGATGAGGAGCAGCAGCAGCGTGCTCATCGTGCCCCTCCCTTCGAGGCGTCGCGTTCATGTGGGGCATCCCTGCCGTCTGCGGCGTCGTGGACGCCCAGGTAGCGCTGGATCCGATCCTCGTCATCGAGCAGGTCGGATGCCGCGCCGGTGAAGACCACCCGGCCGCCCGAGAGCACGACGACGCGCTCGGCGAGCCTGCGCACCACCTGCAGGTTCTGCTCGACGAGGAGGATCGGCACGGTGGTCGCCGCCTCGGCGAGCGCCGCCGCCACCTCGTCGACGATGCGGGGCGCGAGCCCCTTCGTCGGCTCGTCGACGAGGAGCAGCCGGTTCTCGTTCACGAGTGCGCGGGCGAGCGACACCATCTGCTGCTGTCCTCCCGAGAGCGTGCCCGCACGTTGCGCCCGCCGTTCCACGAGGTCGGGGAAGAGTCGGTCGACGAGGTCTCGCCGCGGCCGGTCGTCGCGCTCGGCGAGGCGGAGGTTCTCCGCCACGGTCAGGCCGCCGAAGACCTCGCGGTCCTCGGGCACGTAGCCGACGCCGCGCTGCACGATGCGATGGGTGGGCAGCCGGTCGACGCGGGTGCCTGCGAGGCGCACCTCCCCCGTGCGTTCGATGAGGCCGAGGATCGACTTGATCGTCGAGGTCTTGCCGACCCCGTTGCGTCCCAGGAGCGCGGTGACCCCGAGCGCCGGAACCTCGAAGGAGACGTCCTCGACGACCTGCTGGCCGGCGATGCGGCCGCTCAGCCGGTCGACGACGAGGATGGGCTCGCTCACACCGACTCCCCCAGGTAGGCGGACTGCACGGTCGGGTTCGCCATGACGGCCTCCGGAGTGTCGACGGCGAGGAGCTCGCCGTGGTGCATGACCGCGACGCGGTCGACGAGGCCGAGCACGACCTCCATGTGGTGCTCGACCATGAGCACGGTGCGCCCGCCGCGGTGGAGGCCCCGGATGACCTCGGTGATCGCGGGCACGTCGCCCGACGCGACCCCGGCCATCGGCTCGTCGAGCAGGACCACCTTCGGATCCATGGCGATGAGCATGGCGATCTCGACCTTGCGCTTCTCGCCGTGGGCGAGCCCTGCGGCATCGGCGTCGGCGCGATCGGCGAGGCCCACCTCGGCGAGCGCGTCGAGCGCGGTGCGGGTCGCGGCATCCGTGCGCCGCGGGGTGCGGAACACGGATGCCGCGCGGCCGGCGTGCGCCTGGGCCGCCAGCCGAACGTTCTCGAGCACGCTGAGCGCCGGGAACAGGCTCGACGTCTGGAACGTGCGCCCGAGGCCCGCCGTGGCCCGCCGGTGGATCGGCTGCCGCGTGACGTCCTGGCCGTCGAGGAGGACGGCGCCCTCGGTGGGTCGCACCACTCCCGAGATCACGTTGAAGAGCGTCGTCTTCCCCGCGCCGTTCGGGCCGATCACCCCGAGCATCTCGCCCGCGACGACCTCGAGCGACACGTCGTGGAGGATGCGCGCCCCGCCGATGCGGAGGCCGACGTGCTCGAGCGCGAGCATCGGGTGGTCGGTCATGGCTGCCTTCGGTTCCGTTCGGTCACTTGCCGGCGACGGGCGGCGCGACGGTCTCGGCGTCGATGGTGTCGACGAGCTCGGGCACCCAGGTCGCACCGTCCTGCACGAGGCTGGCCTGGTACATCGGCTGGATCATGGCGTGGTCCTCGTCTCGCACGGTGATCTCGCCCTTGACCGAGTCGAAGGACCAGCCCTCGAGCGCGTCGATCATGCCGTCGACGGTGTCGCCGCCCTCGCGCACGGCCTGCACGATCATCTGCGCGGCGACGAAGCCGTCGGGCGAGAAGAGGTCGGGCGTCTCGCCGTTCGCCTCGAGGTACTCGATCATCGCGGCCTCGGCGTCGGTGCCGGCCGCACCGCCGAAGTAGTGGTTGAGGAACGAGATGTCGTCGGATGCGTCGCCGTACGCGCCGTACGTCGCCGCGTCGCCGAGACCCGTGACCACCGGTGCCGCGTCGAAGACGCCCTGCTGCGCGAGCGCCGTCCACATGGCGCCCGAGGAGGCGCCGGCCCAGGCGACGAAGACGAGGTCGGGCGACGCGGCGAGCAACTGCTGCGCGAAGGGCGTGAACTCGGTGGCGTCCTCGGCGACGAGCACGCCCTCGACGTTCGCGCCCTGGCCGCCGAGCACGGCCTGCACCGCGGCGAGGTTGCCCTGGCCGAACGCGTTGTCCTGGGCGAAGACGACGACCTTCTTGCCGTCGGGGTCGCCGATGAACGTGCCCGCGGTGGCGACGTCCTGGTAGGTCTGCCGGCCGGACCGGAACGTGTAGTCGTTCACCCCGGTGATCGCATCGGCCGCAGCGGGGCCCGAGATATAGAGGATCTTGTTCTGCTCCGCCTGCTCGGCGAGCGCCGTCGCGATGCCCGACGCGGCGGTGCCCGCGAGGATCTGGTAGCCCTGGCCGATGAAGTCCTTGGCCTTGGAGACGGCGGTGTCGGGGTTGCCCTGGTCGTCGGCCCACTCGATGTCGAGCTCACGGCCGTCGACGGCGCCGGTGCCGTCGGTGGCGTAATCGAGCCCGGCCTCGAAGCCTGCGGTGTAGGCCGCGCCGTAGGCCGCGAGCGGACCGGTCTGGCTCGTGAGCATGGCGACCTTGACCGGAGCGCCGGCGTCGGTCGCCCCGGCATCGCCGCCCGTGGCCGTGGTCGGGGCGCACCCGACGAGCGCAATGGACGCGGCGGCGATGACGGCCGTCGCGAGGTACTTCTTCGTAACCCGCATGTGAGTGCCTCTCAACAGTGAATGGCTGGATGTCTGGAGCGAACCTGACAGGTGGTTCAGGTCTCAGGAAAGTACAATAGGGTCGAACACGCAACGCTCGCAACCCGAACGAAGGAGTCCCGGAACATGAGCAACCCCGACGTCGTCATCATCGCGGGGGCACGCACGCCGTTCGCCCGCATCAACGGCAACCTCGCG
Source organism: Agromyces sp. 3263 (assembly GCF_031456545.1). NCBI lineage: Bacteria > Bacillati > Actinomycetota > Actinomycetes > Micrococcales > Microbacteriaceae > Agromyces > Agromyces sp. 3263. Next base: position 174,712 of record NZ_JAVDUV010000001.1, read on the forward strand.
GGCCAGACGGCGGTGCAGCTCGGCACGGCCGCCATCCGCGGCGCCCTCGAGCGCGCCGGCGTCTCCCCCGACGACGTCGACGCCGTGATCATGGGCCAGGTCCTCCAGGCCGGCGCCGGCCAGAACCCGGCGAAGCAGTCCGCCGTCGCGGCCGGCATCCCGTGGCGGGTGCCCGCGACCACGATCAACAAGGTCTGCCTGTCGGGCCTCGTCGCCATCACGGATGCCGCGCGCATGATCCGCCTCGGCGAGGCATCCGTCATCGTGGCCGGCGGCCAGGAGTCGATGACCAAGGCGCCGTTGCTCGTGCCGGGCTCCCGCAAGGGCTGGGCCTACGGCAGCGTCGAGATGCTCGACCACGCCGCCTACGACGGCCTCACCGACGCGTTCGACCAGGAGTCGATGGGCGCGTCGACCGAGCGCTTCAACGCCCGCTACGGCCTCACCCGCGAGGAGCAGGACGAGATCGCCGCCGCCTCCCACGCGCGTGCCGGCCGCGCGCAGGCGGACGGCGTGTTCGACGACGAGATCGTGTCGGTCGAGGTGCCGCAGCGCAAGGGCGACCCGGTCGTCGTCGCCGCCGACGAGGGCGTGCGCCCCGACTCGACCGCCGAGGTGCTCGGCCGCCTTCGTCCGGCATTCGCCGAGGGCGGCGCCATCACGGCCGGCAACTCCTCACCCCTGTCCGACGGCGCGGCGGCGGTCGTGGTCGCCAGTCGCGAGTGGGCCGAGTCGCGAGGACTGCCCTGGCTGGCCCTCATCGGCGCCTCGGGCCAGGTCGCCGGACCCGACAACTCGCTGCACTCGCAGCCGTCGAACGCGATCGCGGCCGCCCTCGAGCGGGAGGGCGCCGCGGCATCCGACCTCGACCTCGTCGAGATCAACGAGGCGTTCGCCGCGGTCTCGCTCCAGTCCATGCGCGACCTCGACCTCTCGGCCGACGTCGTCAACGTGCACGGCGGCGCCATCGCGCTCGGCCACCCCATTGGCGCATCCGGCGCGCGGCTCGCGCTGCACGCCGCGCTCGAGCTGTCGCGCCGCGGAAGCGGCCGCGCCGCGGTCGCGCTCTGCGGCGGCGGCGGACAGGGCGAGGCGCTCCTGCTCTCGCGCTGACCCAGCAGATCTGGCGCGCGCTGCGGCACCCTCGGCGCCTGTGGCAGCATGATGCGACGGGCGCCGCCGGTGCGCCCCGAGAGGGCCCCACCATGAGCGATCAGCAGACGCAGGACGCAGGCACCGCGGCATCCGCCCGGCCGCCGCTCGACCACCGCCTGCGCCGCATGGTCGGCCGCGATCCCAACGAGGCCCACCGCGCCTCCACGCCGCTCGAGCTGCTCTTCGACCTCACGTTCGTCGTCGCGTTCAGCCAGGCGGGGGCGCAGACCGCGCACCTGCTCGAGGTCGGCCACTGGATGCCGGCCATCGTCGGCTTCCTGTTCGCCGTCTTCGCGATCTGGTGGGCGTGGATCAACTACTCGTGGCTCGCGTCGGCGTACGACAACGACGACGTCTTCTTCCGCGTGGCGACCATGGTGGAGATGCTCGGCGTGCTGATCCTCGCGCTGGGCCTCCCCGACCTCTTCCACTCGCTCGACGAGGGCGAGCACGTCGACAACGGCGTGGTCGTCGCCGGCTACGTCGTCATGCGCGTCGCCACCATCGCCCTCTGGCTGCGCGCCGCGAAGCACGACGGCACCCGCCGCCGCACGGCGCTCACCTACGCCGTCTTCGTCTCGCTCGCGCAGCTCGGCTGGATCGTCGTCATCTTCGTCAACCTGCCGCTCGCCCCGACGCTCGCGATCACGGCGGCGCTCATCGCCCTCGAACTCGTCGGGCCGTACGTCGCCGAGCACGGACGCGAGGGCGGCACGCCCTGGCACGCGCACCACATCGCCGAGCGCTACGGGCTGCTCGTCATCATCACGCTCGGCGAGATCATCCTCGGCACGATCCTCGCGATCTCGGCCGTGATCGACGAGCAGGACTGGTCGGTCGAGGCCGTCACCGTGGCCTTCGGCGGCACGGCGCTCGCGTTCGGGCTCTGGTGGGTGTACTTCACCATGCCGTCGGGCAAGGTGCTGCAGCGCTACCGCGAACGCGGGTTCGTGTGGGGCTACCTCCACTACTTCATCTTCATCGCGCTGGCCGGCGCGGGGGCGGGCCTGCACGTGGCCGCCTACGAGATCGAGGGCGTCGCCCACATCGGCCTCGTGCCGGCGCTGCTCACCGTGGTCGTGCCCGTGGGTGTCTTCATGGTCGCGCTGTTCACCATCTACTCGCTGCTGCTGCGGCAGTTCGACCCGTTCCACATCTGGCTCTTCGTCGGCAGCCTGCTGGTGCTCGTCGCCGCCGTCGCCGCCGTGGCCGCCGGAGCGACCTTCGGCGTCGGCATCCTCATCACGGCGGCTGCGCCGTTCGTCGTCGTGGTCGGCTACGAGACGGTCGGCCACCGGCACCAGGCGGCCGCGCTGCGTCGCGCGCTCGGGGACTGACCGCCGGCCCGAGCCGGATGCACGCGGGTCACGACACGTCGTGGCATCCGGGCATGCGACGAGGGGCGGATGCCGCGGCATCCGCCCCTCGCGTGTCGATCGGGCGCTAGGCGTTCGGTCGATTCGCGCGGAGCACCTCGAGGCGCGCCCGGTACTCGACCTCGTCGATGTCGCCCTTGGCGAAGCGTTCGGCGAGCGTCGACTCGGCGCTGCCGCCGCGCGCCCACGGCGGACCGTAGGAGCCGTCGGCCCATGCACGGCGTCGGCCGCGGGTCACGAGGAAGATGATCAGTCCGATCACGAGGAACCAGAAGATCGGGATGAGGAAGAAGACCCATCCGAACCCGGCCGCCCAGGGGCCGGCGTGGGTGACGACCGCGGTCGTCGCGAGGGTGGCGAGCATGATGTGTTCCCTTGGTTCGCGCGGCCCGGGAGTGGACCGTCGAACCCATGCTCGCCGGGTCGCGGCATCCGCGAATCCCACCGGTGGAGACACCTGCGCTGCTCCCCCGGGAGGCATGGCGGATGCCGCGCCTACTCCTGCCAGCCCGGGGCCACGAGCCCCGACTCGTAGGCGACGACCACCAGCTGCACGCGGTCGCGGGCGTGCAGCTTCGCCATGATCCGCGACACGTGCGTCTTCGCGGTGAGCGGGGAGAGCACGAGCCGCGCGGCGATCTCGTCGTTCGTGAGCCCCTGCCCGACGAGGCGCAGCACCTCCCGCTCGCGCTCGGTCAGGGTGTCGAGCCGGGCGTCGTCGGGGGCGTCGCGGAGCCCGACGGCCATGCGCTCGAGCAAGCGCTTCGTGACGCCCGGGGAGAGCAGCGCCTCGCCGCTCGCCACGACCCGCACGGCGCGGATGAGGTCGACGGGCTCGGTGTCCTTCACGAGGAATCCGCTCGCCCCCGCCCGGATCGCGCGGGCGACGTACTCGTCGAGCTCGAACGTGGTGACGATGACGACATGCACCCCGGCGAGCTTCGGGTCGGCGGCGATCTGCTCGGTGGCCCAGAGGCCATCGCCGCCCGGCATCCTGATGTCCATGAGCACGACGTCGACGGGCTCGCGGCGCACGAGTGCGAGGAGGTCCGCACCAGTCGAGGCCTCCCCCGCGATCTCGACGTCGACCTCCGCGTCGAGCAGCGCACGGAAGCCCGCGCGCACGAGCACCTGGTCGTCGGCGAGCGCGACGCGGATCACGATGGCGCCCCCCACGGCAGCCGGGCCGTCACCCGGGTGCCGCCCCGCGGCGACCGAGCGAGCTCCACCGAGCCGCCGAGCAGCGCCGCCCGTTCGCGCATGCCCAGGATGCCGCTGCCCTCCGCCGAGCCGTCGGCCCCCGAGCCGTCGTCGTCGACGGTGAGCAGCAGCTCGTCGCCGAGTCGCTCGACGGCCACCACCGTACGGGTCGCGCCGGCGTGGCGCACGACGTTGGTGAGGGCCTCCTGCGCGATGCGGTACGCCGCGAACTGCGCGGCACGGGCCGGCAGTGCGCCGTCGAGCCGGTCCACGAGCTCCGCCTCGAACCCGGGCGAGCGCACGCCGGCCACGAGCCGAGGCAGCTCGGCGAGTTCGGCCTGCGGCGCCAGCGGGGCCTCGCCGTCCGAGCGGATCACCCCGAGCACGCTGCGCACCTCCTCGAGCGCGGTCTTCGACGTCTCCTTGACGCTGGCCAAGGCGGTGCGGGCCTGCTCGGGGTCCCGGTCCATGAGATGCAGCCCCACACTGGCCTGCACGTTGATCTGCGAGAGCGCGTGGCCGATGACGTCGTGCAGCTCGCGGGCGATCCGCACGCGTTCGCGCTGCTCGGCCGTCTGGCGCCGGCGGTCGGCCTCGGCACGGAAGGCGGCGGCGCGCTGCCGACGGGTGCGCACGAAGGCGCCGATGCCGAAGCACGCCGCGAGCAGCAGCGTGGTCAGGGCGATCCGGAACGGATGCCAGTCGAGCCCGATGAGGGCTCCGAGCACGATCGCGGCGACCCACGCGGCCACCACGGAGACCACCGCCCACAGCACCGCCCCACGGGCGACGGCGAGCACGATCGCGAAGGCGAGCGCGACGTACGGCGGCCCCACGTCGGGGCCGGTGACGAGGTCGGCCAGCGCGGCGGCGGACACCACGGCCACCGTGGGCCCGGGGAACCGGCGGGACCCGAGCAGCGCGAGCGGCCCGACGAGGGCGAGCAGCACCTGCAGGGCTCCGGCCGCCCAGCCGAGGTGCAGCCACACGGCGATGCCGATCGCCGCGGGAACCTGCACGAGGAGGCTGATGACCACGGGGGCGCCGAGCACCACCCCGGGTGGTGGGCGGAAGCGGTCGGTCCGGCCGTCCCACCGCGCATCCCAGTGGGGCCGACCGTCCGACTGGGTGGCGGGCATGCCCCGATCGTATCTCCGGGCCCGCCGCCGCGGATCGGCCGGCCGGAGGCTCATCGCGTACTCCACGAGGAGTACCGCGGGTGCCGCACGGTCAGAGCAGCTGCACGGGCTTCACGATGTCGGCGTAGATGAGCAGGGCGCTCATCGCGCCGAAGACCACCACGACGCCGAGCGTGAGCGGCATGAGCTTCGCCAGGTCGACGGGACCGGGGTCGGGGCGCCGGAACAGCTTCGCGAACCCGCGACGGATGGCCTCCCAGAGGGCACCGGCGATGTGGCCGCCGTCGAGCGGCAGCAGGGGAATCATGTTGAAGACGAACAGCGCGATGTTCAGCGACGCGAGGATGCCGACGAGCCCGGCCGCCTTGGACGCGAGCGGGATCTCGTCCAGGCTCGCGATCTCGCCCGCGACGCGGCCGACGCCGACGACCGAGATCGGCCCGTTCGGGTCGCGCTCCCCCGGACCGAACGCCGCGTTGGCGACGTCGATGATGCGCTGCGGCAGGTTCACGATGATGCCGGCGACGCCGGCGACGTTCTCGCCGACGGCGGGCAGCACGGCCGAGGCGGGCTGCTGCACGGTCTCGGTCGCGGGGCTGATGCCCACGAAGCCCGCCTGCACCGTGACCGGCTCGCCTGCGGCATCCGTCACCACCACGCCGTCGGCGTCGGTCTGGTACCGCTCGCTCAGCATGGGGGTGACCGCCAGAGTGACCTCCTCGCCGTCGCGGACGACGACGATGTCGATCTGCTCGTTCGGGTGGTCGCGGATGATCGCGGTCGACTCGTTCCACGTGTCGATGGGCTGGCCCGCGACCGAGACGATGCGGTCGCCCGGCTCGATGCCCGCAGCCGCACCGGGCGCCGCCGGATCGCCGGACTCGCAGGTCTGCCGTTCGCTCGTCGCGGGCAGCGCGCACGCCGAGACCGACCCGACGGTGGTCGAGGCCTGTGCGACGCCGAAGCCCATGAGCAGCACTCCGAAGAGCACCACCGCGAGCACCAGGTTCATGAACGGCCCGCCGAACATGATGATGATGCGCTTCCAGACGGGCAGCCGGTAGAAGGCGCGATCCTCATCGCCGGCCGTGATCGACTCCATGCTCGAGTCGCGGGCGTCCTGCACGAGGCCGCGGAAGAAGCCCGTCGAGTCCTCCTGCACCCGTTCGCCCTTGCCCGGCGGGAACATGCCGATCATCGCGATGTAGCCGCCGAGCGGGATGGCCTTGACGCCGTACTCGGTCTCACCACGACGCCGAGACCAGATCGTCGGCCCGAACCCGATCATGTACTGGGTCACCTTGACGCCGAAGAGCTTGGCTGGCACGAGGTGCCCGATCTCGTGCAGCCCGATCGACAGGGCGAGGCCGACGACGATGATGACGACGCCCAGGATGAAGGGAAGCACGGAATCCACGCCCTGAGCGTACTGCCGCCGGCTTGGTGCCCGCTGTCCCTCGGCTGTGAGAAGCGGATGCCGCGAGCCCGCGGCATCCGTCTCAGCGGGCCACTCGGGCGATGTGCGCCTGCGCCGCGCGGCGCGCCGCGCGTTCGGCCTCGGCGAGGGACTCGACCGTGAGCCGGTCGGAGGACGCCTCGTGCGCGTCGACCACGTCGCGCACCGTGTCGACGATGTCGAGGAAGCCGATACGGCCGGCGTGGAAGGCGGCGACCGCCTCCTCGTTCGCGGCATTGAAGACGGCCGGGTACTCGCCCCCCGCGCGGCCCACCTGCTTGGCGAGGTCGACGGCGGGGAACGCCGTGCCGTCGAGCGGCTCGAACGTCCAGCTCGTCGCGGTCGTCCAGTCGAGCGGGCGACCGACACCGCCGACGCGATCGGGCCAGTCGAGGCCGAGCGAGATCGGCAGGCGCATGTCGGGCGGCGAGGCCTGCGCGATCGTCGAGCCGTCGATGAACTCGACCATGGAGTGCACGATCGACTGCGGGTGCACCACCACGTCGATGCGGTCGTACTCGACGTCGAAGAGCAGGTGCGCCTCGATGACCTCGAGGCCCTTGTTCACGAGGGTCGCCGAGTTGGTGGTCACGACGAGCCCCATGTCCCACGTGGGGTGGGCCAGCGCCTGGGCCGGCGTGACGTCGGCCAGCTCTGCGCGAGTCCGTCCGCGGAAGGGACCGCCCGACGCCGTCAGCACCAGCCGGCGCACCTCGTCGTCGGTGCCCGATCGCAGCGCCTGGGCGATGGCGGAGTGCTCGGAGTCGACGGGGACGATCTGCCCGGGCGCGGCGATGCGCGTGACGAGGTCGCCGCCGACGATCAGGGACTCCTTGTTCGCGAGTGCGAGCGTCGTGCCGCGCTCGAGCACGGCGAGGGTCGGCGCCAGGCCGACCGATCCGGTGATGCCGTTCAGCACGACGTCGGCGTCGACGTCGCGCACGAGCTGCACGGCCTCGTCGATCCCGACCGCCGTGTGCTCGACGCCGAAGTCCGCCGCCTGCTGCTCGAGCAGCGCCCGGTTCGACCCGACCGCGAGGCCCACGACCTCGAACCGTCGCGGGTTCGCCCGGATCACGTCGAGCGCCTGGGTGCCGATCGAACCGGATGAGCCGAGGATGATGACGCTGCGCACGTTCCCACTGTAGGGCGACGACCGAGGTGCGGGCCGGGCGGACCGTCGATCGTGCCGCTCGGACGACGACGGGGCTGCTCGGACGACGACGGGCTGCTCAGGCGATGACGGGGCTGCTCAGGCGATGACGGCCACCGACGCGGCGCGGTTGCCGGGCACCGGCACGTCGTGGAAGCGCACCTTGCGCCACCCCGAGCCGAACTCGGGGACGCTCCGCACGATGCTGCCGGTGCCGCCGTCGTCGCCGGGGATCGACAGGGCGAGCCTGGACGGCTCGATGAAGTCGGTGTGGCCGACCGCGCGGAGCAACGCGGTCTTGCGCGCCCAGAGCGTCGCACGCACGAGCGCCCGACGAGCGGGATCGAGCTCGTCGAGCGCGGCGCGCTCAGTGGAGTGGAACGCCGCCTCGTCGATCACCGAGCCCGCGTCGAGCGTGGCCACCTCCATGCCCACGCCGAGCGGATGCCGCGTGGCCGCTGCCGCGACGATCGCATCACCCGACACGGCCACGTCGGCGTACCACGACGCGCCCGACGGAGTGAGCGGATACGGCACGCTGACGCGACCGTGCCTCGCTCCGCAGACGCCGCAGGCGTGCTCGAGTTCGACGTCGTCGGCCGGCACGCCCGACGCGTCGGCGATGAGCCCGCGCAGGACGGCGTCGGCGGCGGGCAGCCGGCGACCGCCGCCGAGGACGAACACGCGCGCGCCGGCGGCCTCGAGCTCGATGAGCTCGCCGTCCGCGGGAAGGTCCATGCCCTTATCCTCGCGCATCCGGGCTCCGTCGTGAGGGTCCGGGGCGCCGAATCGGGCCCGCCCATATACCGACTCAGGCATGCCCGACGGCCTAAGGTCGTACGGTGAGCGAGATCGAGGCCGACGCCGTACCCGCAGCGACCGTGCGCCAGGGCCCGCTCTACCCGATCGTGCGCGGCTTCCTCCGTCCGCTCGTGCGCCTCGTGTACCGCCCCACGATCACCGGGACCGAGCACGTCCCCAAGCGCGGCGCGGTCATCTTCGCGAGCAATCACCTCTCCTTCGTCGACAGCATCGTGATCCCCCTGGCGTCGCCGCGCCCGGTGCAGTTCCTCGCGAAGTCCCACTACTTCACCGGCACCGGCTTCTCGGGATGGGTGTCGCGCACGTTCTTCTCCGCGATCGGCGCCGTGGCCGTCGAACGCGGCGCCGGCGCGCAGGCGCAGGAGGCGCTCGACCAGAGCCGCCGGATCCTCGAGTCGGGCGCCGCGTTCGCGCTCTACCCCGAGGGCACCCGCTCGCTCGACGGCCGGCTCTACCGCGGCCGCACCGGCGTCGCGTGGCTCGCGCTCGAGACGGGAGCCACCGTCGTCCCGGTCGGCCTCATCGGCACCCAGGAGATCCAGCCCGTCGGGGCCAAGCTGCCCCGCATCCGGCCGGTGACGGTGCGCTTCGGCGCACCGCTCGACCTCAGCGGCCACGGGCCCGCGTCTTCCGGTCGGGCCCGCCGGGCCGCGACCGACGAGATCATGGCGGCCATCCACGAACTCAGCGGGCAGGAGCTCGCCGGTCGCTACAACGAGACGCCGCCGTCAGGTACCTTCGCCAAGCTCGCCGACCGCGTGGCGCCGCGCGAGCGCATCTGAGGCCGTTCACAGCCGAGGCGTCGATCCGCCCGGTATCGTCGACACGATGAGCATCGCCGAGGTCGCCGCCCGCTGTGCCGCGGCGGCACTCGTCGTGGCCGCGTTCGCGGCGTGCACGTCCACTGCCGGCGAGACGCCGCCCTCCGAGCCGCCTTCGACGCGTTCCACCCTGCCCGAACCGCCCGCGACGGAGTTCGACCCGGGCCTCATCGTCAGCGACGAGTCGTTCTACGACAGCACCGCCATGGACGAGGAGCAGATCCAGGACTTCCTCGAGTCCGTGCCGTGCCGACCCGACCAGGGCGTGCGCTGCCTCGCGGACTACACCCAGACGACGACGACGCAGCCGGCCGTGGGCGGCCTGCACTGCGCGGAGTACCGGGGCGGCATCCGTGAACGCGCCAGCCGCATCGTCGCGAAGGTCGCCGAGGCCTGCGGCATCAGCCCCCGCACGCTGCTGGTGCTCCTGCAGAAGGAGCAGTCGCTGCTGACCCGGCCGAGCGTCAGCGGCTACGAGCGGGCGACGGGCTACGGATGCCCCGACACGGCCGACTGCGACACGAAGTACTTCGGCTTCTTCAACCAGGTCTACAACGCGGCCTGGCAGTTCCGGCAGTACACGGAGGAACCCGACCGGCAGTACCGCATCGGCACCGTCGACGTGGGCTTCCACCCGAACGCGGAGTGCGGCGCCGCGCCCGTCGAGATCCGCAACCAGGCCACCGCGAACCTCTACAACTACACGCCGTACCAGCCGAGCGACGCGACGCTCGCCGACCCCGACACGGGCGACGCGTGCTCGGCGTTCGGCAACCTGAACTTCTGGCGCATCTGGCACCGCTGGTTCGGCGACCCCGAGGCCGAGCGGCTGCCGCCGTTCTTCCCCCCGTGCTCGCGCCTCGTCGGCGGCCACCCCTGCCCCGCCGTCGAACCGGTGGTGCCGGCCGCGGCGGGCTGACCTCAGTCGGCGACGAGCGCCGTCGGCCGGTGATGCACCGGGAAGGCGACGGATGCCGCGATGAAGCACAGGTCGGCCGCCTCGGCGTGGATCTCATCGGCGAGGGCCAGCATCGAGGCATCCGCCACCACGACCCGCGGATGCAGCGTGGCCTCGCTGAACGCGCCGCCACCACGGCCGTCCTCGATCATGGTTCCCGTCGCGGCATCCGTGTACTCGCGCACCACCACGCCGTGACGCGTCGCGACGTGCAGGTACGAGAGCATGTGGCACTGGCTGAGGGCGGCGAGCAGGAGCTCCTCGGGGTTCCACCGCTCGCGATCGCCGTGGAAGACCCGATCACTCGACCCCGCGAGGTCGTGCAGCTTGCCGGTGGCGCGCACGACGTGCTGGCGTCCGTAGGCGCGGTACCCGGAGGTGCCCTCGCCCCGATCCCCCTGCCACTCCACCTCCACCGCGTAGTGGTGTTCGCCGAGCATGCCGTTCCTCCCGTCGGGCGCGCACTCCGCGGCATCCGGGCCGGGCGCGTCCTTCGATTCTGGCACCATCCGACGGGTCGGAGGCCGCCCGACGGCTGCGGCCAGAGGCGGCCTCGACGATAGGGTTGGAGCATCATGACTGACACCCAGATCCCCGCTGAGACCGCGTCCGCCCCGGTGTATTCCGTGGTGCAGGAGCGCCGCGTCGTGACCTCCATCCCGGGCCCGAGATCACAGGAACTGCACGCCCGACGCGCGAAGGTCGTGTCGGCCGGCGTGTCCTCCGCGCTCCCCGTCTACATCGAACGGGCGAACGGCGGGATCCTCGTCGACGTCGACGGCAACCAGTTCGTCGACTTCGGAGCGGGCATCGGCGTGACCACGGTGGGCCACACCGAGCAGCGTGTGGTGCAGGCCGCCGCGGACCAGCTGCAGGACGTGGTGCACACGCTCTTCACGATCACCCCCTACGAGGAGTACGTGCGCGTCGCCGAGCTCCTCGCCGAGCACACCCCCGGCAACTGGGAGAAGAAGTCGGTGCTCGTGAACTCGGGCGCCGAGGCCGTCGAGAACGGCGTGAAGATCGCCCGCAAGTTCACCGGCCGCCGCGCCGTGGCGGTGCTCGACCACGCCTACCACGGCCGCACCAACCTCACGATGGCCATGAACTACAAGGCGCACCCCTACGCGACGGGCTACGGCCCGCTCGCCGGCGACGTGTACCACGCACCCAGCTCCTACCCCTACCGCGACGGCCTCTCGGGTGCGGATGCCGCGGCTCGCACCATCACCTACCTCGAGAAGGTCATCGGCGCCACCGACCTCGCCTGCCTGGTCGTGGAGCCCATCCAGGGCGAGGGCGGCTTCATGGTCCCGGCCGAGGGCTTCCTGCCCAGGCTGCAGGCCTGGTGCACTGAGCACGGCGTCGTCATGATCGCCGACGAGATCCAGAGCGGCATGGCCCGTACCGGACGGTACTACGCCAGCGAGCACTTCGGATGGGAGCCCGACCTGGTGCTCTCCGCGAAGGGCATCGCGGGCGGACTGCCGCTCGCCGCCGTCACCGGCCGCGCCGAGATCATGGACGCCTCCCAGCCGGGCGGCCTCGGTGGCACCTTCGGCGGCAATCCGGTCGCCTGCGCCGCCGCCATCGCCGTGTTCGAGTCCATCGAGGCCAACCACCTGCTCGCCGAGGCCGAGCGCATCGGCGCGCGCCTGACGGCGGGTCTCGAGCGGCTCGCGCAGCGCTACGACGTCATCGGCGAGATCCGCGGCCTCGGCGCGATGATCGCCATCGAGCTCGTGCAACCGGGCACCGGGCAGACGACGAAGCTCCCGAATCCCGAGGCGGTCTCCGCTCTCATCGCCGACGCGGCCCAGCACGGCGTGCTGTTCCTCAGCGCGGGCACCTTCGGCAACGTGCTCCGGTTCCTGCCGAGCCTCGCCGTGAGCGATGCCCTCATCGACGACGGGCTCCGAGTGCTCGACGACGCATTCGCGGCGCTCGGATGACCCGGTGACCGGTACCTTCTCCGTCAGCGACGCCGTCGAACTCGCCGTGATCGAGCGCAGTGGTTTCATCGAGTCCAGGCACGCCGGCTCCGCCGTCGTGCTCTCCCCCGAGGGCGAGGTCCTCCGCTCCCTCGGAGACACCCGCACCCCCGTCTTCCCCAGGTCGTGCCTGAAGCCGTTCCAGGCGGTCGCCGTCATGACGTCGGGCGTGTCCCTCCGCGGAGAGGACGCGGCGATCGCGACGGCGAGCCACTCCGGCACCGCCGCCCATGTCGCGCTCGTGCGCGGCCTCCTCGGTCGCGCGTCGCTGCCCACCTCCGCGCTGGGCTGCCCGCCCGCTGTTCCGAGCGACCAGGTCGCACGCGACGAGCTCATCCGAAGCGGCGCACCGCGCGATCGCGTCTACATGAACTGCTCCGGCAAGCATGCCGCGATGCTGCTCGCCTGCGTGGCGAACGAGTGGCCGCTCGACGGCTACCTCGACCCCGAGCATCCGCTGCAGAAGCGCATCCTCGACGTGCTCGAGCGGTTCACCGGTGAGCGACCCGCGGCGACCGCGGTCGACGGCTGCGGCGCGCCCGTGCACGCCATCAGCCTGGTCGCGCTGGCGCGCGGCATCCAGAAGATCACGACGGCAGCCACCTCGTCGCCGTTCGCCCTCTACCGGGAGGCGGCCGCGCTGACCGAGGCCGCGCGCGACCACCCGTGGGCGGTCGGCGGACCCGGCCAGCCCGACACGGTGGCGATGGAACGTCTCGGCGTGTTCGCCAAGGTGGGTGCCGAGGGCGTCATGGTCATGACCGCGCCGAACGGCACGACCACGGCGCTGAAGGTGCTCGACGGCTCGTCGCGGGCCTCGACGATCATCGCCCTGCGGCTGCTCGCGGCAGCCGGTGCCGTCGACGACGCGGCGGTCGACGACGTGCAGACCGAGCTCGACCTGTGGGTCATGGGCGGCGAGCGCCGGGTCGGGCAGATCCGCGCCACGATCTGATCATCGCTTCGACGGAGGCCGCGACCGGCCGTCGGGCGCGGCATCCGTCATCCGGGCGGCCGACCGGGCTCGGCGGCCTGCGCACTCAGCCGAGCTTCGCGAGCCGCTTCGCCCGTGCCGCTCGCGAGATCTGGGACGCGACCACGAGCACGATCGCGAACAGGAAGACCGCCGAGGCGATGACGTTCGCCTCGGCCGGGATGCCGCGGGATGCCGAGATGTAGATGTACTTCGGGAACGTCGAGGTGGATCCCGAGTTGAAGTTCGTGATGATGAAGTCGTCGAAGCTCAGCGCGAACGAGAGCAACGCCGCGGCGATGATGCCCGGCGTGAGCAGCGGGAACGTGATGCGCCAGAACACCTGCGCCGGCGAGCCGTACAGGTCGCGGCCGGCCTCCTCGAGCGCCGGATCGAGGCTGGACACCCGGGCCTTCACGGTGACCACCACGAAGCTGATGCAGAACATGGTGTGCGCCAGGATGATCGTCGTCATGTCCTTGGGCACGCCGAGCGCGAGGAACTGTGCGGCGAGCCCGGCGCCGAGCACCACCTCGGGAGTCGCCATCGGAAGGAACAGCAGCAGGCTGATCACCGATCGTGCGCGGAAGCGGTAGCGCACGAGCGCGATCGCGATCGCGGTGCCGAGCGCGGTGGCGATCACCGTCGCCACCAGGCCGATGATGATGCTGTTGGCGAACGCCTCGCAGACCGCGCCGCCCTCGACGTTGCAGACGTTCAGCCACTTGTCGAAGGTGAAGCCCCGCCACGAGATGTTCGACTTGATCGAGTCGTTGAACGAGAAGACGAAGGTGTAGGCGATCGGAATCATGAGGAAGACGAACGCCATGATGGTGTAGGCGGGCAGCAGCCAGTCGCCGAGGCCGATCCGGCGGCGGCGGGGGGTGCGGACCGGACCTCGGGCGTCCTCCTGCTGCTCGCTCTCGGAGAATCCGCCGAGCACGGCGGCCGCCTGGACTTCACCGCTCACAGCAGGTCCTCCGTTCCGGAACGCTTCACGTAGATGCCGACGAGCACGAGGATCGCCGCCATGAGGATGATGGACAGGGCCGCGGCGGCCGGGTAGTTCAGCAGCACGAGGAAGTTCGCCTCGATGACGTTGCCCATCATCTGGGTGTCGGGACCGCCGAGGAAGTCACGACTGGCGTTGACGTAGTCGCCGGCTGCCGGGATGAACGTCAGGAGCGTGCCCGCTACGATGCCGGGCATCGACAACGGGATCGTGATCTTGCGGAACACCGCGAACGGGCTGGCATAGAGGTCGCTCCCGGCCTCCAGGTAGCGGGTGTCGAGGCGCTCCAGCGTCGTGTACAGCGGCAGCGTCATGAACGGGATGAAGTTGTAGGTGAGGCCGAAGATCACCGCGAACGGGGTGCCCGTGAAGTGCGCGTCGGGAGCCATCAGCGAGAGCGCCTTCAGCGAGGTGATGATGAACGACTCGTCGGAGAGCAGTTGCTTCCACGCGAGGGTGCGCAGCAGGAAGCTGATGAAGAACGGTGCGATGACGAGCACCAGCATGAGGCTCTGCAGGAGCGGCCAGCGCCGGGCCTTCACGCCGATGAAGTAGGCGAGCGGGTAGCTGAACAGCAGCGCGAACACCGTCGCCGCGAGGGCGTAGCCGAAGGAACGGGCGATGTGCGGCAGGTACTGCTGCACGACGTCCACGTAGTTCTGCCAGTTGAACGCGTAGTCGTACTCGCCGATGTCTCCGAATTCGGCCGGCGCCTGCAGTGACGTGAGCAGGAGCGAGATGAGCGGCGTCAGGAAGAACAGGATGAGATAGAGGATGCCGGGCAGGAGCAGGAAGAGCGCGATGCGGCTGCGCCGCTTCGGTGCCTGGGCCGGCGCCTGCGCCTCCGCGGTCGCGAATGCTGCGAAGGCCATGCTCAGCCCTCCTCGAGCTCCGACACGAGCGACTCGCGCCGCTGGGCGGCGATCGAGGTCGTCGAGTCGTCGGCCGGGAAGCGTCCCGCCTCGCCCGCCACGTCGTCGAGGCCGAACCCGTGCATGACCTCCCAGCTGACCCACACCTCGGACCCGAACGCCGCGACCGGCCCGAAGCCGACGTTCTGGGCGAACACGAGCACCGTTCCGAGCGCGCCGAGGTCGACCAGGTACTGCGTGCTCACCCCGGAGAATGACACGTCGAGCACCCGTCCGGGGCCGACGAGGTTGCGGTCCGGTGATGCGGCCGGCGCTTGCGTGTGGAGGGTGACCTTCTCGGGCCGCACGCCCACCGTCACGGTTCCACGGTGACGCTGCGCGCGGGCCGTGGGCACGACGATGCGGGTGCCGCCCGCGTCGACGGTGATCGCCGTGCTCGTGGTGTCCACGACCTCGCCCGTGAAGAGGTTCGACTGTCCGAGGAAGTTCGCCACGAACACCGTGCGCGGGAGCTCGTACAACTCGGCGGGGGCACCCATCTGCTCGATCGCGCCCTTGTTCATGACCGCGACCGTGTCGGCCATCGTCATGGCCTCCTCCTGGTCGTGCGTGACGTGCAGGAAGGTCAGGCCGACCTCCTCCTGGATCGTCTTGAGTTCCAGCTGCATCTGCCGTCGGAGCTTCAGGTCGAGGGCGCCGAGCGGCTCGTCGAGGAGCAGCAGCGCCGGTCGGTTCACGATGGCGCGCGCGAGCGCCACCCGCTGCTGCTGGCCGCCCGAGAGCTGCTGGGGCCGGCGCTGCGCGAGGTGGTCGAGCTCGACGAGCCGCAGCGCCTCGTGTGCCTTGCCGAGCGGGTCGCCGATGCGCCGCCGTTTCAACCCGAACGCGACGTTCTCGATGACGCTCATGTGCGGGAAGAGCGCGTAGCTCTGGAAGACCGTGTTCACGGGTCGCTCGTGGGACTTGGTGTCGGTCACGTCGGTGCCGCCGATGAGGATGCGGCCACGGGTGGGTTCCTCGAGGCCCGCCACGAGCCGGAGCGTCGTGGTCTTGCCGCAGCCCGAGGGCCCGAGCAGCGCGAAGAACGACCCCGCCGGGATGGTGAGGTCGAGCTCCTCGATCGCCGTGAAGCCGGGGAACCGCTTCTGGATGCCCACCAGCTGGAGGTCTGCGCCGCGCTCGGCGAATTCGCGCATGGCCATCATCGTCGCCACGGCCTCAGGCGCCCAGGAGGATGCTCTGGAACTCGGCCTGGTACTTCTGCTCCTCGGCGCCGGTGAGGGTGCGGAAGATGTGCGCCTGCGACAGCGTGTCCTCGTCGGGGAAGATGAGCTGGTTCTCGGCGAGCTCGGGATCGATCGCCGCGGCCGCCTCCTTCGCGCCGACGACCGGCGTGATGTAGTTCACCCATGCGGCGACCTCGGCCGCCACCTCGGGCTCGTAGTAGTAGTTGATGAGGGTCTCCGCGTTCGTCTTGCGCGGCGAGCCGACGGGCACCAGGAAGTTGTCATTCCACAGCGTGCCGCCGGCCGTCGGGATGGCGAACTGCCACTTGTCGCCAGCCTCGGCATTGATGACCGTGATGTCGCCCGACCAGCAGATCGCCGCGAGCGTGTCCTCGCTCTTCAGGTCCTCGAGGTAGGAGTTGCCCTTGATGTTGCGAACCTGGCCGTTCTCGACCTGCTCGCGGAGGATGTCGATGGCCGCCGAGTACTCGTCGTCGCCCCAGTCGCCCGCGATGTCGACGCCGTTCTGCAGCATGATCAGGCCCATCGTGTCGCGCATCTCGGAGAGCACGCCCACCCGGCCCTTGAGCTCGGAGTTCCAGAGGTCGTCGACCGAGGCCAGGCCGCCGGGGATCGCCTCGGTGTTCCAGCAGATGCCGGCGAAGCCGCCCTGCCACGGAACGGAGAACTTGCGACCGGGATCGAAGTCGGGGTCCTGCAGCGCGGGCGTGAGATTCGCGAGGTTCGGGATGTTCGCGTGGTCGAGCGCCTGCGTGTATCCGAACCGGATCCAGCGACCGACCATCCAGTCGGTGAGACAGACCGTGTCGGCGCCGATGTCCTGGCCGAGCGCGAGCTGGTCCTTGACCTTGCCGTAGTACGTGTTGTTGTCGTCGACGGCCACGTCGTAGTTGACCTTGATGCCCGTCTCCTCGGTGAACTGCACGAGCGTCGGGTAGTCGCCGTTGTCGTCCTCGTCGATGTAGGCCGCCCAGTTCGCCCAGTTGAGGGTCTTGTCGGAGTCGGAGGTGTCGGCGGCGGGCGTCGGCTTGCCCTTCGCGCCACCCGGCGAGCAGGCCGCCAGCGCGAGCGCCGACGCGGACGCACCCGCGCCGGCCAGCAACGCGCGTCGATTCAGCTGGGCGCGGCGGGCCTGCGCGATCAGGGATCGGATCATCGGGTCCTCGGGAAGGGGCCGAGCGCTCACGGGAACTCCATTCGGGTTGCGGGCACAAGCTGGGGTGCCGTCGATACTGCCACACTGCTTGGCAACATTCACCGGATCATGTCCGAATCGTTAATTCCTGGGAACATCGCATGCGGTTTCAGTACCGTTCGGCGCGCTGTATGCACGGATTCAGTCGTTCGGGCGTGGTGGCCAGCCTGCCCGGTCCGGCAGGCCGCCCCCACGCGGCGAGTGCCAGCAGGCGTCGGTCGCGGAATCGAGCAGCGGTGGCGGCGCCGCGCCGCGGCCGAAGACCCGGAACTCCCGCATGCCGCCGCGCGCGACGACGTCGGCCTCCTCGCGCATCTGCGCGGCGATGGCCCAATTGCTCATCCACGCCTCGGCGTCGCCGACGACGATGACGCACGGGCCTTCGGGCTCAGATGGTGGCCCCATCGCAGCGCGGACTTCCGCCTCCCCGAACGGTCCGAGCACGACGGGGTGGAATCCCCGCGCCCGGAGCGCTTCGGCGTCGGCCCGGGGGAACGCCGTCACGACGGCGCACACGCCGGAGGCGGGAACACGGAGCGGTCGGAGGGATGCGGCGGGTGACCCCGCGATCACCGGCGCCTCCACGACCTGCACCCGGCGTCCGTGCCACTGGCCGGAACCGATCGGCGCATCCGCTCGCCACATCGCGCCGGCGCCGCCGGCCTGCACCAGGTCGGAGCGGGACGCGTGGCGGAGCAGCAGCGTCTGCCCGAACAGCTCCCTGGCGGCCGAGCCGAGGCGGTGCGCCGAGCCTGCGGCTGCGGCGATGCCGACACCGCGGCCCCGACCCTCCCTCAGCATGGTCTCCACCATCCCCTGCGCGGCGATGCGGTGGTCCTCCGGCCAATCGCGGAAGCCGACGTCGAGGTCGTCGATGACGACGAGTTCGCCCGACGCGGCGATTCCCCCGCGGATCCGCTGCACCGCATCGCAGAGGCGATCCCACTGCAGGCTCTGCGGCCCGCCGATGATCGTGACCTGCATACCCGTCCGGCGAGCGGCCCGCGCGATGGCGGACAGGGCCGTGCTGCGCCCGCTTCCCGGCGATCCGACGACGAGGAGGTGCCCGTCGCGCGCCGGGGCCCACGCGAGGATCTCGTGGCGTTGCCGCTCAGGGGCATCGACGAGGCCGAAGGCGAGTGATCCGCCGGGAACAGGCGTGGTCACGAGCGCGGCGGCGAGCGCCTCGGGGTCGAGCCGCTGGGGCAGCGGGCCCACCCACGGCCGACGTGGTCGCGAGGCGGAACCGGTGGCGACGCGAATCGCGTCGACCGTGACCCGGTCCGCGATCGCCGACTGGAATGGGACGACGCGACCGTCGCCGGGGTCGACGATGCCACGGCCCGGCGTGGCCGGTCCGATCGATGCGGCGGCCGGGCTGCCCACCACGGCGATGCTGTCGGCCGGGTCCATCACGCGAAGGGAGACGCGGATCGCGCAGTTCGCCGTGACCTGTTCGCGGACGACGCCGTTCGGGCGCTGGGAGGCGAGGATCAGGTGCACCCCGAGCGATCGCCCGCGGGCGGCGATGTCGGCGATGACCGCGCCGAGCTCTGGGAACCGCTCGATCATGGCCTGGAACTCGTCGACCACGATCACGAGTCGCGGCAGCTCGACGGTTGCGCCGAGGTCGGCGATGTCGCGCGCGCGCTCAGCGTGGAGCACCGACTCGCGGTGGCGGAGTTCTGCGCGCAGGCTCAGGACGGCCCGCTCCGCCTCCGCCTCATCCAGATCGGTGACCACGCCGACGACGTGCGGAAGCTCGCGGACCGGTTCGAAGGCGGCTCCGCCCTTGAAGTCGACGAGGAGGAACGCGACGGCGTCGGGACGGTGGTCACGCGCCATGGCCGCGATCCACGCGAGGAGGAATTCGCTCTTGCCGCTGCCGGTGGTGCCGGCGACGATGGCGTGCGGCCCGCGCTCCACGAGATCGAGCTCCAGCGGGCCGGTGTCCGTCATGCCGACGGGCACGCGGAGGGTGCTCCTCGAGCGGGCGACCTGTGTCGCGCGACCGAGACGTTGCAGCTCGACGCGGCCGGGAAGGGCGGTCGCCGAGCCGAACCCGTCCCGCGCGGCAACGGCTCGCACGCGTGCGGCCCAGGCGCCGGCTTCGGACATGCCGAGCAGTTCGGGTACGACGGCCCGTCGGGGAGCGGCATCGCCCCGCCGTTCGACCGTCGCCCTGCCCGGGCCGTGCACGAGGAGCACGGTCGCGAGTCCCGGCGGCAACTCCTCGAGCGTCGGAGCGAGCACGATCTGCACCTCCGTGTTGCTTCGGGGTGCCCCGATGTCCCGACGGCCGTCGATGAGGTCGACGACGCGCACCTGGGCTTCGCTGCCTCGATGCGGGAGGCCCGATGCCCAATCCCACGCGTCACCTTCGGGGACGGCGATGTGCGTGGTGTCGGGACGGCAGCGATGGGCCAGCTGCACGACGAGGGCACGCCCGAGGGCCTGCGCGAGCGGCCGGGGGCCGACGATGCCGATACCCCGGTCGACGGGAACGTGGACCGGCGCGCGATCGAGCCGAGCCGCGAGCGCGAGGAGCTCCCGATCGCCGTCGTCGACCGCCGTGCCGTCGATGCGGAGCGAGCTCTGCGCGCCGCCGCTGCCGACGAGGACGACGCCCGGGGGCCGGTCGCACCACTCGAACGGGCGGACGTCCTCCGTGATCCGACGGGATGGGGTGGCCCGATGCCACGCGGCGGCTCGCTCCAGCTCGTGCCGTGCCGCCACGGCCGCTCTCAGCTCGTCGATCGCCGCCGCGCGGTCGACGGCGGCCCGCTTCGTCGCCCGGCGAGCGTGTCGCCGTGCGTCGACGAGCGAGGCGATCGCGGCGACGGGACCCAGCGCTGCGAACGCCAGGGAGAGGGCGGATCCCGTGATCGCCCAGAGCACGGCGGCGCCCACGATCGGCGCCACCGAGGCGATCCACGGGAAGCCCGGTGAGGTGGGCGCCGGCGGATGCGGTGGGAGGGCCAGCGGGGAGACGTGGGCGTGCTCCGGGAGTAGGGCGGCGGTGTCGTTCGGCGGTGCGTCCACCCCGTGATCCGATCATCCCGAGCGCAGGAGGCGAGCCCCTCGGCCGTGTGCAGTGGGGCTCGCGGCATCCGCTCACCTGTCGAGGACGAGTGCTCGGAGCTCGCCTGCGGCGGCTTGGAACGCCCCGGCCGCGGCGGGGGGATCAGGCCACGACGAACGACTGCTCGGCGAGCTCGACCCGGCTGCCCCGGGGCACGAGGTATCGCCGTCCGGGCTCGCACCTCACGGCCCCGTCGTCGGGACGACGCACGATCGTACCGTTGCCCGAGAACCGATCGGCGATCCAGAGCACCCCCTCGTGCTCGCCGAACTCGAGATGGGTCTTCGAGACGGAGAGCGAACCATCGGCGATCTGCACGAGATGGTCGAACCGCTCCCCCGGTTGCGGCAGGGGTTTGCGACCGATGAGCCCGGTGCCGAAGACCGTGCGCGTCTCGCCGGTGCTGAACGCCAGCACGAAGGTCGGAGCCGCGACCGCATCGACGTCTTCGACCGCGCGGTCGGCGGTGGGCGCGTCCGGCCCGGTTATCGCCGACGCTCCCCGGAATCCGTCCACCGGGATGCTGATGACGCCGCTGTTGCGTCGTGCTGGGCGCTCGATCGCCGTGGTATCACCGGGACGCGGGTCGGTTCGCCGACGCGACTCGGGTGTGGCGGAGGTCGAGCTGCCGCAGTCGCCGCAGAACATCGCCCCCTCGGGGAGCTCCGCCCCGCAGATCGCACACGTCACGGCTTGGCTCCTCTCCGCGTGACAGCGTACCCGCCGAGCGAGGTGAGGGAGATCGCCGCACGGAGTCGCTCGAGGCGGCTGCGGGGCGCGCCGAGTCGTTCCTGGAGCTCGTCGACCACGTCCCATACGCGCTCGTCGTCTCCGTCGGTCGGACCGTCGGGCGCGAACACCGCGCGATCCACGACGGAGGCCAGCACGAGCGGTGCCAGTCCGCCGACCGTGGCGGCCTGCTCGGCACGGGTCGTGTTCGGCCGGATCGGGTAGCCGTAGTCGGCCGCGGTGTCCGCGAACTCCTGCCAGCCGCCCTCGATGCGCTCCACGGGCGTCGGTGCACGGCGGCGCACCCGGCGTCGCCGGATCTTGGCGACGATGACGGCGAGGAACGGGCTGATCAGCAGGGCGAGTCCCAGCGCCGCGAACCCGGCGATCGTGAGTCCGGCCAGCAGCGCGGCGACCCAGGGCTCGGCGCTGTCGTCGGGCTCGTCCAGGGAGAGGTCGGGGTCCGAGTCGAGCTCCTCGACGGGCGTACGCTCGGCCGGTGGCGGCAGGGCCGACTGGGGGCGCGAGACGACCGTGGGCTGGTCGGGTTCGCGCTCGGGGATGTCGCGCACCTCCGGGTTCGGGTTGACGGGGATCCATGCGCCATCCGAGGTCTGGATCTCGATCCACGCCTGTCGGTCCCGACTGCGGAACACCACGGTGCCGTCGTCGGCGGCGTCGGCAGCCGAGTCGGCTGCTGCGGCATCCGGTGACGCGAGGTATCCCACCACCACGCGCGCCGGAAAGCCGATCTCCCTCGCCATCAGCGCCGCGGCGACGGCGTACTGCTCGCCGTCGCCGAGCATCGGGCGAACGTTCGCGAGCTCGTCCAGTCGGTCGAGGGCGTGGCCCGATCGGCTCGGCTCCTCGTCGCCGACCCCGTGGCTCACGAACCCGTCGCGCTGGAACCCGTCGACGATGTCACGGAGTCGCTCACCGGGTTCCTCCGACGCGGGAGCCCACGCGTCGAGGAGTTCCGACAACCCGTCGGGCAGGTCGGGCGCGGCGGGAAGAACGCTGGTGCCCGGATCGAGCTCCGCGAGCGCTTCGGACCGCACGGGCGTCACCGATCTCGCCGTGTAGCGATCGCCCTGGGCGAGGCCGGCCCTGATCGCCCCGGTTCCCGTCACGTCGTTGTAGAAGAACCCGTCGGCGAGCACCTCGGCGCGCGGTCCGGCGAAGGTGATGCGCTCGAGCTGCCCGATACCCGGCACCCACACGTCCGAGTAGCCGAGGACCTCCACCTCGATCTCGGTCTGCTCGCCCTCGACGTCGGTCTGGTCGAGCCGATACGGCACGCGGGTGAATCGACCGGACTCGGCCGTGCCGTCGGTGCCGCCGACCGAGTACACGATCCCGTCGTACGTGTCGAGGGCCGCGATGCGCAGCCCGCTCCCCGGCGGGAGGCCGCGGACGGCCAGCATCTCGTCGTCGGCGACGTCGGGTTCGAATGCCGCACGGAACCCGGTGAGCGGGCTCTGCTGCGCGCGGGGCTCGAACGGCGGCTGAAGCTCGGCGCGAACGACGCTGCGCGCCGGAGTCGGCAGTGCGACGGATGCCGCGGCCGAGCCGATCAGCGCCACGGCGACGATCGCCGACGCGCCGAGGACACGGCGGGCGTCGGCGAGCGCCGCCTCCACGGGTCTGCCGCTCGTGATGGCGCGGCGGTTGGCGATCGCGACGCGCACGAGCCAGGCCACGGCCGTGACGAGGAAGATGAGGCCCGTCTCGACGGCGAGGGCCGCGTGCACCACGCCCATGGCGATCCCGGTGAGGAGCAGGACCGCCGGCGGGATGACGGCCGCCGCCGGCCGCCGGCTGCGCAGCGCGATGGTCACGGCGCAGGTCGAGGCCACGAGGCCCAGCAGGAACGGCGGGACGAGCAGCGCCTGGTAGGAGCCGACGGGCACGGCGATCGTGACCAGCTGCTTCCACGAGAGGGCTGCGCCCGCGACGAGCTCGACGAGGCCCTGCGGGCTCGGGATCACTCCCCCGATGGCGCGGCTCGGCACGGCGACGGGCACGCCCAGCAGTACGTATGCGCCGAACAAGACGATGACGACCGCCCAGGCGGGCCAGTGGAAGGTCGCGCCGGCGATGCCGATGGCCGACCCGGCGACGATCGCCACACCGGCCGCGACGAGGAACGCCGGGCTCTCGTAGACCGGCCACCAGGGGATCATCGCCGCCGTGAGCATGGCGACCACGAGTGCGACGCTGATGGCGGTCGACCAGAATCGTCGCGTCGGCACCGGCCGACGTGCGGTGCTCATGTGACCGACGCCGATCTGGCGAGCATCGAGCGGAGGTCCTCGAGGTAGCCGATGCCGAACACCGTCAGCCCGGCCACGGTGCGAGCGGTGGCCTCGCCCTCGGGCGAGCACTGCACGGCGACCGCCTCCACGCCCCCGGGCAGGCGGGAGGCGGCCGAGCGAAGGGGCGCGACGCCGCGGGCCGTGCCGCTCACGAGGAACGCGAGCGAGAGCCCGGGCAGTCCTTCGGCCGCGGCCCGGGCGACGTCGGGCAGCAGCACGGCCTGCTCGTCGGGCTCGACCACGCAGAGCGCGTCGAGCAGCCGGTCACGCGAGACGGTCGGGAGTTCACGCATGCCGCTGATGCGTGACGCGATGCCGTCGTGGCTCCGGCCGGACACCACGAACGACACCGTCCGCGCGTCGCGGATGGCGCGAGCGCCGACGGAGGCCGCGGCGCTCACGGCGAGTTCGAACTCCCCGTCGTCCACGTAGGCGCCGGGTTCGAGGTCGAGCAGGACCATCAGCCGGCTCCTGCGCGTCTCCTCGAACTGGCGCACCATGAACGTGCCGGTCTTCGCCGAGCTCTTCCAGTGGATGAATCGGCGGTCGTCGCCCGGGACGTACTCGCGCAATGCGTGGAAGGCGATGTCGCTCGCCGTGAGGTCGCGCGTCGGCGAGCCCTCGAGATCGCGGATGAAGCCCGAGCTGAGGGCAGCGATGGCGATGGTGCGCGGGTGCACGTGCAGGTCGACCGTCTGCGACCAGACGATCTCGCGCCGCATCAGCCCCACCGGGTCGGCTCGCACGGTCCGCGCGGGTCCGATCGGGACGATGCCCCGCCGGTCCGTGGGAATCCGGAACTGCTCGTCGAACGCTCCGCCCTTCGGCAGGCCGGGCAGGACCCGCTCGAGCACCTTGCCGCCGACGGGCAGCTCCAGCTGCACGCCACCGAACCGCCGTCGTCCGGGGTTCGCCGCGACGAGCCGGGCCTCGGCGTGCTCGCCCACGACCACCCGCGGTGTCGGCAGGGTCAGCTCGATCGTCGAGGCACCGCGACCGATCAGCCAGACGGATGCCGCTGCGACGAGCAGGGCGAGGCCCCAGCCGATCGCGATGAACTCAGCCCAGCCCCAGGCGTAGCCGACGGCGAGCGCGGCCACGCTGCCGGCGATGGTCGCCCAGCCGACCGGCGTGACGACGCCCTGCACGGCCCGCGCCCAGCCCGCGACGACGCCCGCTGCGGCGAGGACGCCGGCGACGCCGCGACCGATGACGACCGCGAGCAGGCCCTGAGTCTTGGCCTCCTCGGGGATCGTCGTGCGGGTCTGGGTGAAACTCACACGGCCTGCCTGCTGGAGGGGGGCGGCGTCTCGATGAGCACCTGGGCGATCATGTTCGAGGTCGTCACGCCGTCGAACTCGGCCTCGGGGTCGAGGATCAGGCGGTGCGCGAGCACGGGCTCGGCGAGCGCCTTGACGTCGTCGGGCACGACGTAGTGTCGTCCGCGCCCGGCGGCGTGGGTCTTGGCAGCGCGGATGAGCGCGAGCGCGCCGCGGACGCTGACCCCGAGACGCACCTCGCGGGCCGTGCGGGTGGCGTCGACGAGCCGGGAGACGTAGTCGTGGATGGTCGGGTCGACGTACACCGTGCGCGCGAGGGCGGCCATGTCGACGATCTCGGCGGCGTCGAGCTGCGACGGCACCCGCTGGTCGTGCGCCCGCTGGTCGGCGCCCTCGAGGATGCGAATGGTGGATGCGTGGTCGGGGTAGCCGATGGACGACCGCATGAGGAACCGGTCGAGCTGCGCCTCGGGCAGCCGGTAGGTACCCGCCTGTTCCACGGGGTTCTGGGTCGCGATGACCATGAACGGATGCCCCACCGGATGCGTCCGGCCATCGACGGTGACCTGGCCCTCCTCCATCACCTCGAGCAGCGCGGACTGCGTCTTGGGGCTGGCACGGTTGATCTCATCGGCGAGGACGATGTTCGCGAAGATCGGACCGGGGTGGAACTCGAACACGCCGCTGCGCTGGTCGTAGACGGTGACGCCGGTGATGTCGCCCGGCAGGAGGTCGGGCGTGAACTGCACCCGGTTGCTGGTGCCCGCGACCGACTGGGCCATGGCGCGCGCGAGCGAGGTCTTGCCGGTGCCGGGCACGTCGTCGAGCAGCAGGTGGCCCTCGCTGAGGAGCGCCGTGAACGCGAGGCGCACGACCCGGTTCTTGCCGAGCAGCACCTCCTCGACCGCACCGACCAGTCGGTCGAGGTTCGCGGCGAAGCGCGTCGCCTCCTCGGGGGTCATCGTCATCGTTGCTCCTCGCTCATCGGTTCCAGTACCTGGCGGTCACACCCGCGACCTCAACATCCAACCAGACCCGGTCGGCCTCGTTCGCGTCGGGCACCTGGCAGGTGTTCGCCGACTGCGCGTTCCGCGAGTTGCGGCCGTCCTCGGTGCCGCAGCTGAATGCGGCGGGCAGGCCGGAGTTGTCGGGGGCGGCCGCCCATGACCACGTCTTGGACGCCGCATCCCACACCCGGCTCGGCAAGGCGAACGTCAGCGACGGGCTCGCGCTGGACGGCATGATCGCCGACCACGGCCCGCAGCTGCCCCAGACCGAGCACGAACGCACCTGGAAGCGAGCGGACTCGCCGAACGGCCGGTTGAGGAGCGCGCGGAGCCAGCCCGACCCTCGGAAGTCCGTCGGCTGTCCGAGCTGCGCGCCGTTGCCGTCGACCGCGACGATCTGCAGGCGAGGCGCACCCGCGTCGACGCTCGAGATGTAGCGGTCCCACGTCTCCTCGTTCATCCACGACATGTCGCTCTGCACGCTGTTGACGGCACCCGGTGCCGGGCGCACGACGATGCCGGCGACCTCGGTGTTCACGCAGGCGGCACGGTTGAATCCCCAGACGACGAACGAGTACCGCGTCGACTCGGTCACCGTGCCGGAGAACTGCACGCTCGAGGCATCCGGCCCGACCTGGACGACCTCGGCGACGGAGCCGCCGCTGGCAGGAGCGAGGACCTGGCCGGGCGCGGGCGAGGTGACCGAGCAGGCCTGCGGACCGGAGGGCACGCCCGTCTGCCCGTCGGCGAGCCGCTGCACGAAGTAGCCGCCGATCGCGTCGCCGTTCCCCTCGAACGGCGACCACGAGACCGTGACGGTGCCCGCGGCCGCGTCGCCGACCACTGAGATGTCGCCTGCGATCGGCGACCCGAACGGCGTGCCGGTGCCCCCGGCCTCGGTCCAGGCCGCGAGTGCGGGGTACGCCTGGTTGCGGGCGCTGACGGTGAACGGGACCTGCGTGCCGTTCGCGATGCCCTGGGACTCGGTGGCGCACAGCGTGGCGGTGCAGGCGGCGCCCGCGTCGACTTCGCTCGAGACGCCGGCGACGTTCACGACGTAGGAGCCCACCTCACTGCCGCCGCCCGAGTCGACCGGCGACCACTCGATGCGGAGGCGCCCGTCGAGTGGAAGCGCGCGGAGACCAGCCGGTGGCGGCGGGATGACGTCGGACCAGATGGGACCCGGTGCCTCGACCGCATCGGAGAGGCCGATGTCGTTGCGGGCCTGGATGCGCACGCGCACGGCGTTGCCCTGCCCGTTCCCCGGCGTCGGCACGGTGCAGGTCGTCGCCGCGCATGAGGAGGTGTCGAGCACCTCGCCTCCGACGGCGTCGACCAGGGAGATCTCGTAGCCGGTGATCGGCGAGTTGTTGAAGCCGCCCGCCCCGAAGGCGACGTCGAGGGTGCGGTCGCCGAATCCGGTCACCTGCGGCTGGGTCACCGGATCGGGCCGGTCCTGCACGGAGATCGTGACGGAGCCCCAGGCGTACCTGCTGGGATCCTCCGTCGCGTCGGCCACCTGGTACTGGAGGGTCGTGTTGATGGGTTCGGCGCGCTGATCGACGTCGACGGTGAGCGTCGACCGGTCGGCACTCGGAACGACGCGCACGCCGGCGGGCAGGTCGTCGCCGATCCCGGTCACCCGCACGACGCGCAAGGGCGTGCCCGGGAAGGGGTTCGTGCCCCGGTCGTTCGCGAGCACGTCGATGGTGGTCGTGCGGCCGCGGGCCGTGACGGCGTAGTCGGGGGCGGGTTGGGCGAGGGGCCGAGTCGAGGGCACCACGCGCAGCTCGATGCGGCCGGCCGTGCCCTCGTGCGCGTCGTCGCGCACGGCGATCGAGACGGTGGGCCTGCTGCCGTCGGTGCGGGTGGCCTCGGCGGCCGCGATCGTGAGTTCCTGCCCGTCGAGCGACAGCGAGAACCCGTCGGGCCGCGGCTCGAGGATGCGGAAGGCCAGCTCGTCGAGGTGCTCGGGGTAGGGGTAGGTCGTGAGCTTCACGAGGTCGATGGTCTTCGACTGGCCGGGTTCGAAGTCGATCACCCCGCCGACGAACGTGGGCGGCTGGTCCTCGGTGGGCTGCACGTCGATGGGGATGACGATCGTGCCGGTGCGGCCGGCGGGGTCAGTGCCGGACTCGCCATCGGTCACCGTCATCGACAGCGATGCCGGGCCGAAGTAGCCCTTCTCGCTGCGGAACCGCACCGTGTCCTCGTCGACGACGAGGTCGGTGCCGTCGCTGTGCGAGGCGCGCACGCTGGCCTCATCGGCGATGCGCACCGGACGGCCCGATGCGGCGATGACGTAGTCGTCGAGGTCGAGGACGACCTCCGCACCGCTTCGCACCTCCACGTCGGGCGCGTCCCGGCGCAGCTGCGGCAGCGCGTCGTCGCGGCCCGGCACCCAGATGAACGCGTAGGAGACGACGCTCGGATCCTCGGGGTGGCTCACCGAGAACGGGATGATCTGGCGACGGTCCTCGACGGTCACGCGGATGCTGCCGTCGCGTCGCACCTGTGCGCCCGAGTCGTAGCCCGCCACGAGCCCGACCGTGAGGTCTGCCGCGTCGCCGTCGGCGAGGAAGACATTGCGCAGCACCTCGACGTCGACCACGTCCTCGTCGAGGATGTCGCTCAGGCTCAGCACGGTGTCGGATGCCTCGGGGCGCGCGAGGGGCGCGTCGTCGTCGGCGATGACCCGCAGGAAGTTGGAGGCGGTGCCCAGCCGCTCGTTCTGGATCGTGTAGACGAACGCCGTCTCGCCCTCGACGTCGGGGACCTCGACCCGCACCGTGTCGCCGTCGATCTCACCCGTCGCCCCATCGGTGTTCGGCTCGAGCTTCGTGATCTCGAGCGAGCCCCCATCGGGATCGGAGTCGTTGTCGAGCACGCGCACCGAGATGGTGCGCCCGGGGCGGACCGTGACCTCGTCCGCCACCGCGATCGGCAGGCGGGCCCCGTCGAACTTCGGCGCGATGCCGACCCGGACGGATCCCACTGCACGCGCGCCGAGCGCGTCAACGACGGAGTACTGGAACGTGTCGGTGCCCGGGGAGTAGTCGCCCGCCTGGTACTCAAGCCAGTCCGCCCCGCGCGCGGTGACCGCGCCACGTTCGGGATTGGACTCCTGACCGAGCAGTTGCACCGAGTCCCCGTCGGGGTCGGTGCCGCCCAGCGGGATGGGGATCCGCACCTTCTCGCCGGCGATCACCCGTGCGGTGATCGACGGCGGGACCGGCGCCGAATTGGTCTCGGGGTCCGCGTCGCGGACAGAGATGCTCACCGTCGCCGTCGCGTACTGGCCGTCGGACGCCACGATGCGGTAGGTCGCCTGGAACTCGCCGGCCTCGTCGGGCGCGTAGTACCGCAGCCGGTCGCCCGCGGCGAACAGGAACCCGCCGGCCGGCTCCTGGTCGAGTTCGGGGGCGAGCGTGAACGGCATGGCGTCGGGGTGCTCGTCGTTGTCGAGGACCCGGATGTCGATGACGTCGCCCGTGCGAGCGGCGATGGTGTCGGGCGCGGCCACCGGAGGCTGGGCCCGGCTCGGTAGCGGCACCTCGACAAGCGTCACCTGGCCGTCGGCTTCGGCGAGCCCGTTGCTCACCCGGTAGCCGACCGTGGCGGACCCGGTCGCGAGCGGTCGGTCGAGCGTGATGCGGAGAATCCGGTGGTCGACCACTTCGACACGCACCCCCTCGTCGGCGGCATCGTCCGTGATGCCCGTGACGATGAGCACGCCGCCGGTGGGGTCGATATCGGTCGCGAGCACGTCGACGTCGACCGGCTGATTGACGCGCAGGAACGCCGTGTGCGGCACCGTGATCGGCGTCGTGTCGCGGTCGGGCGGGGCCGAGACGTCGACGCGGACGAGGCCCGTGGCCGTCTGCGTGCCGTCGGTGACCGAGTACTCGAGGTAGTGGGTGCGCACGTCGGCGCTCGTGAAGCGGAAGCTGCCCCCGTCGAAATCGGGCACGACCTGCACGTCGGGCTTGGCCGGCACTGCACTCAGCCGGTAGGTGCCCGAGCCGCCGCGCACGTGCCGGAGCGGATCGATCTTGATCTCCTCGCCCGCGGTGGCGAGCTCCACGAACGGTTCGGCGATGAGGGCGACGTCTCCTGGTGCGCGCACGGAGACGGTGAGCACGCCGTTGCCGGTGGCGCGGCCGTCGGAGACCGCGAGCCCAACGGTGCGGCTTGCTCCGGCGCCGCCGGCCTCGTCGAAGACGACGATGCCCTCTGCGGTCGACGACAGGCGATCGGGCGCGTCCACGGCGGCGGACTCGAGGAAGAACGGGTCGCCGTCGGGGTCGAGCCAGTCGCCGAGGACGGCCGTGGTCACGCGCCCTCCCACCTCGACGGAGGCGTGGTTCTCCCGCTGCTGCACGGGGGGCGAGTTGTCCTCGGGATCGCGCACCGTGACGGTCGCGACGGCGTGCGCGGTTCCGCCACGGCCGTCGCCGACGGTGTACCCGAACGACAGCGTGCCGGATGCGGCCTCGTCGAGCGTGAGCTGCAGCTGCTGGTTGTTCGAGACGCGGTCGAGTCGCGCGCCCGGCGGCAGCTCGCCGTCGACGGCGTCGACGACGAGGACGTCGCCGTTCGCGTCGTAGTCGTTCAGGAGCACGGGCAGCAGCGTGGAGCGGCCGGGTCGGGCCCCGAGATGGTCGTCGATGGCGATCGGCGGGGCCTGCGTCTTCTCGACGGTCGGCTCGGTCTCGGGATCGTTCTCCTCGATCGTCTCCTCGTCGTGCTGGGTCGCGAGCAGCTCGTCCCAGTTGTCGATGAGCGCGTAGCCGTCTGCGGCGGCCCACGTGCGGCCGGACTTGCGATCGTTCAGCACGAGCGTGGTGCCGTTCACCGCGAAGGCCAGCGCACTGCCGGGGGCGGCACCCTCGAGCCGGGTGAGGTCGCCGGGATCGTCCGGCGCGCACGAGCGCCAGGCATCCCGGCCCCAGGCTGCGTGGAGGCAGCCGTCGTGCATGACCGGCGCGGCGGGCGCACCGTTCACGCCCTCGTGGACGACCCGGGGCTCACCGCCGTCGAGGCCGACGCTGATGACGCCGCCCCGGAACGCGATGGCGACCGAATCGCCGGAGCGCGCCGGAACCTGGAGCACCGGGTCGTCGGTGGCGCCGAGCACCCCCGAGAGGTCGACCTCGTGCCCGTCGAGGAGGAGGCGCCGCGAATCGGCGTCGAGCACGACCCACCGCTCGCCGATGGACGTGATCTGCACCTCGGGATCGCCGTCGAGCGGGCGCGCCTGCCAACGCTCGGCGACCGTCTCCTCATCGGCGGCGTCGACGCGCGCGACGTCGCCCGTCGAGGGCGTGTAGGCGAACAGCACCCCGGCGGGATCGACCGAGGTCACGGCGCCCGCTCCGAACGTCAGGGAGGGTTCGGCGTCGCTGTCGAAGTCCGCGAATCCGGAGGCCGGCACGGACCACACCGCACCGCCCGACGCGACGACGACCCGGTCGCCGGCGAGCGCGAGGGTCGTCCCGTCGGGGGGCACCGCGACGGACTTCGTGATCTTCGACGTGGTCGGATCGACGATGCCGACGCTCGCGCGGTCCTGGTCGAGGACGAGCACCGTCGCGCCCTGCTGGAGGATGTCGGACGTGGATCCACCGGTCTCGACGACCGAGTTGAGCTCCAGGATGGCGGTGTTGGCCCGGCCGACTGACTGCGCTTCGTCGTTCACGACCCAGACCGAGGCGTCGCCGAGGTCCATCCGCTGCGCCGCGTACCCGCCCGAGGCCACGGCGACGACGGCCACCACGGCGACGACGGCGGTGACCGCCCCGATCGTGGCGAGCGCCGACCGGTGCCGTCCGAGCTGCGGGACCCGCATCATCCGACGCCCTCCTCGACGTCGACGCAGCGCTCCGCGCTCGGCGCACCGGACTTGCCGTCGCGGGTGACGGTGACGGTGGCGCACACGCGGTCGCCGTCTGCCACGGTCACCACGTAGCTCGCATCCCGCTGCATGGGGGATGCGACGCCGTCGACGGCCACCACGTACGCGTCACCGCCCTCGATGCCGGGATCGTCCCAGGTGAAGGTCACCGTGGTGCCCGCGGCGGTGCCGTGCACGTCGGTGACGACGGGGATGCCGCGTGCCCCCTGCACCGCGGCGAAGACGCCGGCGCCGACGAGCACGACGATGAGCGCCGCGGCGATCGAGATTCCCCAGACGACCCGCTTCGTGGTCGGCGGCGCGGTGCGGGCGCGGCCGGTCGTGTCGTCGTGCGACCGGGTGTCCGTCCTCAGGATGGTGCCCGAGCCGCGCGGGGCCGAGCGGCGGGTGCGGCGACGGGAGCCCTTCGCGTCGGCGACGGCGTGCTGCCCGCCGATGCGGGTGCGCTCGTCGAGGTCGACGGCCGTGGCGAGCGCCCAGTCGTCCATGGCGACCTCGAGCGGCGTCTGCAGCAGCCCGAGCTCCTCCTCGACCGCCTGCAGGTCCCTGATGAACTCGAGCGCGCTGGCCTGGCGATCCTGCGGCCGCTTCGACATCGCCCGTGCGAGCACGCGTTCGAGGCTGCGCGGCACGTCGACGCGGCCCGTCGGGGCGGGCTTGGCCTTCTCGATGCGCCCCATGAGGGCGGCGGTGCCGTTGTCGCCCCCCGGCACCTCGAACGGGCTCCGACCGGCGATGAGCGAGTAGACGGTCGCGCCGAGCGACCAGACCTCGCTCGCGACGGTGCCCGACACGTCGTCGTGCAGCACCTCGGGCGCGGACCACGGAATGGAGAGGCCGACCGCCTCGCTGGTCTCCGCCTCACCGAGGGTCGACGCAATGCCGAAGTCCGACAGCACGGGATGTCCGTAGGCGGTCGTGAGGATGTTCGAGGGCTTGATGTCGCGGTGCAGCACGCCCTGGCGGTGCGCGGTCTCGACGGCGCTCGCGATGCGCACGCCGATGGAGAGCACCTCGGCGAGCGGCAGTTGCACGGCCCGGTACCGCTGGCCGAGGGTCGACGAGCAGTACTCCATGACGAGGTAGGGCCGTCCGTCGGCGGCGACGCTCGCCTGGTAGACGGTGAGGATCGACGGGTGCGACGACAGCTGCGCCATGAGGTTCGCTTCGGCCTGGAACATCTGCCTGAGCTCGTCGTTGACGACCTCCGCGAGGAGCACCTTGACGGCGACGAGGCGTCGCGGCATGTTCTGCTCGTAGAGGAACACGTCGGCGAATCCGCCGGATCCGAGCACCCTGATGAACGCGAACCCGGGCAGGTTCGGCGGGGTGGACGGCAGGCGCCTCGTCACGTTCCTCCCAGCTCGGGTGCGTCGGCGCTCGGAGGTCCGGCGGGCGCCCGGTGCCCCCATTGTAGATTGGCCGCGGATGCCGCACCTGAGGTTGTGCAGAAGGCCGCGGGCACGCGGCATCCGTCAGTCGAGGTCGCTGTCGTCGCCGCGACCGCGCCACACCGCACCGGCCGGTCGCACGACCTTCAGCACGTCGACCACGACGACGGTGACGTTGTCGCGGCCGCCGTTGCCGAGCGCGGCCTCGACGAGCTGTCGCGCCGCCTTCTCGGGCTTCTGGTTCGCGACGAGGAAGTGGCGGATGCCGTAGGCGGTCAGCTCCTTGGTCAGCCCGTCGGAGCAGATCAGGAGGCGCATGCCCTCCTCCACGGCGATCGCGCGGTAGTCGGGAATCGGCGCCTCGTGGAACCCGACCGCCCGCGTGATGACGTTCGAGTGGGGGTGGGTGTCGGCCTCCTCGCGCGTGATCTGGCCGGCGTCGACGAGTTCCTGCACGATCGAGTGGTCGACGGTGAGCTGCTCGAGCACGCCGCCGACGAGGCGATAGACGCGGGAGTCGCCGATGTTGAAGACGATCCACGCCGGCTCGTCGGAGATGGCACCGAGGGCCGCGCCGGTCACCGTGGTGCCGCTGCCCTCATCGGTGACGCCGGCGCCCCGGCCCATGTCCTGCACGGCGAGACGAAGGGCCGAGTCGATCTCGGGTGTGCCCATCGTGAGGCGCCCGCCGTGCTCGGCCAGGCGGGTCACGACCGCGGCGCTCGCGAAGTCGCCGGCGGCATGGCCGCCCATGCCGTCGGCCACCGCGAAGATGGGCGCCTGCGCCACGAAGCTGTCCTCGTTGACCTCGCGTCGCAGGCCGGTGTCGGTCACGGCGGCCCACGCGATCGTGACCTCGGTGCCGTCGGGCAGCGTGATGCGGTGCTTGGCGTTTCCGTTGCCGATCTGCGTCACGGCGCTGCCTGCTGTCTGCTCGGTTCGCTCGAGGGGGGAACGACGGGGGCTGGGAGGATCTCGACGATCGTATCGTCTCCGAGGTCGAGTCGTGTGCCCGGTGCCACGACGATCGATTCGCCGGCGCGCAGGCGACGCGTGCCCGACCTGCCGTGCACGGTGGTGCCGTTCGTGGACCGCAGGTCGGTCGCGATGACGCGGGTGCCCTCCACCCGGAGCTCGAGGTGCGTGGCCGAGACCGCACCGCGCGGGGAGGCGACGGTCACGAGCTCGGGCGGGGCCCCGGCGGCGGGAATGCGCGGCGCCAGCGGGCGGCGCCCGATGAGCACCGGGCCGGCGATGGGATGCGGCGGGCCATCGCCGATCCGGAACGCCGGGATGGGCCGGGTCGGCGGTGGTGGCGCGGGTGCCGCCGGTCCCCCCTCGGCGACGAACGGCACCGTCGACGGCTGCTGGGGCGCACCCGCCGCCGAGGACGGCGGCGACGCGGTGACGGACGACCCCGCCGCGTGTCCGGTGGGAACGGGACTTCCGGGCGCCGCGGACCGGCGTGGCGTGAGGATCGTGTCGGCCGAGTCCAGGGGCGTGCCGGGCTCGGCGTCGGCATTCGGCCCGGCCGCGCCGGCGACGGGCCGTGCACGGCCCATGAGGATGGTGTCGGCATCGGCGGCGGATGCCCGTGGTCGCCGGGGCGCCGCGAGCGAGTTCCACTCGAGCGCCGAGGCGCGCAGGCTGGCGCGCGCGTGCGCCACGACGTCGGGCGTCTCGCCGAGGTGATCGAGCGGCGCATCCGCCCCGACGATACGGATCGCGATCACGGCGTCGAAGTCGGCGAGATGCCAAGGACGGATGCCGCGCGCGTCGAACCGCCTCATGCCGCCGGGCGACGTCAGGTCGACGACGGCGTCGCCGCGGACGACGGCCGTCACCTCGGCTGGCGAGTCGCCCGGCCACCAGACGATGCCGAAGGACTCCACCGCGTCCGCGCCGCCGAGCGGGACCAGGCCGACGAGGGCCTCGATGGTCACCGTCGCGTCGGCCGCCGCCGCCGCCAGGGCCGTGGTCGCCGCGTCGGGGGCCGGCGCGGCGATCGCGGCGATGAAGCGGTCGCCGACGACGACGTCCCATGCGGGCGCGCCGGGCACCACCGCGCTCGTGACGGATCCGACCACCATGTCGACCAGTCTGGCACCGTGCGCCACGACACGTCCGCGCAGGGCGCATCCCGTGGGATCCACCACACACGAGCTGCCATTGTATGGAATCAGTTGCGAACCGCGCTGGTTTCGACGGAATCGCTTGCCAGCGGCATTCGTCGCTGACATGATCGACGCATGACGAACTCCGCGCGTTCGGCGCAGCTGCGGCCGGTGCACCTCGACGACGTCTCCAAGGCGATCATCGAGCAGCTCCAGGCCGACGGCCGGCGGTCGTACGCCGACATCGGCAAGGCGGTCGGCCTGTCGGAGGCCGCGGTCCGTCAGCGGGTGCAGCGGCTCACCGAATCGGGCGTGATGCAGATCGTCGCCGTGACCGACCCGATGCAGTTGGGCTTCACCCGGCAGGCCATGATCGGCATCCGGGCCGGCGGCGACACCCGACAGCTCGCCGAGCAGCTCGCCGAGATCCCCGAGCTCGACTATGTCGTGCTCACGGCCGGCAGCTTCGACCTGCTCGCCGAGGTGGTCTGCGAGAACGACGAGGAACTCATCAACCTGCTGAACTCGCGCATCCGCAACCTGCCGGGCGTGCAGAGCACCGAGACCTTCGTATACCTGAAGCTGCAGAAGCAGTTCTACAACTGGGGCACCCGCTGAGCGGGCGACCCGAACCAGGAGGACAGCCATGACCACCCTCGACTCACCGACGAGCCTCGACGTGCGCTACGACAACGCGGACCTGCAGCAGAAGGCCAAGGACCACCTCTGGATGCACTTCTCCCGGCAGTCCACGATGGCGACGTCGGGAGTGCCGATCATCACCCGCGGCGAGGGCCACCACATCTTCGATGTGGAGGGCCGCAAGTACTTCGACGGCCTCTCGGGCCTCTTCGTCGTGAACGCCGGCCATGGACGCCGGCGCCTCGCCGAGGTCGCCGCCAAGCAGGCTGAGCAGCTCGCCTTCTTCCCGATCTGGTCGTACGCGCATCCCTCGGCGATCGAGCTCGCCGACCGGCTGGCGGACTACGCACCCGGGGACCTCAACCGCGTCTTCTTCTCGACGGGCGGCGGCGAGGCGGTCGAGACGGCGTTCAAGCTCGCGAAGTACTACTGGAAGCTGAAGGGCCAGCCCACCAAGCACAAGGTGATCTCTCGCGCCGTGGCCTACCACGGCACGCCCCAGGGAGCGCTCGCAATCACCGGCATCCCCGCCATGAAGGCGATGTTCGAACCGCTCACACCGGGCGGGTTCCGGGTGCCGAACACGAACTTCTACCGTGCGGCGGACGTGGGCGCGCCGTCCGACGACCTCGAGGCGTTCGGCGTCTGGGCCGCGAACCGGATCGAGGAGATGATCCTCTTCGAGGGTCCCGAGACGGTGGCGGCGGTCTTCCTCGAGCCGGTGCAGAATTCGGGCGGATGCTTCCCGCCGCCCCCCGGGTACTTCCAGCGGGTCCGCGAGATCTGCGACCAGTACGACGTGCTGCTCGTCTCCGACGAGGTGATCTGCGCATTCGGTCGCATCGGGCACATGTTCGCCTGTGATGCCTACGGCTACGTGCCCGACATGATCACGTGCGCCAAGGGCATGACGTCGGGGTACTCCCCCATCGGCGCGACCATCGTCTCGGAGAAGATCTACGAGCCCTTCGCCACCGGGACGACCTCGTTCTACCACGGCTACACCTTCGGCGGTCATCCGGTGTCGGCGGCCGTCGCACTCGAGAACCTCGACATCTTCGAGGAGGAGGGGCTAAACGGGCGCGTGCGCGAGAACTCCCCCCTGTTCCGTGCCGAGCTCGAGAAGCTCCTCGACCTGCCGATCGTGGGGGACGTGCGCGGCGACGGGTACTTCTTCGGCATCGAACTCGTGAAGGACAAGGCCACTCGCGAGACCTTCGACGACGACGAATCCGAGCGGCTCCTGCGCGGGTTCCTCTCGAAGGCCCTGTTCGACGCCGGCCTGTACTGCCGGGCCGACGACCGCGGGGACCCCGTGATCCAGCTCGCGCCGCCGCTCACCATCGGCGTGCCCGAGTTCCAGGAGATCGAGCAGATCCTGCGAGGGGTGCTCACCGAAGCCTCGAACCGACTCTGATGGCGTCGCCCCGTCGCGCGACGGACGGCAGCGAGGCGACATATCGGCAGGTGAGCTTCTGGCTCGACGATGTCGTCGTCTCGGGCACGGACGACCTGGCTCCCCGGCCCGCCCTGACGTCGGATGCCTCGTTCGACGTCTGCATCGTCGGCGGAGGGCTGACGGCCCTGTGGACGGCGTACGCACTCGCGAAGGCGGAACCCCGGCTGCGGATCGCCGTCCTCGAGCGCGAGATCGTCGGCTTCGGCGCGTCGGGCCGGAACGGCGGATGGTGCTCGGCGCTGTTCCCCCGCTCGGCAGCGTCCCTGGAACGCGACCACGGCTTCGATGCGGCCGTCGCCATGCGGCGCGCGATGATCGACACCGTCGAGGAAGTCGGTCGCGTCGCGCGAGCCGAAGGCATCGAGTGCGACTACGAACGTGGCGGCACGGTGGTCTTCGCGCGGAACGATGTGCAGCGGGCAGCCGGCATCGCCGACGTCGGCGAGGCGCGTCGGTTCGGCGTCGATCGCCTCGAGTACTGGGACGAGGCGGCGGTCGCGGGGCGCTTCGGCGCCTCGGGAATCGACGGGGCCTCCCCGAGCGCCGTGTTCGATCCCTCGTGCGCACGGCTGCACCCGGCGAAGCTGGTGCGAGGGCTCGCCCGCGTGGTCGAGGCGCTCGGGGTCGCGATCTTCGAGCGGACGGAGGTGCTCGATTGGGCCGCCGGGACGGTGCGATTCCGTGCCGTCGACTCGGGTGCGCACGGGACCGTCTCTGCTCGCCGGGTCATCATCGCCCTCGAGGGCTACGGCTCGCAACTGCCGCGCGTCCGGCGGCGCATCCTCCCGATCTACTCGCTGATGATCGCGACCGAACCACTCCCCGACGAAGTCTGGAGCGAGATCGGGATCGCACACGGCCAGACGTTCAGCGACTACCGGCACCTCCTGATCTACGGTCAGCGCACGGCCGACAATCGATTCGCGTTCGGTGGTCGCGGCGCCCGGTATCACTGGGGAAGCGCGGTCGATCCGGCGTACGAGCGGGTCGACGGCGTCTTCTCGCACCTGCACCGTGCCCTGCGCGAGCTCTTCCCTGCGTTGGGCGACGCGCGGATCACGCATCGCTGGGGTGGTCCGCTCGGCATCGCAAGGGACTGGCATGCGACCGCGAGCTACAACCCGAGGACGGGAGTCGGCTTCGCGGGCGGGTACGTGGGCGATGGGCTGTCGACGACGAACCTGGCGGGCCGCACGCTCGCCGACCTCGTGCTCGAGCGCTCCACCGCGCTGACCGCCCTCCCGTGGGCGAACCACCGTTCGCCCCTGTGGGAGCCGGAACCACTCCGCTTCGCGGGCGCGAACCTCGGCGTGCTCGGCATGCAACTCGCCGACGTCGAGGAACGGGTGACGAAGCGGCCATCCCTCGCCGCGCGGCTGCTGGGTCCACTCACCGGTCACTGACATCCGACCCGGGTCCGGAGAAGGCCCACTCGGGGAGTGCGCCACTGCCGATGAACGACGCGAGCAGCCCCGCCATAGGGAGGCCGGGTTCCGCTGAGATCGCCTGCTCGAGCAGCGCTCCGGCCGCCGATCCCATGCCGAGTGCCCACGCCAGCCAGGCCGCAACGCAGAGCGGCGGCCCGCGGTGTCCGTCGGGCGCATGTGCTGCGGCCCACCGCACCGCGTCGAGTGCCCGGCGTACTCGGTCGCCATCGGGCTTGATGGTCGTCTGCCCGAGCAGGAGCCGCGCGAGCAGGTCGGAGACCGTCTCGCCGGGGTCGTCGGCGTGCCGCCGACGAACGACCTGGTCGACGGTCTCTCCCGTGCGCTCCGCCACCGCGGCGGTCTCGAAGGCATCGTCCAGGGCCGTCTCGCCGACCACCGGCCCGAATCCGAACTGCAGCATCATCGCATCGCGGATGCCCGGTCGCCGCGCCAGGTGGAGGAACCACGCGATGCGGCGTTCCGGCTGATCGCCGGGCTCGCCCTCGAGCAGGGCCTCGACGAGCTCCACCGGGTCCGCCTCGGCGCCGAGTTCTGCGAGCGCCGCCTCGCCTCGCTCGAGGTCGTCGAATCGGGCGAGGTGCTCGGCGATCGAGCGGGAGGTGGCGTCGTCGGGCGTGGGCAGGCGACCGGAGTCGGCCACGCCGCCGAGCGAGCGGGCGTCGCCTGGAACCCGGCTCAGCGCGCCGCTCTCGTCGATCATCGCGACCGGATGCCCGTTGGCGGGCGTCGCCGGATCGAGAAGCGACCCCCAGGCGTCGACGCCGTGGCAGAGGGCGTCCCGCACCACGAATCCGGCCTGCTCGATGCGTCGAACCAGCAGCGACAGGAGCGCGCGTTCGGGGAACCGGCCGGTCGCACCGAAGGTCGCGTCGGTGTACGCGATCGGCACGACGGCATCGACGCCCGGCATCCGACAGAGCGTGCCGACGATGGCGCTGACGACCGCCTGCCGCTCGGCCGCGCGCCGAGGGAGGTCGTGACGGAGGACACCGGCCGAGCGCGTGCCGCGGAAGGCCACGCAGACGATCGAGCGTTCGGGGATGAACCCGGCAAGGGTGGGCACGATGGCCAGCAGGTCGTGGGCACCGGTGGCACGGATGATGGTGGTCATGCGGTGAGCATGGCGCCCGCGGCATCCGTCGCACCCCGGCGCCACTTCCGTATCGATGGCCCTCAGTCGGGCGAGGCCTGGGGAGGAGGACTCAACCCGCGGCGAAGATCCGGGAGACCTCGTCGAGCTCGGCGTCGGTCGGCTGCCAGGCGACACCGGCGGCCGCGTTCTGCCGGATCTGCTCGGGCCGCGTGGTGCCGGCAGTCACGCTCGTGAGCGACGGCTGTGCGAGCAGCCATCCGAACGTGGCCTCGAGCATGCTGATGCCGCGTGCGTCGGCGAAGTCGCGGTATCGGTCGAGCACGTCCCATGGCGCGTCGTCGACGAGGTGACGGCGCTGACGCATGATGCGGGTGTCGGCGGGCTGGTCGTCCCGCCGGAACTTTCCGGTGAGCAGGCCGTTCTGCAGCGGGAAGTACGGCAGGAAGCCGAGCCCCAGGTGCCGGACCGCCGGGAGAACCTCGGCCTCGACGCCCCGTGCCAGCAGGTTGTACTCGTTCTGCGCGGAGATGAAGCGTGCGGCGCCCAGCTCGCGCGCGACGTATTCCGCCTCCGCGATCTGCCAGCCGCTCAGGTTGGAGTGGCCGAGGTAGCGCACCTTGCCGGCGCGCACGAGGTCGTCGAGTGCCGCGATGGTCTCGTCGATCGGCGTCGCGGGGTCGGGCGTGTGCAGCTGGTACAGGTCGATCCAGTCGGTCTGCAACCGCCGGAGCGACCCCTCGACGGCGAGGCGGATGTAGCGGCGCGAGCCCCGCGCTCCCCATGCGGGAAGGGGCGACGGCAGGCCCGAGTGCCCGAACTTCGTCGCGATGACGACCTCGTCGCGGCGCCCGCGCAGCGCGGAGCCCAGGAGGGTCTCGCTGAGGCCGTACTCGCGGCCGTAGATGTCGGCGGTGTCGATGAGGTTGACGCCGACGTCGAGCGCCGCGGCCACCACGGCGTCCGTGCCTTCCTGGCCTTCCGTGGCGGTGCCCACCCGACCGAAGTTGTTGCCGCCGAGCCCCACGGTCGAGACGCGGAGGCCCGACCGGCCGAGGGAGCGGTACTCGAGATCCGTCATCGCTCCAGCCTATTCGCGCGCGGTCCTCGGCTCTCGACTCGTCCTCCCCAGCCGACCCGGTCGACCGCGATCCGCGATGTCCGATTCCCGCGAGTCGATGTCGGATGCCGCGGCTACGCTCGAACCATGACCAACGTGTACCTCACCCGCCTCGACAGCCCCATCGGGCGCATCGAGCTCGTCGGCGATGACGATGCGCTGACCGGCGTCACCATCGAGCGCGAGGGCGCGCTCCCCCGCGACGGCGAGCCCGAGCACTCCAATCCGGTGCTCGACGACGCCCGATCGCAGCTCATCGAGTACTTCGCCGGCGCACGCACCGACTTCGACCTCCCCGTCCGCCTTTCGGGCACGGCGTTCCAGCTGGCTGTCTGGGCCGAGCTCGAGCGGCTCCAGTGGGGCGAGGCGATCTCGTACGGCGCACTGGCCACGGCCGTCGGCAAGCCGGGGTCGGCCCGCGCGATCGGGGGCGCCGTCGGCGCCAACCCGGTGCCCATCATCGTCGGATGCCATCGGGTGCTCGCGTCCGACGGACGCATCACCGGTTATTCCGGCGGCGACGGCATCCCGACCAAGCTCTGGCTGCTCGGACACGAACGCATCGGCTTCGCCGCGTGAGCGTCATCCCGTCGGCCGACGTCGTGGTCGGCGACGACGGCCTGTCCCGCTGCGCCTGGGGCGCGAACGACCCCGAATACCGCCGCTACCACGACGAGGAATGGGGCACGCCGCAGCACGATCCCGTGCGCCTCTACGAGAAGGTCTGCCTCGAGGGGTTCCAGGCGGGGCTGTCGTGGATCACCATCCTCCGCCGGCGGCCGGCGTTCCGCGAGGTCTTCCACGGGTTCGACGTCGATCAGGTCGCCGCGATGACCGAGGCCGACGTCGAGCGGCTGATCACCGACGCCCGCATCATCCGCCACCGGGGCAAGATCGAGGCCGCCATCCAGAACGCCAGGGCCACCCTCGCTCTGGATGTCCCTCTCGACGAACTCCTGTGGAGCTTCGCTCCCCCGCCTCGCGACACGGCGCCGCGGTCGTTCGCGGAGGTTCCCGCCACCACGCCCGAGTCCGCTGCGATGAGCAAGGAGCTCCGCCGGCTCGGCTTCCGGTTCGTCGGGCCGACCACGATGTACGCGCTCATGCAGGCTGCGGGCATGGTTGACGACCACGTGTCGGGGTGCTTCCGGGCGATGATGCCGCGAGACTCATCGGCGGAGCCCGTCGCGACGGTCGCCTGATCGGCTCAGGCCAGGAGCTCCAGCTCACGCACGCCGGTCGCGGGGTCTGCGCCCTCGGCGACGTCAAGCGCGAATCCGGCGGTCCGCGCCCAGTCGATCAGCTCGTCGACCGATTCCACCGTCGGACGAGACTCGAGCACCGCCCGCGTGAACGCGCCCTTCGCCGTCTTGTTGAAGTGGTTGAGGGCGCGACGTCGTCCGTCGCCTCCGATCATGACGACCCGAACGAAGGCGCTGTCCTCTCGGACGGGCGCCGGGCCGAGGTGCGCGTACCCCTCGGAGCGGAGGTCCACGATCAGCCCGTGCTGCCGCGCGAGCGACGACTCGAGGAGCGGGCGCCAGAATT
This sequence comes from Agromyces sp. 3263, assembly GCF_031456545.1. Taxonomy (NCBI): domain Bacteria; kingdom Bacillati; phylum Actinomycetota; class Actinomycetes; order Micrococcales; family Microbacteriaceae; genus Agromyces; species Agromyces sp. 3263. Next base: position 217,221 of record NZ_JAVDUV010000001.1, read on the forward strand.
GACGCAGCCGGATGCCGGGGACACGCGAGTCATGGGACAGCCGGTAGGCGGGAATGGGATCGAGCGCGCCGACCAGGCCGAACAAGGCCGAGTGCACCATGACCGAGCGGGCCGCATACGATCTCGCCTCGGCTGACAGCGTCGGGGCGTCGAGCGCGTCGAACAGCACCCCCGTGTAGCGGTCGATCGCAGGCATCGACGGCGCAACGTGGATCCGGCGGTTCCGCTCGACCTCGGCCGATTGCCGCGGACCGAGCTTCAAGGCGCGCATGGCGGCGTCATGATCGGCGGCGAGTCTCGCGACCGCGTCCATCAGCGCGAACCGGGCATCGGTCAGTTCGGGCGCGGCCAACACCGCGAGATCGACCGGGCCACCGTGGCCGCCATCCCGTTTCGTCTCGGACGGCGGCAGGAGCAGCCGCATCTAGGACGCGATGAAGGCGAGCGCCGCCTCGACGTTCGATCCGAGCGACTGCACGCTGTCGATGGTCACGCGCGGCAGCGCCGAGGACGGACCCGTCCACGGAGCGTAGCCCTCGAGGCTCTGCTCGACGGCGCGCCACGTCGTCTCCTCGAGGTGCGGGAGCCGACGCTCGCGCTTCTCGAGACGCGCGCGATGCACCCCTTCGTCGGAGCAGGCGACCTCGATCACCCGCAGTCGCACATCGGCGCGGGCAGCGAGGTCGCGCCACTGCAGCCGAGCCGCCTCCGCGGCATTCACCGCGTCGACGATGACCGTGCGTCCGGAGTCGAGCTCCTTCTCCGCGATCTCCTCGGCAACGAGGTACGCCGCGAGCCCGGTTGGCTGGTCGGCGTCGATCCCGGCGCGGAGAATGGCCGACTCGATGGGGTCGACGGACACGACCGTGGCGCCGAGCCGGGCACCGACGATCTCGGCGATCGTCGACTTGCCCGCGCCCGGCAGCCCGGCCATGACGATGAGCTGGGTGACGCTCAGGTCACCGAACTGGCGTTCGATCGGCTGCTCCCCCTGCATCCGTGCTCCCTCAGGCGAGCTCGGCCCGCGACGCGACGAGCTGGACCGAGTCGGACTGCACCGACAGGAACCCGTCCTCCGCGTTGGCCGTGATCTTCTCGCCACCCGGGAGGGTGACGCGAACCTCGCCACCGGCGAGGATCGCGAGCATGGGCTCGTGGCCGGGCAGGATGCCGATCTCGCCCTCGACCGTACGGGCGATGACCATGGACGCCTCGCCCGACCAGACTTCCCGGTCGGCCGAGACGACGCTCACATTGAGGACGGCCATGCTCAGCCGTTCTCCTTCTGGATGCGAGCCCAGTTCTCCTCGACGTCGGTGATGGGGCCTACGTTGAAGAACGCCTGCTCCGCGACGTGGTCGAAGTCACCGCGGGCGATCGCGTCGAACGACTCGATCGTGTCCTTGAGCGGCACCGTGGAGCCCTCGACACCGGTGAACTTCTTCGCCATGTAGGTGTTCTGCGAGAGGAACTGCTGGATGCGACGCGCGCGCGACACCGTGATCTTGTCTTCCTCGGAGAGCTCGTCGACACCGAGGATCGCGATGATCTCCTGGAGCTCCTTGTTCTTCTGGAGGATCTGCTTGACCGTGGTGGCGACGCGGTAGTGGTCCTCGCCCAGGTAGCGGGGGTCCATGATGCGCGACGTCGAGGTGAGCGGGTCGATGGCCGGGTAGAGACCCTTCGACGCGATCTCACGCGACAGCTCGGTCGTGGCGTCGAGGTGCGCGAACGTCGTGGCCGGAGCGGGGTCGGTGTAGTCGTCCGCCGGGACGTAGATCGCCTGGAGCGAGGTGATCGAGTGGCCGCGCGTCGACGTGATGCGCTCCTGCAGGACGCCCATCTCGTCGGCGAGGTTCGGCTGGTAGCCCACCGCGGACGGCATGCGGCCGAGCAGCGTCGAGACCTCGGAGCCCGCCTGCGTGAAGCGGAAGATGTTGTCGATGAAGAGCAGCACGTCCTGCTTCTGCACATCGCGGAAGTACTCCGCCATGGTCAGCGCGGAGAGCGCGACGCGAAGACGCGTGCCCGGCGGCTCGTCCATCTGGCCGAAGACGAGGGCGGTCTTGTCGAAGACGCCCGCCTCCTCCATCTCGTGGATGAGGTCGTTGCCCTCACGGGTGCGCTCGCCGACACCGGCGAACACGGAGACGCCACCGTGGTCCTGCGCCACGCGCTGGATCATCTCCTGGATGAGGACGGTCTTGCCGACGCCCGCACCACCGAAGAGGCCGATCTTGCCGCCCTGCACGTAGGGGGTGAGGAGGTCGATCGACTTGATGCCGGTCTCGAAGAGCTGCGTCTTCGACTCGAGCTGGTCGAAGGCCGGGGGCCGGCGGTGGATCGGCCAGCGCTCGGTGATCTCGACCTGCTCGCCCGGCTCACCGTTGAGGATCTCGCCGATGACGTTGAACACCTTGCCCTTGGTGACGTCGCCGACGGGGACGGAGATCGCCTCGCCGGTGTCGGTCACCTCCTGGCCGCGCACGAGCCCATCGGTGGGCTTCAGCGCGATGGCGCGCACGAGGTCGTCACCCAGGTGCTGGGCGACCTCGAGGGTCAGGACGAGGGTCTCGCCTCCGACCGTGATCTTGGTCTGGAGAGCGTTGTAGATCTCGGGGATCGAGTCGTGCGGGAACTCGATGTCGACGACGGGGCCCGTGACGCGGGCGATGCGGCCGACGGCGCCGGCGGTCGACTCGGCGACCGGCGCGGTTGCGGTGTCAGTCATTCTGGCTCTCTCTTTTCTGGGTTACTTCTTGGCGACGAGCGCGTCGGCGCCGCCCACGATCTCGGAGATCTGCTGCGTGATCTCGGCCTGGCGCGCGTTGTTCGCCAGCCGGGTGTAGTCGGTGATGAGCTTGTCGGCGTTGTCGCTGGCCGACTTCATCGCCTTCTGCGTCGCCGCGTGCTTCGCTGCAGCGGACTGCAGGAGCGCGTTGAAGATGCGGCTCTCGATGTAGACCGGCAGCAGCGCATCGAGCACGGTCTCGACGTCGGGCTCGAACTCGTAGAGCGGCTGCACGGTCGCGTTGGGCTCGTCGACACCCTCGACAACCTCGAGCGGCAGCAGGCGCACGACCTCGGGGGTCTGCGTCATCATGCTCACGAACTTGTTGTAGACGACATGGATCTCGTCGACGCCGCCGTCGGCGGCGTCGCGGAGGAACGCCTCGAGCACGGCGTCGGCGATCTCCTTGGCGAGCTCGAACTCGGGGTTCTCGGAGCTGCCGGTCCACTGCTGTTCCGACGCGCGGCGACGGAACTGGAAGTAGCCCACGGCCTTGCGCCCGACGAGGAAGTACACGACCTCCTTGCCCTGCGAGCGGAGCAGCTCGGCGAGCTCCTCCGCCTCGCGCAGCACCTGCGAGTTGAATGCTCCCGCGAGGCCACGGTCGGACGTGAGGATCACGACGGCTGCGCGCTCGATCGTCTCGGGCTCGGTGGTGAGCACGTGGTCGACGTTCGAGTACGTCGCGACGGCCGAGACGGCGCGCGTGATGGCGCGCGAGTACGGCGTCGAAGCCGTCACGCGTGCCTGCGCCTTCTGGATGCGCGAGGCGGCGATGAGCTCCATCGCCTTGGTGATCTTCTTCGTCGTCTGGGCAGACTTGATCTTCTGCCGGTAGACCCGAAGTTGCGCTCCCATTTCTCTCCTGTATGCCTAGGTTCGATCGTCGTCGCCGGCCGCCTAGCGGCGAGCCTTGACGATCTTCTCCTGGTTGACGTCCTCCGCGGCGATGGCCTCGAACTGCTCGCTGCCCACCGAGGCGAGCGGCTTGCCCTCACCGGTCTGGAACTCGAGCTTGAACTTGTCGACCTCGGCCTCGAGGGTCGCGACCGTCTCGTCGGACAGCACGTTCGTGTCGCGCAGCGTCGAGAGCACCTCGGTGTTGCGGCCGAGGTAGTCGAGCAGCTCGCGCTCGAAGCGCAGGATGTCCTCGACCGGGACCTCGTCGAGCTTGCCGTTGGTGCCGGCCCAGATCGAGACGACCTGCTCCTCGACGGGGTACGGCGAGTACTGGGGCTGCTTGAGCAGCTCGGTGAGGCGTGCGCCGCGGGCGAGCTGGCGACGGCTCGCGGCGTCGAGGTCGGACGCGAACATCGCGAACGCCTCGAGCGAGCGGTACTGGGCGAGCTCAAGCTTCAGCGTGCCCGAGACCTTCTTGATCGACTTCACCTGCGCGTCGCCGCCGACTCGCGACACCGAGATGCCCACGTCGACCGCCGGACGCTGGTTCGCGTTGAAGAGGTCGGACTGGAGGAAGATCTGGCCGTCGGTGATCGAGATCACGTTGGTCGGGATGTACGCCGAGACGTCGTTCGCCTTGGTCTCGATGATCGGCAGGCCGGTCATCGATCCGGCACCGAGCTCGTCGGAGAGCTTGGCGCAGCGCTCGAGCAGACGCGAGTGCAGGTAGAAGACGTCGCCGGGGTACGCCTCGCGGCCCGGCGGGCGGCGGAGGAGCAGCGACACGGCACGGTAGGCCTCAGCCTGCTTCGACAGGTCGTCGAAGATGATCAGGACGTGCTTCGAGTCGTACATCCAGTGCTGGCCGATCGCCGAGCCGGTGTACGGCGCCAGGTACTTGAAGCCGGCCGGGTCGGACGCGGGAGCCGCCACGATGGTGGTGTACTCCATGGCGCCGGCGTCCTCGAGGGCGCCCTTGACGCCCGCGATGGTCGAGCCCTTCTGGCCGATCGCCACGTAGATGCAGCGGACCTGCTTGTTCGGGTCGCCCGAGTCCCAGTTCGCCTTCTGGTTGATGATCGTGTCGATCGCGATGGCGGTCTTGCCGGTCTGGCGGTCGCCGATGATGAGCTGACGCTGGCCGCGGCCGACGGGGATCATCGCGTCGATGGCCTTGATGCCGGTCTGGAGGGGCTCGTGCACCGACTTGCGCTGCATGACGCCGGGCGCCTGCAGCTCGAGGGCACGACGGCCCTCGAGGCCGGTGATCTCGCCGAGGCCGTCGATCGGGTTGCCGAGCGGGTCGACGACACGGCCGAGGTAGCCCTCGCCGACGGGGACCGAGAGGACCTCGCCCGTGCGGGTCACCTCCATGCCCTCCTCGATGCCGGTGAACTCGCCGAGCACGACGACGCCGATCTCGTCCTCGTCGAGGTTGAGCGCGAGGCCGAGCGTGCCGTCGGCGAAGCGGATGAGCTCGTTCGCCATGACCGAGGGCAGTCCCTCGACGTGCGCGATGCCGTCGCCGGCGTCGGTGACGTATCCGACCTCGGTCTTCTGCGCCGTGCCCGGCTCGTACGACGAGACGAACTCCGAGAGAGCCGAACGGATCTCGTCGGGGCTGATGGAGAGTTCTGCCATTGTCTTTCCCTTTTCTGTACCGGTTGTACAGCTACTGGTCTGTCGCGGCGCAGGACGCCGGTCGTTTCGTCCGGCGGTCAGCCGGCAAGCTTCTGCCTCAGCGAGCTGAGGCGGCTGGCGACACTGCCGTCGATGACGTCGTCGCCGATCTGCACGCGGACTCCGCCGAGCACGGCGGGGTCCACGATGGTGTCGAATCGGACTCGGCGGCCGGTCTGGGCGGCGAGGCCCTGCTGGAGCCGGGCGAGCTGCTCGGGCGTGAGCGGGACGGCGGTCGTGACCGTCGCGACATCGAATCCACGCTGGTCGGCGACGACGGATGCCGCGTGGCGGAGCGCCTCGCCGATGCGACGGCCGCGGGGCTGCTCCACGAGGTGGCGCACGATGGCGACGGTCTGCGGTGCGGCCTTGCCCCCCAGCAGCCGGTCCACGATCTGGGTCTTCGACGCGGTCGGGCTCAGCTTGCTGCCGAGGGCCAGCTCGAGCTCGTCGTCGGAGGCCACGGCCTGCTCGACGGTGAAGAGCTCGGCATCGACCTGCACGCCCTCGGGAGCGGACTCGGCCGCGACGCGGTAGCCCAGCTCCTCGATGCCGGCGAGGAAGTCGTCGCCGCTCGACCACCGCGCGGTGGCGGCGGCCGAGAGCAGCGACGCGGCGGCGCGGGTGATCTTCGGGCCGAAGACCGCCTCCACCAGGGCGCGCTTCTGCGCGGCATCCGCCTCGGTGTCGGTGAGCGCCGAGCGCAGCTGCGACGACGCGCCCACGACCCGGCCGACCGCGAGGAGGTCCTCGGCGACCGTCAGCTCGGCACGACCGAGCTCGGCGAGCGCCGCTCGCATGTCGGCGAGGGCCCCTCTCGTAGCGCTACCCATGGGTTACTTCTTCCCTCCGGCAGCCGCCTGCTCGCTCGCCTCGAGATCGGCGAGGAAGCGGTCGACGACGTTCTGCGCCTTGCGGTCATCGGAGAGGCTCTCGCCGATGACGCCGGACGCGAGGTCGATCGCGAGGGTGCCGACCTCGGACCGCAGCGAGACGAGCGCCGACTGGCGCTCCGCCTCGATCTGGGCCTGTGCGCCGGCGGTGATGCGGGCCGCTTCTCCGGAGGCCTGCTCCCTCGCCTCGGCGACGATCTTCTTGCCGTCCTCGCGGGCGGTCTCGCGGATGCGACCGGCTTCGGCGCGCGCGTCGGCGAGCTGGGCGGTGTACTCCTCGAGTGCCGCCTCCGCCTTGCGCTGCGCCTCGTCGGCCTTGGCGATGTTGCCCTCGATGGCTTCGGCGCGCTCGTCGAGCATCTTCTGGACGCGCGGCAGCGCGTACTTCCAGAAGAAGACGAGGATGATCACGAAGCAGATCGCCGACCCGATGATGTCATAGGGCTCGGGGACGACCGGGCTCATGTTCTCCTCGGCAGCCTCGGTCGCAGCGCTCAGAACTGCGTGGAGCACATTGGCCTCCTAGATAGCGGCGAAGGGGATCAGACGAAGATGAAGTACGTGGCGATGCCGATGAAGGCGAGCGCCTCGGTGAAGGCGATGCCGATCCACATCAGCACCTGGAGGCGGCCGGCGAGCTCGGGCTGGCGGGCGACGCCCTCGATGGTCTTGCCGACCACGATGCCCACGCCGATGGCGGGGCCGATGGCCGCGAGGCCGTAACCGACCGTTGCGATGTTGCCGTTGATCTCAGCGAGAACGGTAGTTGCGTCCACGTTGGGTTTTCCTTTCCTAGGGATGTGCTGGGCGGGTGCCCGGGCTCAGTGCTCTTCTGCGACCGCGAGCTGGATGTAGACCGCGGTGAGGAGGGCGAAGACGTAGGCCTGCAGGACGGCGACGAGGATCTCGAACAGCGTGAACACGAAGCCGAAGGCCAGGCTGCCCACCCCGAGGAGGGTGTACCAGCCGCCGAGCTGCACGACGAAGAACGCCGTCGCCGAGAAGAAGAGCACGAGCAGGAGGTGCCCGACGATCATGTTCATCATGAGTCGGAGGGTGAGCGTGATCGGGCGGATGATGAACGTCGAGATCAGCTCGATGGGCGTCACGATGATGTACACCGGCCACGGCACGCCGGCGGGGAAGAGCGAGTTCTTGAAGAAGTTCTTCGGGCTCTTCTTGACGCCCGCGTAGATGAACGCGGCGTAGGCCACGATCGCGAGGACCAGCGGCACGCCGATGACCGACGTGCCCGCGATGTTCAGGAACGGGATGACACCCGTGAGGTTCATGAACAGCACCATGAAGAAGATCGTGGTGAGGATCGGCAGGAACCGCTTGCCGTCCTTCTTGCCGAGCAGGTCGTCGGCGATGTTCACGCGAACGAGGTCGAGTCCCATCTCGACGAGGCTCTGGAACCGGCCCGGCACGAGACGCATCTTGCGCGTGCCGAGCCAGAAGACGAGGAGCAGCGCGACGACGGCGACGATGCGCACGAGCGTGATGCGGTTGATCTCGAACGGAGTACCGCCGAAGAGCAGTGCCCCCGGGAAGAATTCCTCGATCGACGGACCGTGGAAGCCACCATCGTCGGTGGACATCGGAACCAGCAGGTTCAGAGCGTTAGCTAGCAGCGCTATCTCCTGTTTCGGGGCGTGGAGCTCGGCTCTCGCGTCGACGAACATGGAACGGATTCCGCACATGCCGAAGCCGAGCGGAAACCGGGGGGATCGTCAATACTCTAGCAACAACTTCTACGAGCGGACGAATTCAGGTGGACCTCAGTCGTCGGTGGGTGCCTTCGGCAGCTGCACGTCGCTCGCGTAGGGCATGCGGGACTTCGCGACGACGAGCACGTCGACGACGAGGGACGCGATGACGCCGGCGACGAGGCTGAGGAACAGCACGACCGGATTGAGCCAGGACGCGTCGCGGAGCACGACGACGAGCACGATGAAGACGATGAACTTCAGCAGCCATCCGCCGAGCACGATCGCGAAGAACACGCCGACGAAGACGTCGCTGGAGGCGTACCGGTTGGCGAGCAGGATGCTGGCCGCCGTGATGCCCATGAAGATCACCGCCATGAGCGTGCCGATGAGGGCGCTGACGAGCCCCTCGGTGCCTGCGAAGACCAGCCCGAGGACGGCGCTCACCACCAGCACGACCGTCGCGAGCGCACCGCCCCACGCGAGGGCGCGGCGCAGCACCGGGTTCGAGGTGGGCGTGCGGTCGGCGGGCTCAGGCCGTGCGTCGGTCATCGTGCTCCAGTTCGGGGTCGCCGGAGGCTGGCCGGCTGGGCTCATCGGGGACGGTCACGGGGACGGGCTTCGGTTCGAGTTCGTCGAAGACGACACCCTCGGGCAGGTCGGGCGTCTCGGCCTCCGCGGCCACCGTGAGGCGCTTGCGGCGGCCCAGGGGCGCCAGGGTGATCGCAGCGCACACCACGAAGCCCACGCCGATGAAGGCGAACGCCCACATGGCGCTCGTCCCGAGGTAGACGGGCAGCACGTACGTGAGGAGGCATCCGATCGACACCACCGCGGTCCACGCGTAGAAGATGAGCACGGCGTTCAGGTGCGAGTGGCCCATGTCGAGCAGCCGGTGGTGCAGGTGCTTCCGGTCGGCGGAAAACGGCGACTTGCCTGCTCGCAGCCGCCGGACGACGGCGAGCCCGAAGTCGAGCAGCGGGATGACGAGCACCGCGAACGGCAGGATGATCGGGATGAACGCGGCGAAGAGGTCCTGGATGCCGACGGCGGCCGGGTTGATCTGGCCGGTCACCGAGATCGCCGAGGTGGCCATGAGGAGGCCGATGAGCAGCGCCCCGGCGTCGCCCATGAACAGCTTGGCGGGGTGCCAGTTGAGCGGCAGGAAGCCGATGCAGGCGCCGACGATCACGATCGCGAGGAGCGACGCGAGGTTGAAGTAGTTGAGCGGCGACGTCTTCTGCACCAGGAGGTAGGTGTAGAGGAAGAACACTCCGTTGGCGATGAGGGCGACTCCGGCGACGAGGCCGTCGAGCCCGTCGATGAAGTTGATCGCGTTCATCACGAGCACGATCGTGAACACCGTGATGGTCGCACTCATCCACGACGAGCCGACCGTGATGCCGCCGATCGGCAGCGAGACGATCGAGACGCCCTGCCAGGCGATCAGTCCGGCGGCGACGAACTGCCCGGCGAGCTTCGTCGTCCAGTCGAGGTCCCAGATGTCGTCGGCCACTCCGATGAGCACGATGAGCAGCGCCGCCCCGAGGATCGCCAGCATCTGCGCGGGGTTCTGGAAGATGATCGAGACGTTCGAGAACCGGGTGGATCCGAGCGACGAGACGAACGCGGCCGCCCCGATCGCGGCGAGGATGCCGACGAACATCGCGATGCCGCCGAGGCGCGGGGTGGGGCGGGTGTGCACGTCGCGTTCGCGGATCTTCGGGTAGAGCCGGTACTTGAGGCTCAGCTTCCAGACCAGGACGGATCCGCCGAAGGTGACGAGCGCGGCCACGAGGGCGAGCGCGAGGAAGAGGGTCATGAGGCGGCGGCATCCGCTTCATCGGCGACGGATGCCGCGGGTGAGCCCCCGTCGGCGACGGATGCGTCGGGCGAGCCCTCGTGGGCGACGGACGTCGCGGGCGCCGCACCCTCGATGGGCGCGAGCAGCTCGTCGCCGACGACCGCCGCGATGCGCTCGCGCGAGATCACGCCGGCGCGCACGATGCGGAGCACTCCCCCGTCGGCGGTGAGCCCGGTGGCGTCGACGATCGTCGAGGACGTGTCGCCGGGCCGTTCGCCGATCGCCTCGTACCCCGTGCCGGCCGGTCCGCCGTCGAGGTAGACGGTGACCGACTCGCCGAGCATCGCCTCGGCGTCGGCCGCGGTCGTCGCCGACGGCTGCCCCGAGAGGTTGGCGCTCGACACGGCGAGCGGGCCGGTCTCGCTCAGCAGTTCGAGCGCGATCGGGCTGGCCGGCATGCGCAGGGCGACGGTGCCGCGGGTCTCGCCGAGGTCCCACTGCAGCGACGGCTGGGCGTGCAGGATGACCGTGAGTCCGCCGGGCCAGAACTCGGCGACGAGCCGGCGCACCGGTTCGGGCACCTCGGCGGCGAGTGCGTCCAGCGTGGGGATGCCGGGGATCAGCACGGGCGGCGGCGACGTGCGCTCGCGACCCTTCGCCTCGAGGAGGCGCGCGACGGCCGCAGCCGAGAACGCGTCGGCGGCGACGCCGTAGACCGTGTCGGTGGGGATCACCACGAGCTCGCCGCGTCCGATGGCGCCGCGCGCGAGGCGCATGCCGGTGAGCAGCTGGGAATCGACCGAACAGTCGTAGATGGCAGTCATGACCGCTCGATTCTAGACCAGCGGGCTTGCCGTCCTCGGGGCCTGGGCACGCGCGCTCCCGCGCGAGGTCGGCGGACGCGACGGATGCCGCGAACCGGGCGGCTCGCGGCATCCGACGGCGGTTCGGCGGTCGCGCTCAGCGACGCCCCGCCTTGCGGCGGAACAGCCACGCGCCCCACGCGGCGGAGCCGGCGATGATAACGGCGCACCAGCCGACGGCCCACCAGGCCGAGTCGCCCATCGGCGTGCCCATGAGCAGCGACCTGAGGGTCTCGATGATGGGCGTGATCGGCTGGTTCTCGGCGATCCACTGCAGCCAGTCGGGCATCGTGTCGACCGGTACGAAGGCGCTCGAGAGGTAGGGCAGGAAGAGCAGGATGAATCCGTAGCCGCTCGCCGCCTCGGGTGTCGACGCCGCGAGCCCGATCGCCGCGAACAGGTAGGTGATCGCGAGGATCCAGAGCGCCACGAGCGCGAACACGCCGACCCATTCGATCGGAGTGGCCGTCGGCCGGAAGCCGACGAGCAGCGCGACGAGGATCACGACGGCCGACGCGGCGAGGTTGCGGGCGAGGCTCGCGACGACGTGGCCGGTGAGCACCGCGCCACTGCGCAGCGGCATCGTGCGGAAGCGGTCGATGATGCCGGTCGTCATGTCGTTCGCGACCGAGACCGCGGTCGATGCCGCGCCGAACCCGGCGCAGAGCAGGATGATGCCGGGCACGACGTAGTCGACGTAGCCGCCCGAGGGGTCGATGGCGTTGCCGAAGATGTACGTGAACAGCAGCATGAGCATGACCGGCAGGACGATCGCCATGGTCGCCGCCTCGACGTCGCGGACGGAGTGGCGGAGGCTGCGGCCGATGAACGTCGACTCGGCCGCGAAGGCGCCGATGCGCGGGCGGACGAGGTCCGACGGTGCGGGGACGCCGCTCGCGCGGCCGGGAGCGGCACTGGTGCTGGTGGTGGTCATCGCGGTCACTTCGCTTCCATGAGCTCGGGAGACGCCGATGCGGCGTCACGATCGGTGAGGTCGAGGAACACGTCGTCGAGGCTCGGGCGGCGGATCGACACCGAGACGCCGTCGGCGGCCGCCGCGGGACTGCGGTCGAGCTCGTCGAGGGCGGCGCGCAGGCCGTGCACGCTGCCGTCGGTGGGGAGTTCGAGCAGCAGGGTGCCGTCGGCATCGCGCAACTCGACGACATCGCCGCCGATGCGGGCCTTCAGCTCCTCGGGCGTGCCCTCGGCGACGATCCGGCCCCGGTCGAGCACCGCGATGCGGTCGGCCAGGCGGTCGGCCTCCTCGAGGTACTGCGTGGTGAGGAAGACGGTGGTGCCCGCACCCGCGAGCGAGCGGATGACGCTCCACACCTCCTGCCTGCTGCGGGTGTCCAGGCCCGTCGTCGGTTCGTCCAGGAAGAGCACGGCCGGCGCGACGACGAGGCTCAGGGCCAGGTCGAGTCGCCGCCGCATGCCGCCGGAGTACGTGCCGACCCGACGGGCCGCGGCATCCGCGAGGTCGAAGCGGTCGAGGAGCTCGCCCGCCCGGACCCTCGACTGGCCACGCGACAGACCCGAGAGCCGGCCCATCATGACGAGGTTCTCGGTGGCGGTGAGGACGCCGTCGACCGCAGCCGACTGCCCGGTGAGGCTGATGCGGCGCTTCACCTCCTGGGCGTCGGCGACGACATCGTGGCCCGCGACCGCGGCGGTGCCCGAATCGGGGGTCACGAGCGTCGTGAGGATGTTGATCGTGGTCGTCTTGCCCGCGCCGTTCGGCCCGAGCAGGGCGAACACGCTGCCGGCGGGGACCGTGAGGTCGAGCCCGGCGAGCACCTCGGTGCGACCGAAGCGCTTGCGCAGCGCGCGTGCGTCGATGGCGAGTGTCATGTGCTGCTCCTTTCGTAGGTGTCCGATGGTGTCTGCGTATGCGGCAAACTGTGTATGTGATCCACTGTTGTTTAAGTAATACACAGTTCTAGACTGTCGTCAACACCCGAGCACCACGCGACGGACGAGAACGGGAGCCGATGCCCAACCCCACGTCACCCGACGAGCAGCCCGACCCCGAGCTCCCCCGAGGCGTCGCGCTCGCCTGGGGCATCGCGGCCCACCCGCAACGGGGGCCGAAGCGCGAGCTCTCGATCGAGCGCATCGTCGAGGCGGCCATCGAGATCGCCGACGCCGAGGGGCTCGGCGCCGTCTCCATGAGCCGCGTCGCGACCTCGCTCGGCTTCACGACCATGTCGCTCTACCGGTACGTGACGAGCAAGGACGACCTGATCCTCCTCATGCAGGAAGCGGCGAGCACCATGCCGGTTCCCGACGACGAGGTCGAGCGCGCCTGGCGCGACGGCGTCACCGCCTGGGTGCTCGCCATCCGCGAGGCGTATCGCGCACACCCCTGGCTCGTCGACATCCCGGTGTCGGGCGCGCCCATCACGCCCAACAGCCTCACGATCGTCGATTGGTTCCTGCGCGAAGCGCGCGACCTGCCCCTCAGCGACGGCGAGAAGATGTCGACGCTGCTCCTGCTCACCTCCTACGCGCGGGCCACGAGCGCCCAGGAGCGGGACCTGGTCGCCGCCGCGGCGGCATCCGACCCGGCCGAGGTGTCGGGTGAGCGGGCCTTCGGCGCGCTCGTCGAACTCGTCACCCCCGAGCGGTTCCCGTACCTCCAGCCGCTCCTCCTCGCCGGCGGCTACGTCGCCGAGCCGGGATCGGCAGCGGTCGAGGGCGACGACGACTTCGCGTTCGGCCTCCAGCGCATCCTCGACGGCATCGAGTTCCACGTCGGCCAGGTCGAGGCCGGCATCGCGCCGCCCCGGCCCGCTGCGCCGGCTCCAGAGGTGGCCCTCCCCCGCGACCGGCACGTGCGCGAGGCCGCGAAGGCCAGGCGCGAGGCGGAGAAGGCGCTGCGCGACGCCCGCAAGCGCGAGCGCGACGCGATCAAGCAGGCCCTCGACCGTGAGAAGCAGGCCGACGCGCCCGCCCGACGGGAACGGGCGGACCGGGACCGGCGCGAGCGCGAGCGGGCCGAGCGCGAACGGGAACGCCTCGACCGCGCCAGGTGAGGCCGGGCCGGATGCCGGCGCTCAGCGAATCGCGGTCGTCGCCCGGTCGCGCAGCGTGAGGTCGCGGTGATGCGCGACGGCGCGCCATCCGTCGCCCGCGAGGATGCCCGCGATCGCCGCCGACTGGTGCTCGGCGTGCTCGATCACGAGGACGCCTCCCGGATGCAGCAGCTCGGCCGCGCGCCGGGACAGCACGCGGACGACATCGAGCCCGTCCTCGCCGCCGTAGAGCGCGGCCACCGGGTCGTGCAGGTGCACCTCGGGGTCGACCGGGATCTCGGCGGCAGGCACATAGGGCGGGTTCGAGATCACGACCGCCACCCGCCCGTCGAGCTCGGCGAGCGCCGTGGCGAGGTCGCCGAACACGAGTTCGAGGTTCGCGGCGCCCACCTCCTCGACATTCCGCCGCGTCCACGGAAACGCCTCGGGCGAGTTCTCGACCGCCCACACCCGCGCATGCGGCACCTCGGTGGCCATCGAGAGCGCGATGGCGCCGCTGCCGCTGCCGAGGTCGACGGCGATGGGCTCGGGCTCCGCCGTGGCGCGCAGCGCGTCGATCGCGAGCTGCACGACCTGCTCGGTCTCGGGCCGCGGCACGAAGACCCCCGGTCCGACCGCGAGCTCGAGCGAGCGGAACGCCGCACGCCCGGTGAGGTGCTGCAGCGGCTCCCTCGCCGCACGGCGCACGACCAGCGCCTCCAACGCCGCCGCCTCCTCGTCGTCGAGCACGCCACCCATGACGGCACGCGCCTGCACGCCGCCACGCGACAGCCCCAGCACGTGGCCGATGAGCAGGTCGGCGTCGACCTCGGGATCCGGAACGCCCGCCGCACCGAGGCGCGCCGCCGTCTGCCCGCGAAGGGTCCTCACGTCGCGTTCGCCCTTCGGCGGCATGCGTTCATCCACGAAATGGAATGTAACGCACGTGACCGGGCGCGGGTGCGGCCGTAGGCTGAGCCGCGGCATCCGCCGTCGCTCGCACACCCGAGTCGCACCGAGTTGCACCCCCGAGAGGAAGCACCATGGCCCAGGTCTTCGACAACATCACCGAGGTCTTCGGTCGCACCCCGCTCGTGCGCCTGAACCGCGTGACCGACGGCGCAGCGGCGACCGTGCTCGCCAAGCTCGAGTTCTACAACCCCTCCGCGAGCGTCAAGGACCGCCTCGGCGTCGGCATCGTCGACGCCGCTGAGGCCTCGGGCGAGCTCCAGCCCGGCGGCACCATCGTCGAGGGCACGAGCGGCAACACCGGCATCGCGCTCGCCATGATCGGCGCCGCGCGCGGCTACCGGGTCGTCATCGCCATGCCCGAGACGATGTCGAAGGAGCGTCGCGCGCTCCTGCGCGCCTACGGCGCCGAGCTCGTGCTCACCCCCGGCGGCGAGGGCATGAAGGGCGCCGTCGCGCGGGCCGAGCAGATCGCCGCGGAGACGCCCGGCGCGGTGCTCGCAAAGCAGTTCGAGAACGTGGCCAACGTCGAGATCCACCGACGCACGACGGCCGAGGAGGTCTGGAACGACACCGACGGGGGCGTCGACGTCTTCGTGTCCGGCATCGGCACGGGCGGCACGATCAGCGGCGTGGGCCAGGTGCTCAAGGAGCGCAAGCCCGAGGTGCGCATCGTCGGCGTCGAGCCCGCCGAGTCGCCGATCCTGAACGGCGGACAGCCCGGCCCGCACAAGATCCAGGGCATCGGGGCGAACTTCGTGCCCGAGATCCTCGACCGCGAGGTCTACGACGAGATCATCGACGTGAACATCGACCAGGCCGTCGCCACCGCCCGTCGCCTCGGCATCGAGGAGGGCATCCTGGGCGGCATCTCGTCGGGCGCGACGGTGTACGCCGCCGTCGAGCTCGCCAAGCGGCCCGAGAACGCCGGCAAGACCATCGTCGTGATCGTCGCGAGCTACGGCGAGCGCTACCTGTCCACGGTGCTGTACGAAGGTCTGCTTGACTGAGCGGGTGGGAATCCTCGCCAGCCTCCGGGAAGACATCGCCACCGCTCGCGCCCACGACCCCGCCTCACGGAGTGCCGCCGAGGTCGCGCTCGCGTACTCGGGCCTGCACGCCATCTGGGGCTACCGCCTCATGCACCGGCTGTGGCAGAGCGGCTTCCGCCTGCCCGCCCGGCTCGGCTCGCAGTTCGTGCGCTTCCTCACCGGGGTGGAGATCCACCCCGGTGCGCACATCGGCCGCCGCTTCTTCATCGACCACGGCATGGGCGTCGTGATCGGCGAGACCGCGATCGTCGGCGACGACGTGATGCTCTACCACGGCGTCACGCTGGGCGGGAAGGCGCCGCGGGGCACGCCGCGCGGGGCGAAGCGGCATCCGACCCTCGAGGACGGCGTCACCGTGGGGGCGGGGGCGAAGGTGCTCGGCAACGTCACGATCGGCGCCTGGAGCGCCGTCGGCGCCAACGCCGTCGTCACGAAGGACGCCCCGCCCCACTCGCTCATCGTCGGCATCCCCGCGACGTTCAAGCCCCTCTCGCACGCCACGGCGGACGCCGCGCGCGGCGTGCACGACTGGCACATCTAGCGCGGTCGGTCGACGTGGCTCGTCGAGCCGGGAACGGCGAAGGGGTGGATGCCGCGGCATCCACCCCTTCATCGACGCACGGGTCGCCCGGTGTCAGTCGTCGCCGAGCCCGGCGAGCTGCGCCTCCTCGTCGGCCTGGACAGCCGACTCGATGAGGGGATCGAGCGCGCCGTTCATGACCTGGTCCAGGTTGTAGGCCTTGTAGCCGGTGCGGTGATCGGCGATGCGGTTCTCGGGGAAGTTGTACGTGCGGATGCGCTCCGAGCGGTCCATCGAGCGGATCTGCGACTTGCGGGCATCGGATGCCGCGGCCGCCTGCTCCTCCTGCTGGCGCGCGAGCAGACGCGCGCGCAGCACGCGCATCGCCGCCTCGCGGTTCTGCAGCTGGGACTTCTCGTTCTGCATCGACACGACGATCCCCGTCGGCAGGTGGGTGATGCGCACCGCGGAGTCCGTGGTGTTCACCGACTGGCCGCCCGGACCCGATGACCGGTACACGTCGATCTTCAGGTCGTTCTGGTTGATGTCGACCTCTTCGGGCTCGTCGACCTCGGGGAAGACGAGGACGCCGGTCGTCGACGTGTGGATGCGGCCCTGCGTCTCGGTGACGGGAACGCGCTGCACGCGGTGCACGCCGCCCTCGTACTTCAGGTGCGCCCACACGCCCTGCGAGGGGTCGGTCGCGTTCGACTTGATCGCGACCTGCACGTCCTTGTAGCCGCCGAGGTCGGACTCGTTCTGGTCGAGCAGCTCGATCTTCCAGCCCTTGGACTGCGCGTACTGCATGTACATGCGCAGCAGGTCGCCGGCGAAGAGGGCGCTCTCCGCGCCGCCCTCGCCGCCCTTGATCTCCATGATCACGTCGCGCCCGTCGTCGGGGTCGCGCGGGATCAGGAGTCGCCGGAGCTTCTCCTGCGCCGTGGCGAGGCCCTCCTCGAGGGAGGGCACCTCCTCGGCGAACGCGTCGTCCTCCTTGGCCAGCTCACGCGCCGCCTCGAGGTCGTCGCCCGCCTCCTGCCACGCGGCGTGCGCGGCCACGATGCGGCTGAGCTCGGCGTAGCGACGGTTGACCTTCTTGGCGCGCGCGGCGTCGGCGTGCAGCGCCGGGTCGGCGAGCTGCTCCTGGAGCTCGCCGTGCTCGACGAGCATGGCCTGGACGGACTCGAACACGCGGCCTACCGGTGGTCGGTCTCGTGCCCATGCGAGTGAGCGGCGCCGTTGGCGACCGGCATCGACTTCTGCATGAGCATGAGGAACTCGACGTTCGACTGCGTCTCCTTGAGACGGCCGAGCACGGCCTCGAGCGCCGGCTGCTGGTCGAGGCCTGCGAGGGCGCGACGCAGCTTCCAGGTGATCTTGACCTCGTCGGGCGAGAGCAGCATCTCCTCGCGACGCGTCGACGAGGCGTTCACGTCGACGGCCGGGAAGATCCGCTTGTCGGCGAGCTGGCGCGAGAGGCGCAGCTCGGAGTTACCGGTGCCCTTGAACTCCTCGAAGATCACCTCGTCCATCTTCGAGCCCGTCTCGACGAGCGCGGTGGCGAGGATGGTGAGCGAGCCGCCGTTCTCGATGTTGCGCGCCGCGCCGAAGAAGCGCTTCGGCGGGTACAGCGCCGAGGCGTCGACGCCGCCCGAGAGGATGCGACCGGATGCCGGTGCCGCGAGGTTGTACGCGCGGCCGAGGCGGGTGATCGAGTCGAGCAGCACCACCACATCGTGGCCGAGCTCCACGAGGCGCTTCGCGCGCTCGATGGCGAGCTCGGCGACCGTCGTGTGGTCTTCGGCCGGACGGTCGAAGGTGGAGGCGATGACCTCGCCCTTCACCGTGCGCTGCATGTCGGTGACCTCTTCGGGGCGCTCGTCGACGAGCACGACCATCAGGTGGACCTCGGGGTTGTTGATCGAGATCGCGTTGGCGATCTGCTGGAGCACGATCGTCTTGCCCGCCTTCGGCGGCGCGACGATGAGGCCGCGCTGGCCCTTTCCGATCGGCGCCACCAGGTCGATGATGCGCTGCGTCAGCTTCGTGGGCTCGGTCTCGAGGCGCAGGCGGTCCTGCGGGTAGAGCGGCGTGAGCTTCTGGAACTCGACGCGTGCCGCCGACTCCTCGGGGGTCTGCCCGTTGACCGAGTCGACCTTCACGAGCGCGTTGTACTTCTGGCGGCTGTTCGACTCGCCGTCGCGCGGCTGCTTGATCGAGCCGACGACCGCGTCGCCCTTGCGCAAGTTGTACTTCTTCACCTGTCCGAGCGAGACGTACACGTCGCTCGGGCCGGGAAGGTAGCCGGTGGTGCGCACGAACGCGTAGTTGTCGAGGACGTCGAGGATGCCCGCGATGGGGATCAGCACGTCGTCGTCGAGGATCTCGGGCTCGAGCTCATCGGTCGCACCCTGCCCGCGACGCTTGCGGTCGCGGTACCGGTTGCGGCGGCCGCCCTCGCCGTCGAGCTGCTGCTGTTGCTGTGCATCGCGGGCCTGCGCCTGCGCCTGGCCCTGTTGGCCGCGGCCGTCGCCCTGCCCCTTGCCGGCGTCGGACTCGGTCTGGCGCTCGCGCACCGGCTTGCCCTGCTCGTCGCCCTTGCGGCCGGCGTCGCCGTTCTGGCGCTCGCCGCCCTGGCCGTTCTGGCGGCCCTGGCGCTCGTCGGACTTCTGCGTGTCGTCGCCGGCGCGCTCCGTGCGGTCGGCGCGCTCTCCGCCGCGGCGGCCGCGGTTGCGGCTGCGGCCCTGGCGGGGCTGGTCACCGGAGGGAGCCTCGCCCTCGCCCTCGGCGGGCTGGGTGGCGCGGGCGCCCTCGCCGGTGGCGGCGGCGAGCTCCTCGCGCACGGCGGCGCGGGCCGCCTCGCGGGCGTCGACGTCAGCCTCGGCGGGCACGAGCTCGACGCCGGCGCCGCCGGCGTTGACGTGCTGCACCGCGGCGGTGCCGGAGCTCGTCGCGCGGCGCGGCTGGCGACGCTGACGGGTGGCGGGAGCCGCGACCGGGGCGGATGCGGCATCCGTCGACGCTGCCTGCTCTGCGGCTGAAGCCTCGGCCGCGACGGGCGCGTCGGCGACGGGAGTGTCGGCGACGGGCGCCTGCACGGGCTGGTCGGCGGGCGCTGCGGGCGCCGCGAACGGAGCGTCCGGGCTGGGCGCGTCTGCCGTCGACCCGTCTTCGCCGGACGGCGCGTCGGCGACGGGCACGTCGGCGGCGGGAGCGTCGGCGGCGGGAGCGTCTGCGACGGGAGTGTCGGCCACGACGGCCGGGGCGCTCGCCTCGGCGGAGGCGTCGGCGGTGACGTCACCGTCCTGGTGGGCGGAGATCAACTCCACGAGTTCTCCCTTTCGGCGCTTGGAAGCACCCACGATGCCGAGGGAGAGGGCGAGCTCCTGGAGCTCGGCCACCTTCAAGGCGCTCAGGCGGGTGCGGTTCGCCACGCTCGCGTCGGCGTGGTCGGTTGCGTTGGTCACTGGGTATGTTCCTTTCCCCTGGTCGCGAGAGTTGCCGACCCAGGAGAGCTTGATCGCCGGCACGAGCGATGTCGGTGCGCGGTGGCGCAGACATGCGCGAGAGCGAAAGCAATGGATTGCTGGGAATTGCACGATGCGGCCGGGAACGCGAAACTTTGCGTCGCCTGCCGGGTGCGATCCAATCCTAACACCGAACGGAACCCGTTTCCGACGCACGACGCGCGGTGTGGAAAGCGGATGCCGCGGGCGCGCCGACTCAGCGCGCGGCGTCCGTCACGGTGGCGCCGAGGAAGTCCACCGCGAGCGGCAGGGCCTGCCATGCGGTCTCGGCCGACTCCTCGACCAGGCGGATCGCCTCGGCGCGCTCGCTCGGATCGCTGGCGAGCACCAGGATCGACGGGCCGGCACCGGACACCACGGCAGGATGCCCCGCGGCACGGAGCAGCCGGATGAGCCGGTCGGTCTCGGGCATGGCCTGCGCGCGGTAGTGCTGGTGCAGCTTGTCCTCCGTCGCCTGGAGCAGCAGCTCTGGGCTCTGGATGAGCGCCGCCACGAGGAGCGCCGACCGGGACACGTTGAAGACGGCGTCGGAATGCGGCACCGACTCGGGCTGGAGCGAGCGCGCGAGCGCCGTGGACATCTCGTGTTCGGGCACCAGCACCAGCGGCGAGACGCCCCGGTGCACGATGAGCTTCTTGTGCCGCGGCCCCTCGGGGGTGACCCACGCGATCGTCAGGCCGCCGAACAGCGCCGGCGCGACGTTGTCGGGGTGGCCCTCGAGCTCGGTCGCGAGCTCGAGGAGCTCGTCGGGCGTGAAGGACACGACCCCGTCGAGCAGTCCCCTCGCCGCCATCACGCCGGCGACGATCGCGGCGCCCGAGGAGCCGAGTCCGCGGCCGTGCGGGATCGCGTTGTGCGCCTCGAGGCGGATGGTGGGCATCGGCACGCCCGCGTACGCGAAGGTGTGCGCCATGGCGCGCACGACGAGGTGCGACTCGTCGAGCGGCACCTGCCCCGCGCCGACGCCGTGCACCTCGATGACGTGGGCCGCGTCATCCGTCGCTTCGACGTCGAGCTCGTCGTACCGCGCGAGCGCGAGGCCGAGGGTGTCGAAGCCGGGACCGAGGTTTGCCGACGTCGCCGGCACCTTCACGTGCACCCGGCGGCCGACGAGCGAGGCCTCGACGGCTCCGCCCGGCACGACCGCGGCGCTCGTCATGACGCCAGTCCGAGCACCTGGGCGATCTGCGCGGTGTCGACCGGCACCACCGTGGGCTGCACGTCCGAGCCGTCTGCGGTGCGCAGGGCCCACTGGGGGTCCTTCAGTCCGTGGCCCGTGACGGTCAGCACGACGCGGGCACCCGCGGGCACCGCCCCTGCCGCCGAACGCTCGAGGAGGCCCGCGACGCTGATCGCCGACGCGGGCTCGACGAAGATGCCGACCTCGGCCGAGAGGATGCGCTGCGCCTCGAGGATCTTGTCGTCGTCGATGGCCCCGAAGTAGCCGCCCGACTCGTCGCGCGCCTGCAGGGCGAGCTCCCACGACGCGGGGTTGCCGATGCGGATGGCGCTCGCGATCGTGTCGGGGTCGCGGACGACCTGGCCGCGCACGATGGGTGCGGAGCCGGACGCCTGGAAGCCGAACATGCGAGGCAGCCGCGTCGCGTTGCCCGCCGCGATGTCCTCGCGGTAGCCGCGCGTGTACGCGGTGTAGTTGCCGGCGTTGCCGACGGGGATGAAGTGGAAGTCGGGCGCGTCGCCGAGCACCTCGACGACCTCGAACGCGGCGGTCTTCTGCCCCTCGATGCGGTCGTTGTTCACCGAGTTCACCAGGTGTACCGGGTAGTTGGCGGCGAGGTCGCGGGCGATGTCGAGGCAGTCGTCGAAGTTGCCCTGCACCTGCAGCAGCTCCGCGTTGTGTGCGATGGCCTGGCTCAGCTTGCCCATGGCGATCTTGCCCTCGGGCACCAGCACGGCGGCCTTGATGCCGGCGTGCGTCGCGTAGGCGGCGGCCGATGCGGACGTGTTGCCGGTGGACGCGCAGATCACGACCTTCGCGCCGCCCTCGACGGCCTTCGTCACGGCCATCGTCATGCCGCGGTCCTTGAAGGAACCGGTCGGGTTCATGCCCTCGAACTTCACCCACACGTCGGCGCCGGTGCGGCGCGAGAGTGCGGGAGCCGGGAGCAACGGCGTGCCGCCCTCGCCGAGGGTGACGACGGGCGTGGCATCCGTGACGTCGAGCCGGTCGGCGTACTCGCGGATGACGCCGCGCCACTGGCGCGACCCTGCCTTGGGGGTGGGGTGGTTCACACTGCTCCTTCGACTCGGAGGACGGACGCGACGGATGCGACGACTGGGCTCTGGGCGAGGGCGGCGACGGTCTCGGCGAGCGCGGACTCCTTCGCCTCATGCGTCCCGATGACCAGCGTAGCCCGCTCGGCCTCGCCGCTGACGCTCTGCTGCAACTGCTCGACCGAAACGCCGTGCTCGGCGAACACGTGCGCGATCTGCTCGAGCACCCCGCGCTCGTCGGCGACCTCGAGCGTGATCGCGTAGCGCGTGGTGATGCGGCCGATGTCGAGCACGGGAAGCTCGGCGTGGGTGGACTCGGCGGTGCCGGGGCCGCCGATGACGTGCCGCCTGGCGATGGCCACGAGGTCGCCGAGCACGGCGGAGGCGGTCTGCACTCCCCCGGCGCCGGCGCCGTAGAACATGAGCGGACCGGCCGCGGCGGCCTCGACGAACACGGCGTTGTTGGCGCCGTGCACGGCGGCCAGCGGGTGGCTGCGCGGCACGAGTGCCGGGTAGACCCGGGCGGACACGCCTTCCTCGCCGGTCTCGTCGTCGACGAGCCGTTCGCAGATCGCGAGGAGCTTCACGACGAAGCCCGCTCGCCGTGCCGAGTCGACCTGCTCTGCGGTGACGCCCGTGATGCCCTCGCGATGGACGGCGTCGACCGGCACGCTCGTGTGGAACGCGAGGCTCGCCAGGATCGCGGCCTTCTGCGCCGCGTCGTAGCCGCCGATGTCGGCGGTGGGATCGGCCTCGGCGTACCCGAGCTCGGTCGCCGTGGCCAGGGCGTCCTCGAGGGACGCACCCGTGGTGTCCATGCGGTCGAGGATGAAGTTCGTGGTGCCGTTCACGATGCCGAGGATGCGCTCGATGCGGTCGCCGGCGAGGCTGTCGCGGAGCGGCCGGATGATCGGGATCGCCCCGCCGACGGCCGCCTCGTACGAGAGCTGTGCGCCGACCTGCTCCGCCGCGGCGAAGAGCTCGGGGCCGTGGTTGGCGAGCAGCGCCTTGTTGCCGGTGACCACGTCGGCGCCCGACGCGATCGCGGCGAGCACGAGCGTGCGGGCCGGCTCGATGCCGCCCATCAGCTCGATGACGATGTCGGAGCCGAGGATGAGCGCCTCGGCGTCGGTGGTGAGCAGCTCGGCCGGGAGGTCGGCGTCGCGCCTGGCGGCCGGGTCGCGCACCGCGATGCCGACGAGCTCGATGCGGGCGCCGATGCGCTGCGTGAGCTCGTCGGAGTGCTCGAGGAGCAGCCGCGCGACCTGCGACCCCACCGATCCGGCGCCCAGGAGTCCCACTCGGATGGTGCGGTACTCGATCATGCGTGAGCCCCTTCTGCGACGTCGGAGCGGTCGGATGCCTCGAGGCCGGCGTCACGGGCGAGGAGGTCGGCCTCGGTCTCGCCGCGGACGATGACGCGCGCCACCCCGTCGCGCACGGCGACGACCGCCGGCCTGGGCACGTGGTTGTAGTTGTTGGCCAGCGACCAGCAGTAGGCGCCGGTGGCGGCGACCGCGAGGAGGTCGCCGGGCGTCACGTCGTGCGGCAGGTACTCGGCATCGACCACGATGTCGCCCGATTCGCAGTGCTTCCCCGCGATGCGGAAGAGGGCGGGCGGGGCATCCGACTCGCGGGAGGCGATGCGGGCCGAGTAGTGCGCACCGTAGAGCGCGGTGCGCAGGTTGTCGCTCATGCCGCCGTCGACCGAGGCGTAGTGGCGCCAGCCGCCCTCGATCGGCACGGGCTTGACCGTGCCGACGGTGTAGAGGGTGACGCCGCCGGTGCCGACGACGGAGCGGCCCGGCTCGAACGCCAGCTTCGGCAGGGGCACGTCGTGCACGCGGCATCCGGACGCGACGGCCTCGGCGATGCCGAGCGCGATCTCCTCGATGGGGGTCGGATCGTCGGCGGCCGTGTACGCGATGCCGAAGCCGCCGCCGAGGTTGAGCTCGGGCAGCGGGCTCACCCGGGCGAGCTCGGCGTGCGCGGCGAGCAGTCGCTCGGCCGACTCCGCGAATCCGGCGGAGTCGAAGATCTGGGATCCGATGTGGCAGTGCAGGCCGAGGAAGTCGAGCGAGGCGTGCGACCGGATGCGCGTGCCGAGCTCCACGGCCCGGTCGAGCGAGACGCCGAACTTCTGGTCCTCGTGCGACGTCGCCAGGAACTCGTGCGTCGACGCGTGCACGCCGCTGTTCACCCGAAGACGCACCCGCTGGACGAGACCGGCCCGCGTGGCGGCGTCCGCGACCCGATCGATCTCGACCTCGCTGTCGATGACGATCGTGCCGACGCCGGCGGCGACCGCCCGCTCGATCTCGGCCACCGACTTGTTGTTGCCGTGGAAGCCGATGCGCGCGGGGTCCGCCCCCGCGGCGAGCGCGATGGCGAGCTCGCCGCCGGTGCACACGTCGACCCCGAGCCCGGCCTCGGTCACCCAGCGGACGATGGCGCCGGAGAGGAACGCCTTGCCCGCGTAGTACACGGTCGCCGAGGTGCCGACGGATGCCGCGGCCGCCTGGAGCGCGGCGAGCATGCGAGCCGCACGGGTCCGCACGTCGGCCTCGTCGACGACGTAGAGCGGCGTGCCGAACCGCTCGGCGAGTTCGGTGACGGGGATCCCGCCCAGCACGAGTCGGCCGTCGGCGTCGCGGTGGGCGCGCTCGGGCCACACCTTCGGTGCGAGGGCGTTGGCGTCATCGGGCGTGCGGAGCCATGGGGGTGCTGCGTCGGTGGATGCCACGGGGAAACCTCAACGTGATGCGGAGAATCGACGGGGTCGCTCGCGGCGAGCGAACCCGGATTGGTTCCTGAAGCCTGCTGCGCGCCGCCCTTGTGGGGCGGCCTTGCCCGCGAGTCTATCGAGCCGCCGGTGGCCCGCCGAAATCGGGTGACGGACCGCGTCGTGCCCGCCCGCGGGTCCGCCGGGGGCACGCATGGCCGATCAGCCGGCGGGGCAGGAGCCCGTCTGCGAGAGCGTGGCCTGGTCGAGGCGCAGGCCATCGCCCTCGAGCGTGACCACCGCGCCGGCCGGGGCGACCGCGATCTGCTGCACCTCGACGCCCTCGGGAAGGTACTGGGCGACGCACACGGGCACGGGGTCGTCGCCGAGCAGCCGGTCGACGAGGCCCGACACGTCGAACGAGCCGCCGCCGCTGCCGAGCTCGACGCCGACCGGCTCGAGCAGCACCGTGTCGCCCGCCGCGGTGGGCCGCGCCGTGACCGTGTAGTCGATGGGGAAGCCGAGCAGGCTCACGGAGCCGGTGTAGCCGACGGTGCCGTCGCCGAACGTCAGGTCGCCGTCGACGCCCTCGATGCCCTGCGAGGCCACGAGCTGGTTGACGGCCTCGGGCGACGCCTGGATGGTAGCGGTCAGTTGCCCGACCGGCGACGCGAGGTCGACGGGAACGTCCTGGGCCACCACGTCGACGCTCACCGGCACGCCCTGCACCGCGAGCTCGGGAGCCGAGAGCTCCACCTGCTGCATGCTGCCCGAGAGGTACTGCGCGATCACGGAGAACCCACCGATCGTGACGTCGACGTCGCCGCTCACCTCGTCGGGCAGGTTCGCCCGGATCTCCTCGGCGACGCGGGCCTCGGCGACGTTGCGGATGACGATGTCGGCGACCACGACGAGCGCGACGAGGGCGACCACGATCGCGACCACGGTGATCCAGATGCGGGCGGCGCGCGAGAGCCGGCGGCGCGGGGGCGCGGCGTCGGCGTCGGCCTCAGCGACCGCGGGATCCGCGGCCGGCGCGGGCGCAGCGGCTGGCACCGGTGCCGCCGGGGCCGGCGCGGCCGGGGCGGCGGCCGCGGGCGCGATGACCTCGGTCGCCTGCTCGTCGGCGGGGATCACGGCTGTGGCCCCCTGGTCGTCGGCTGCGGCATCCGTCGGCTGCGACTCGTCGTCGCGGCCCGGCCCGGCGCTCACATCCGCTCCGGAGCGGAGACGCCGAGCAGGTCGAGGCCGTTGCGGATGACCTGGCCCGTCGCGTCGTTGAGCCAGAGCCTCGTGCGATGCAGATCGCCGATCGGCTCGTCTCCGAGGGGCAGCACCCGGCAGTTGTCGTACCAGCGGTGATAGAGGCCGGCGAGCTCCTCGATGTAGCGCGCGACCCGGTGCGGCTCGCGCAGCTCCGCGGACTGCACCACGATGCGCGGGAACTCCTGCAGGGCGCCGAGCAGCGCCGACTCCGTCTCGTGTACGAGCAGCTCGGGCGCGAACGACGAGCGGTCGAGGCCGACGGATGCCGCGTTGCGGTCGACCGCGCACGTGCGAGCGTGCGCGTACTGCACGTAGAACACCGGGTTGTCGTTCGTGCGGCGCTGCAGGATCTCGGGGTCGATCGTAAGTGGGGAATCGGCCGGATACCGGGCCAGCGTGTAGCGCAGCGCGTCGGTGCCGAGCCACGCCTGCAGGTCGTCGAGCTCGATGATGTTGCCCGCGCGCTTCGAGAGCTTCGCGCCGTTGACGCTCACGAGCTGGCCGATGAGCACCTCGATGTCCTTCTCGGGATCATCGCCCGCGGCCCCCGCGAGCGCCTTCAGGCGGTGCACGTAGCCGTGGTGGTCTGCGCCGAGCAGGTAGATCTTGTGCCCGAACCCGCGGTCGCCCTTGTCGAGATAGTACGCCGCGTCGGCGGCGAAGTAGGTGTAGACGCCGTTGCCGCGGCGGATCACCCGGTCCTTGTCGTCGCCGAAGTCGGTGGTGCGCACCCAGACCGCGTCGTCCTCGTCGTAGACGTGGCCCTGCGCGCGGAGGCGCTCGACCGCGGTGTCGACGTCGGACAGCGCGTCGTCGCCCTTCGCGTGGAGGCGGCGCTCGCTCGTCCACACGTCGAAGTGCACGTTGAAGCGCTCGAGGGAGTGGCGGATCTCGCCGAGCTGCAGCTCGTAGGCGATCTCGGTCGCGGTGTGCAGCGCCACGGAGTCGTCGAGCTCGAGCAGGTTGGGCTCGCGCTCCAGCACGCGTGCGGCGAGGTCGGCGATGTAGCTGCCCGGATAGCCGCCCTCGGGCGTGGGCTCGCCCTTCGCCGCGGCGAGGACGGACGCGCCGAACGTGTCCATCTGGTTGCCGGCGTCGTTGATGTAGTACTCGTTGGCGACCTCGGCACCCGCGGCGCGGAGCACCCGCCCGATCGAGTCGCCGAGCGCGGCCCAGCGGGTGTGGCCGATGTGGAGGGGGCCGGTCGGGTTCGCCGAGACGAACTCGAGATTGATGCGCGCTCCGCCGGCGAGCGAGTCGCCGTGCCCGTAGGCCGCCCCCGCGTCGACGATGGCCTTCGCGAGCGCACCCGCCGCCGCAGCATCCAGCCGGATGTTGATGAACCCCGGCCCGGCCACCTCGGCGCTCGCCACGCCGTCGATGCCCACCAGGTCTGCGGCGAGCTCGGTGGCGATCTCGCGCGGGTTGGACCCGAGGGGCTTCGCCACCCGCATCGCGATGCTCGAGGCCCAGTCGCCGTGCTCGCGCAGCTTGGGCCGTTCGAGGGTGACCTGGGACGGCACGAGCTCCAGCTCGACCTCGGATCCGGCCTCCCGACGTCGCGCGACGAGGCCGTTCACCAGGTCGAACAGGGCACGCGAAAGATCGTCTGGAGTCACCCGCAAATCCTACCGGTCGTGGTTGGTAGGGTTCGTCACATGCCGCGCTCGCTTTCGCCCTTCCGAATCCGTTCCTCCGGCCTCGCACTGCTCGCCGCGGCATCCGTCGCGGTGCTCGCCGGTTGCACCCCCGGGCCCGCCGTACCCAGCGGATCCGAGGCGCCGACCGGCACGGCCACGGCGTCCGCGAGCCCGACGGCCGCGCCCGAGCCGACCGGGACCGCCGAGCCTGCGATCCCGTTCGCGATCGACTGCGACGCGCTCGTCACCGCCGACCAGCTCTACGCGTTCAACCCGAACTTCGGCACCGACCCCGGCTACGAGCCGTCGGCGGCCAACGTCGTCGCCGTCGTCGAGGAGGACGAGGGCACGGCCTGCGGCTACCTCAACCAGACGAGCGGCGAGGTCATCGAGATCGCCGTCGCCACGCCGACCACCACCGCGGGCGAGGCCCGCCGCAACGCGGCCGCGACGACGAGCAAGCCCGTGCCCACCTATGGCACGCCGCCCGACGTCGAGGGGTACTTCCTGCAGGCGGGCGGCACCGGCGAGGCGCAGGTGTTCCACGGCCCCTACTGGATCGTGGTCGACTCCGCCGCGATCTTCGAGCCGGGCGACGCCCAGCAGCTCGTGACCGCCGTGCTCGGCAACCTGCCGCCGGCCTGACGGGCAGCACCGTGACGGCCAACTCCGCGACCGGCACGCCCTCCTGGCTGGGGGCCGTGAACGACCGCGCGGGCCTCGCCGTGCTCCTCGACCACGGCCCGCTCACCCGGAACCGCATCTGCGAGCTCGTCGGCGTCTCGAAGCCGACGGCGTCGCAGATGATGTCGCGGCTGCTCGCGGCCGGCTGCATCGAGGAACGCGGGACCACGTCCGGCTCGGCCGGCCGCAGTGCGGTCGTCTACGCGGCCCGCACCGACCGGCCGCTCGGAGTCGCCCTCGACCTCGACGCGTTCGAGCTCCGGGCGAGCGTCGTCGACGCGACCGGCGCCGACCGCCCGGTCATCCGCATCGAGCTCCCGCGTGATCCCACGGAGCGATCCGCCGTCGAGGAGGTGTCGCGGGCGATCGCCGAGGCGAGCGCTGCGGCCGGGACGGATCCCGCCGTGGTGCACTCCATCTGCGTGGGCATCCCGGGGTACGTCGACCCCGGACCCACGGGTGAGCTGTTCAGCGAGACCCTGCCCGGCTGGCCGGTGCGCGGACTGAAGTCCATCCTCGAGGAGGAGCTCGCGCGCTCGGTGTACGTGGAGAACGACGTGAATCTCGCGGCCGTCTCGGAGCGCGAGCACGGCGCAGGCGCGGACAGCGACGTGTTCGCCCTCCTCTGGCTCGGCAACGGCGTCGGCGCCTCGTTCGACGTCGCGGGCGACCTGCACCGCGGCAGCTTCGGCGGTGCGGGCGAGATCGGCTTCCTCCCGGTGCCCGTCGACGCGCACGCCCTCGACCCGAGCGCCCGCACCTCGCAGGACCTCGTGGGCGGGCGCGCGGTCGCGCTCCTCGCGCGTCATCACGGCCTCGACGTGCACGGCTACCATGCGGCCCGGGCCGCACTCGCGGCGGCCGACGCCGAGGCGGCACGTCGGGCGGTGTTCCACGACCTCGCCGAGCGCGTGGCCTGGGTGGCCCTGCCCCTGCTCGCCACGCTCGATCCCGGCCGGCTCGTGCTCGCCGGGCCCACCGCGGGCCTCGGCGGCGACGCGTTCGCCGACGAGGTCGGCCGTGCGATCCGGCGCATCAGCCGGTGGTACCCCGACGTGGTGGCGACCCGGGTGCCCGGCGACGCCGTGCTCCGGGGCGCCCGCATCGTGCTCGCGGGGCGCGTGCGCGAGGAGCTCCTCGACACCGTCGCGAGCGTCAGCCTCGCCTGACCCTTCGTGTCGGAGCGACGCCCCTGGCAGTGATAGTGTCTTCTGCTGTGCGCCTCCGTAGCTCAGGGGATAGAGCGCCGGTTTCCGGTACCGTAGGTCGGGGGTTCGAATCCCTCCGGGGGCACTCACACATGGCGGGCCGATGCGCGGGAATGCGCTCGGCCCGCAGTGCTGTCCGGTGCCCGACGGCGTGGACGCGGCATCCGCACCGACCATAGACTCGATGGGGTCCGCTCGGTCGGGGAAGGCACTGGTGCATGGCGTCGCTACGTCGGAAGTCCGCGGTTCTCGGAATCCTCATCGGAGCGGTGCTCGCGCTCGGCGCCCCGGTGGCCGCCTGGGCTGAGGATCCGGTCGAGTTCGGCGCGAGCCCGGTCGTCGACACGGTCGGTGCCCTGGGCGCGCGGCTCGACGAGGTCGAGGCGGCGATCGACGCGAACGCGGACGCGAGCGGGCGGCAGCTCTTCGTCGCCTACGTGAGCGAGTTCACGAATCCCGAGGCCGCCGACGCGTGGGCCAACGACACGGCGATCGCGAACAACATGGGTGCCGAGGACTACCTGCTCGCCGTCGCGGTCGACGGGCGCACCTACTACCTCTCGGCCGACTCGGAGGCCTCGCTGTCCGACGCCGACCTCCAGCGCATCAGCCAGGACGTCATCGAGCCCGAGCTGCGCGACGGCGACTGGGCCGGCGCGGCGATCGCCGCAGCCGACGCGCTGGGCGGCGGCAGCGCCGGCGGCAGCGGAGCCGGCTCCGGCGGGTGGGGCTGGGTCTGGTTCATCGTCATCGGGGCGATCGTCGTGGCCGTCATCGCCATCGTGCTCTCGCGGCGCCGCCGCCGGCAGGGAACCGATGGTGAGGGCAGCGCCACGCCCGCCGGGCCTCCCCCGCCCTCGATCGAGGAACTTCGCCGGCAGGCCGGCAGCGCGCTCGTGCAGGCCGACGACGCCGTGAAGACGAGCGAGGAGGAGCTCGGGTTCGCCGTCGCCTCCTACGGCGAGGAGGCCACCGCCCCCTTCCGCACCGCCCTCGACGGCGCGAAGGCCAAGCTCGCCGAGGCGTTCGCGCTGCAGCAGCAGCTCGACGACGTCGATCCCGACACCGACGCGGAACGCCGCGCCTGGTACGGCGGCATCTTCCGCCTGGCCGGCGAGGCCGACGCGCTGCTCGACGAGCAGGCCGAGCGGTTCGACGCCCTCCGCGCGCTCGAACGGAACGCCCCGGCCGAGCTCCAGCGCGTGCGCGAAGAAGCGGATGCCGCGGCGGCCCGCGTCGGCCCGGCCGGAGAACGCCTCGCCGCCCTCGCAGCCCAGTACGCGGCATCCGCCCTCGCGCCCGTCGCCGACAACCAGGCGCAGGCACAGGCCCGGCTGGCCTTCGCCGGGCAGGAGCTCTCGGAGGCGGCCACCGCCGTCGCAGCCGGACGATCGGGTGATGCCGCCGTCGGGATCCGCGCCGCCGAGGAGTCCGTCGACCAGGCGAACCTGCTCGTCGATGCCGTCGACCGCCTCGCCGCCGACCTGTCGACGGCCGATCGGGCCGTCGAGGCGGGCGTCGCCGACCTCGAGCGCGACGTGCAGACCGGGCGCGGACTCGGCGACCCGGCCATCGCGTCGCTCGCCGACCGCGTCGCGTCGGACGCCGCGGCCATCCGCGCCGGGATGACGGGGCCGGGCCGCGACCCGCTCGCGGCGCACGCACGGATTCAGCAGGTCAACGCCGAGATCGACGCCGCGATCGCCGGCGCACGCGACCAGGCCGTGCGGCTCGAGCGCGCGAAGGCCCAACTCGGGCGCTCCCTGGACACCGCGCGCGCCCAGGTGCAGGCGGCCGAGGACTACCTCGTCGCCCGACGCGGTGCGGTGGGCGCCGAAGCGCGGACCCGCCTCGCCGAGGCCGGGCGCCTGCTCGTCGAAGCCGAGGGACTGGCCTCCGTGGATCCGGCTGCGGCGCTCAGCACCGCCCAGCGGGCCGAGTCCCTCGCCGGCACGGCGATGTCGCTCGCCCAGCAGGACGTGGGCGGGTTCGACACCGCCTACGGCGGAGGCGGCGGCTTCGGCGGCGGCTACGGCGGCGTGCCCCAGGGCGGCGGACGGGGCGGCGACGTGTTCGGGGCCGTGCTCGGCGGCATCCTCATCAACTCGATGCTCGGCGGCGGCGGAGGCGGGGGCGGCGGGGGCGGCGGCATCTTCGGCGGCGGCGGGGGCGGTCGGAGCAGCGGCGGCTTCGGAGGCGGCTTCGGCGGAGGCGGCCGGCGGTCGCCGGGCAGCTTCGGAGGCTCGGGCACGCGGTTGCGTCGCGGGGGCGGAGGTCGATTCTGAGCTCCACGATGCAGCGGCCGACCTGAGCCCGACCAGCACGCCGCCCACCCGACGATCACCACGACGGACCACGACGACTCCCCACCACCGACCACGACCGACCACGACCGACCATCACCGAAAGGAACCACCATGGCTAAGCAGTCCATCTTCGGCCGCATCTCGCAGCTCATGCGGGCGAACATCAACTCGCTCATCGACGAGGCCGAGGACCCGCAGAAGATGCTCGACCAGATGGTGCGCGACTACACCAACAGCATCGCCGACGCCGAGGCCGCGATCGCCGAGACCATCGGCAACCTGCGCCTCCTCGAGGACGACCACCGCGAGGACGTCGAGGCGTCCCGCGAGTGGGGCGAGAAGGCGCTCGCCGCCAGCCGCAAGGGCGACGAGCTGCGTTCGGCCGGCGATGCGTCCGGCGCGGACAAGTTCGACAACCTCGCCAAGGTCGCCCTCAGCCGCCAGATCTCCGCGGAGAACGAGGCGCGCGCCGCCGAGCCCCAGATCGCGGCGCAGACCGAGGTCGTCGACAAGCTGAAGTCGGGCCTCAACGGCATGAAGGAGAAGCTGGTCCAGCTGCAGAACAAGCGATCCGAGCTGATCGCGCGCGCGAAGACCGCACAGGCGCAGCGCCAGGTGAACGACGCGGTGAAGTCCATCGACATCCTCGACCCGACCAGCGAGATCGGCCGGTTCGAGGACAAGATCCGCCGCGAGGAGGCCGTCGTGCGCGGGCAGGCCGAACTCGCCGCATCCAGCCTCGACGCGCAGTTCAACGAGCTCGACGACCTCGGCGAGCTCACCGAGGTCGACGCCCGGCTCGCCGCCCTCAAGGCCGGCGGTTCGTCGCAGGGCGCCATCTCGGGCTGAGCCTGAGCATGACGGATGCCGCGGGCGCAGCAGTGCCCGCGGCATCCGCGTCTCCCTGCCGCAACGCGCGCCGACCCGGCCCGCAGACGCGAAGCGCGATCCCAGCGTGACGCGGTAACGTTCGGGCATGACGCCGGATGAGGCGGCCGAGGTGCTGGGTGTCGCACCCGATGCGGACGAGCCCGAGATCGACCACGCCTACCGGCGCCTCGCCCGGGAGCTCCATCCCGACCGGGCCATCGGCGCAGCGCCCTCGACGGTGCAGGAGTCGAGCGAGCGCTTCGTCGATGCGACCCTGGCCAAGGAGGTGCTGCTGCGCTCCGCCGCGAGCCGCGCGGGCGGGGGCGGACGACCCCGCGCCGACGACCCGTCCGGCGACGACGGGCCGGGGTATCCGAGGACCGGCACGCGGGTGCGGATCGTCGACGAGCACGTCGTGGACGTCGTGGCTTCGGTGCGTCCCGTGCCGGCCAGCTGGGGGCTGTTCGCCACGTGGACGCTGCTCCTCGTCATCGGCGCGGTGCTCGCCCTGTCCGGCCTCCCGGTGTGGCAGCCGGTCGACCTGTGGCTGCGCGTCGTGCTGCTCGCGGCATCCGCCATCGCGACGGGCCTCACCGGGCGACGGTGGCTCTGGAACACGACGCTGGTCCTCATCGCCGTCAACGGCGTGGCCGTGGTGCTCGCCACGACGGTGGGCGGCCTGCTCGGGCTCGGATTCATGATGGTGGCGAGCTTCGGGCTCGCCGTGCAGGCGCGCCTGGTCCGCTTCCCCGACCAGTGACGACGTCGGGCGCCCGCGCGATACTGTGAGGCATGCCCGCAACCTTCGTCGTCGTTCCCCAGTGGCAGGGCTCCGTGTCGTCGCGCGCGATGAGCCATGCCGACGGTGCCGCCGCGATCCTCGGCGATCTGCCCGCCTCCGCGACCGTCCTCGTCGAGGTCCCGGTGGAGGCCGGCGACGAGCTCGGCTCGGGGGTGCGCCGCTACAGCGCCCTGCTCCGGGTGCGCGAGCGAGCCGAGGAGGCGCTCGCGCTGGTGCCCGACTGGGCGCTCACGGTCGGCGGCGACTGCGGCGCGTCGCTCGCGGCGGTCGCGCACGCCTCCCGCCGGAGCGGCGGCGACCTCGCCGTGCTCTGGCTCGATGCGCACCCCGACCTGAACACGCCCGAGTCGTCCCCCTCGGGCGGCTTCGGCGGGATGACCCTGCGGGCGATCGCGGGCGAGGGCGCCGACGGGCTCGCCCTCGACGCCGACACGCGCATCCCGCCCGCTCGGCTCGTGCTCGGCGGCGTCCGCGCGATCGACGACGAGGAGGCGCGCTTCATCGACGAGCACGCCGTGAGCGTGCTCACCGTCGAGGACCTCCTCGACCCCACGGCGGTCGTCGCCGCGCTCGAGCAGACCGGCGCCGGTCAGGTGTTCGTGCACGTCGACCTCGACGTGCTCGACCCGTCGGCACTGGCCGGCCTGTCGTACCCGATGCCCTTCGGCGTCGACACGACCGCCCTCGTCGCGCTCCTGCGAGCGGTCGCCGCGCGCTTCCCACTCGCGGGGGCGGCGATCGCCGGCTTCGCGCCGCGCTCGGCCGAGGCCGCCGAAGACGACCTGCCCACGATCCTGCGCATCGTGGCGGCGCTCACGTCGGCCGGCGGCACGCGGACGGCGACCGACGCGTGACGCGGATCCGCCCGCCTGCCTAGGCTGGCCATGGCTGCCCGGCCGCGATCGGGCCCCGGAGGGAGACGCATGGAGCGCGAGGTGGACGTCGTCGTGATCGGCGCCGGACCGGTCGGTGAGAACGTGGCCGACCGGGCCAGGGCCGGCGGACTGGAGGTGGCGCTCGTCGAGCACGAGCTCGTGGGCGGCGAGTGCTCGTACTGGGCCTGCGTGCCGTCGAAGACACTCCTTCGCAGTGCGGCCGTGCTCCGCGCCGCGCGGCGCGTGCCGGGAGCCGCGGAGGCGATCACGGGCCGACTCGATGTCGCCGCCGTGCTCCGCCGCCGTGACTACTGGGTCTCCGACTGGGACGACCACGGCGCGGCCGACTGGGTGGCGAGCGTGGGCATCCAGCTCGAACGCGGTCACGGTCGCATCGACGGGCCCCGCCGGGTGGTGGTGACGCACGCCGACGACAGCGAGACGACGCTCGTGGCGCGCCACGCCGTGGTGGTGTCGACCGGATCCGATCCGGTCGTGCCGCCCATCGACGGGCTCGCCGCCGCGCGACCCTGGACGAGCCGCGACGCCACCAGCGTGAAGGCGCCGCCCGCCCGCCTCGCCATCATCGGCGGCGGCGTGATCGCCGTCGAGATGGCGACGGCGTTCGCCGGCTTCGGCACCGAGGTGACGGTGCTGGCCAGGAGCGGACTGCTCGGCGGCATGGAGCCCTTCGCAGGAGAGGCGGTGGCCGCCGGCCTGCGCGGCCTCGGCGCCACGGTGCGACTCGGCGTCACGCCGACGCGGGTCGAGCGGAACGGCGACGACGAGGTCGTTCTGACCCTCGACGACGGCTCCACGGTGATCGCCGACGAGGTGCTCGTCGCCACCGGCCGGCGGCCGCGCACCCATCGCGCCGGCCTGGAGACCGTGGGCCTCGAGCCCGGATCCTGGCTCGACGTCGACGACACGATGCTCGTCCGCGGCGCCGACGGCGACGGCAACGGCCGCGACTGGCTCTACGCCGTCGGGGACGTCAACCACCGCGCGCTGCTCACCCACCAGGGCAAGTATCAGGGCCGCGCCGCCGGCGACCTCATCGCGGCCAGGGCGCTCGGGAGACCGGTCGACGTGTCGCCGTGGGGCGTGCACGTGGCCACCGCCGACCACGCCGCCGTGCCGCAGGTGGTGTTCGCCGAGCCCGAGTGCGCGTCGGTCGGGCTGACCGAGGCGGATGCCGCGAAGGCGGGCCGTGCGGTCCGGATCGCCGACGTGCCGATGCAGTCCGCGAGCGGCGCCGGCATCCTCGCCGACGGCTACGACGGCCGTGCCCGGCTCGTGATCGACGCCGAGCGCGACGTCGTCATCGGGGCCACGTTCGTCGGCCAGGACGTCGCCGAACTGGTGCACGCCGCGACGATCGCCGTCGTGGGCGAGGTGCCGGTCGCGCGGCTCTGGCACGCGGTGCCGTCGTTCCCCACCATGAGCGAGGTGTGGCTGCGCCTGCTCGAGGACCTCGGCCGGCCCGAGGCGGCGGCATGAGCGAGCGCCGGGTGACGATCCGGCTCACCGATTCCCCCATCAGCCGCGCCGGGTACCGGTGGGCGACCCTCGTCGGATTCACCTGGGGATTCCTCTGGAGCACGGGCCCGATCGAGCGGCGCCAGGGGCTCTTCGTCTTCACGGGCATGCCGAAGTGGACCTTCGGGCGCGGCGGTTCCTGCGTGGGCGGGTGCTACCTCACCGACCGGAACGCTGGAGACGTCGTGCTCGGCCACGAGGCGGTGCACAAGGAGCAGTGGCTGACGTACGGGATGCTCTTCCCGCTGCTGTATCTCATCGCCGGGCGCGATCCGTTGCAGAACCGCTTCGAGATCGAGGCCGGGCTCGAGGCCGGCGGCTACCTCCCGCGTCGGCGGCCCCGCCGCTGAGACGCCGAACGGCCCGGATGCCGCGTGCTGCGGCATCCGGGCCGTTCAGGTTCGTCGTGGCCGGCTCAGCCCGCCTGTGCGGCGGCCGAGAGCGACGCGACGAGCTGGTCGAGCCCATAGGTGAGCGAGAGCGCCGTCGGCGGCGAGACGGCCGCGATGAGCTCGGTGCCGACGACCTGGGCGACCTGGCCGCGGGCGACCGCCGGGATGGCCTGGATGGGCGCCGACTGCAGGAACGCGTCGGCCTCGGCCTGGGTGTCGTGGTAGCTGAGGATCAGGTCGGAGTCGAGCTGGTCGAGCTGCTCGTAGCTCAGCGTGTAGAAGAACGGGGAGTCGCCGTTGGCGAGCTCGGCGACGGCGGGCGCGTCCTCGATGCCGAACGCGGAGAGGAACTCCACGCGCGAGTCCTCCTGCGTGTAGACGTAGAAGGTGCCGCCGACGTCCCAGACCGCGGCGATCGTCTGCCCGTCGAGCTCGGGGTGGGCCTCGGCCTGCGCCGCGAGCTGCGCGTCGAGGTCGTCGAGCACGCCCTGCGCCTCGTCGGCCTTGCCGAGCGCGGTGCCGACGATGCTGACGGTCTCGCGCCACGGGGTGGTCCACGGCTCGTCGGGGTACGCGACGGTCGGCGCGATCTCGCTGAGGAGGTCGTACTGCTCCTCGGTGATGCCGGAGTAGGGAGCGAGGATCACGTCGGGCGCGGCCTCGACGAGCTCCTCGTAGGGCGGGGCCTCGCCGTCGTCGGTGAGGATGACCGGGGTCTCGACGCCGAGCTCCTCGAGCTTGTCGGCGACCCACGGCAGCACGCCGTCGGCGTTCGCGCCGTACGACTGCTGCGCCATCGCGACGGGCACGACGCCGACTGCGAGCGCGGCCTCGGTGCTCCCCCAGCCCCAGGTCGCGACACGCTCGGGCGCGGCGGGGATCTCCGTCTCGCCGAAGGCGTGCTCGATCGTGACGGGGAACGTGCCGTCGGATGCCGCGGCCGGGCCGGACTCCTCGGGGGCGGCCGAGGAGCAGCCGGCGAGCGTGAGGGCGGCCGCTGCGGCGGCGGCGATGACGGCGATCGTGCGTCGGGCGTGCATGAGTTCCCTTTCGATGGGGTGGATTGAGGTTAGCCTAACCTAAACTTCAGGCCCGGTGAAACCGCCCGATCGGCACGATCATGGGCGAACCGGCCACCGGATCCGCGGCGATGACGCACTCGAGGCCGAAGGCCGAACCGACCGTCTCCGCGGTCATCACTGCGGCCGGTGCGCCCGCGGCGGCGATACGTCCCCCGTCGACGACGACGAGGTGGTCGGCGTAGCGCGCGGCGAGGTTGAGCTCGTGCAGCACCATCACCACGGTCGTGCCGTGCAGCCGGTTCGACTCGGTGAGCAGGTCGAGCAGCTCGAGCTGGTGGCTCACGTCGAGGAAGCTCGTCGGCTCGTCGAGCAGCACGATCTCGGCCCGCTGGGCGAGGGCCATCGCGATCCAGACGCGCTGCCGCTGGCCGCCCGAGAGCTCCGACACCGCCCGGTCGGCCAGGTCGGCCGTGCCGGTCGCCTCCAGCACCTCGGCGACGATGCGGTCGTCGTCGCTCGAACGCCCGCCGAACCAGCCTCGGTGCGGGTGCCGGCCCCTCGACACGAGCTCCCCGACGAGCACGCCGTCGGGGGCGACCGGCTGTTGCGGCAGCACCGCGACGCGGCGGGCGAACTCCTTGGGCGCATACGAGCGGATGTCGCGGCCGTCGAGCGTCACCCGTCCGGTCTCGGGGCGCATGAGGCGCGCGAGCCCCCGCAGCAACGTGGACTTGCCGCTCGCGTTGGGGCCTACGATCGCCGTGATGCGTCCGTCGGGGATCTCCAGGTCGAGACCCTCGACGACCCTTCGGCCGTCGTAGGCGAGCGTGATCGATTCGGCTCGCAGTCCGTGCGATGCGGTCCCGGTCATCCGTCCGACCCCTTCCGGTTGCCCCTCGCGATCAGCCAGAGGAGGTATGGCGCGCCGATGAGTCCCGTGACGATGCCCACGGGCACCGCGACGCCCGTGAACGCGTGCTGCGCCACGAGGTCGGCCACGAGCACGATGGCGGCGCCCACGAGGGCGGATGCCGCGAGCGCGGCCTGCCCGTTCCCCACGACCGCCCGCGCGATGGGCGCCGCCACGAGCGCGACGAACGCGATGGGTCCGGCGAGGGCCGTGGCCACGGCGACGAGCGCGACGCCCAGCACGATCGCGACGAGCCGCGCCCGCGTGGCGTCGAGCCCGAGCGAACGGGCACTGTCGTCCGAGAGGGCGATGAGCGGCATCCGGGGCGCGAACACTGCCGTGAGCACGAGGAGCACGCCGAGCGCGCCGCCCGCGGTCGCGAGCTCGGGCCAGGCGATCGATCCGATGCCGCCGACCATCCAGACCAGGGCCTCCGACGCCTCACGCACGTCGGCACGCGTGATGAGCCAGCCGAGCAGCCCCGACACGATCGACGCGAGGCCGATGCCGACGAGCACGAAGCGGATGCCGGTGAGCCCGTCGCGCCAGGCCAGGCCCCACATCAGCGCGGCGACGACGAGCGCGCCCGCGAAGGCGGCGACCGAGACGGCCGGGCCCTGGAGTCCGAGCAGCAGCATCGAGCCGACCGCCGCGAGGCTGGCGCCGCCGGTGACGCCGAGGATGTCGGGACTCGCGAGCGGATTGCGGAGCGTCGTCTGGAACAGCGCGCCGCCGAGGCCCAGGGCGGTGCCCGCGATGATCGCGGCGAGCACTCGTGGGAGGCGCAGGCGGAGGATCACGAACTCCGCCTTCGGCGACCCCTGGCCGACCAGCGCGGCGACCACGTCACCCAGGCCGAGCCCGGCGGCGCCGAGGAGCAGCGACGCGGTCGCGGCGGCGAGCGCGACGAGCGAGGTCGCGACCAGTACGCCGGCGAGCCGGCGACGACGACGGGTGCGCGCGGCAGCGACGCGCTGCGCGGTGGCGTCGATCGCCCCGCCGACGGGTGCGGGCGCCGTGACCGGTGCCGCGCTCACAGCGTCGCCGCCCCGCCACGGCGCACGAGGGCGATGAGCACCGGTGCCCCGACGATCGCGGCGACGATGCCGGCCTCGAGCTCGGCGGGGGCCACGACGACGCGCCCGATGACGTCGGCCGCAAGGAGCACGATGGCGCCGAGCACGCCGGCGAGCGGGGTGAGCCAGCGGTAGTCGCCGCCGACGAGGCCGCGAGCCGCGTGCGCGACGGCGAGGCCGAGCAGGGCGATGGGGCCGGCGAGCGAGGTCGCCGTGCCGGCGAGCACGATGACCGCGACCGCAGTGACGACCCGCGCCGTCGCGAGCCGCACGCCCAGGCCGCGGGCCACGTCGTCGCCCAGGGCGAGCAGGTTCAGGCGCCCGGCGAGCCAGCCGGCGAGCACGAGCCCCACGAGGAGGAACGGCCAGAGCACGGCGACCGTGTCGATGCCGCGCCCCGCGAGGGAGCCGACCGACCAGAACCGGTACTGCGACAGCGTGCTCTCGTCGCTGATGAGCAACAGCGTGATGAGCGGGGTCGCCGCCGCCGTCAGCGCGGCCCCCGTGAGGGCGAGCTTGGCCGGGCTCGCGCCCGCTCCCCCGCTGGATCCGATCGCGTAGACGATGGCCGCGGCGACGGCCGCCCCGCCGAAGGCGAACCAGATGAAGCCGAACGGCGACGCGATGCCGAGGAACGCGATGGCGACGACCACCGCGAGGGACGCGCCCGCGTTGATGCCGAGCAGGCCCGGGTCGGCGAGCGGGTTGCGCGTCGAGCCCTGCAGGAGCGCCGCGACGACGCCGAGGGCGGCTCCCGCCATGATGCCGATGACGGCCCGCGGCAGCCGGAGGTCGCGCACGACCACGTGGTCGGCGTCACCGGGAACCGGGGACGTGAACGCCTGCACGACCACGTCGAACGGGATCTGCCGGGCTCCGATGGCGAGGCTCGCGATCGCGACGACGGCGAGCAGGCCGACGGCGATGCCGAGCGTCGCGCCCGGCGGAAGGCGGCGCCGACGGCCGCGTGCCGGTTGCCCGGCCGTGCCCGTCGTCGTCGCGAGCGTCCCGGCACGCGGCATCCGTTCGCTCACCTGCTCAGTCGAGCTCGGCGCGACCGAGGCGCCAGTAGCCCATGAACGCGACCTGGCGGCGGTCGAGGCCGGCCTCGCGCACGAGGAACCGGCGCAGCGTCGTGATGGCGGATGCCTCACCGGCGAGCCAGGCGTAGCAGTCGCCGTCGAGGCTGTGCCCCTCGGGCACGTCCCAGAGCGGGGTGTCGGGCAGGTCGTCGTGCTCGGCGGCGGCGAGCGCCGCGGCCGCGTGGTCGGCGTCGGCGGCGCGTGCGGCGCCGATGGCGGCGAGGTGGCGCACGACCCAGTCGCGCACGGCCGGCACCAGGAGGTCGCCGTGCCGGCGGGCGGCATCCGCCCGGGACAGCCACCGCACCTCGACGCCGGCGGGCGCACGCACGGGGAGGCGGTCGCCGTCGGCGGGCACCTCGATGAGGGCGATGCCCTTCGCGTCGGCGGGCAGGGACTCGAGGATCGACGCGATCGCGGGGGCGGCCGTCTCGTCGCCGGCGAGCAGCAGGGTGTCGACGACGCCCGGGCGCCAGTCGATGCCGACGGTGCGGCCAGGGCTCAGCTCGTCGGGACCGATGAGCACGATCTCGTCGCCGGGCGCGGCCGTCGCGGCCCACGCGGACGCCGGGCCGCCGTCGCCGTGCCCGACGAAGACGATGTCGACCTCGCGGGCGTGGGGGCGCACCGCGCGCACGGTGTAGGTGCGGAACGGGTTCCGCAGCTCGGCGGGGAGCTCGCGCCAGGCGCCGTACCAGTCGTCGCCGTCGGGGAAGGCCGCGAAGCCGATCTCGGGGAGCGGGAGCACCACCTTCACGCGCTGGTCGAGCCCGGCGGTGCCGAATCCCTCGAGGTCGTCGCCCGCGAACGTCACGTTCGTGAAGTGCGGCGCGAGGCGTTCGACCCTGGCCACCTGCACGCGGAAGCTGCGGTAGGCGGGGCGCTCGCGCGGCGCGGCTTCGACGAGTGAGGTAAGCATTACCTAAGTCTTACACACGCGGCCCGATCGTGTGCATCCGAAGACGTCGAGGCGTCACCAGACGGGCGGATGCTGGTGCACGCGACGCACGCGCCGCTCGAGCTGCGCGGCCAGGGCGAAGAGCACCTCCTCGCCGCCGGGGCGGCCGATCAGCTGCACGCCCATCGGCACCCCCGCGGCGGTCTCCTCGACCGGGACGGTGATCGCGGGCAGCCCCGCCACGTTCACGAACGACGTGAACGGCGTGACCTGTACCTGCTGCGCGAAGTTCCGCTCGCCGTCGTCGGCGTCGTACCAGCCGACGGCCGGAGGCGTCAGGGCGAGCGCCGGCGTCAGCACGGCGTCGAACGGCGCGAATCGGCGGATGGTGCGCTCCTCGAAGCCGGCGAGCCAGGCGAGCGCCTCGGCGAGCTGCCGCGCCGGCACGGCCCTCCCCCGCTCGAGCAGCCACCGGGTGAGCGGCTCGAGCAGCGACTCCGCCGCACCGTCGACCGGGATCGTCGCCGCGCCCGCCTGCCAGATGGTGCGGAACGCCGCGGGGTACCCCGGCTCGGGCGCGGGCGCCATCGCCTCGATGCCGTGGCCGAGCCCCTCGAACGCCTCGATCGCGCGGTCGAGGGCCGAGCGCGCCTCCTCGGCGAGGTCGATCTCGTAGGCGTCGTCCCACGGCGAATCCGTCATCACCCCGAGCTGGAACCGGCCCTCGCCGCGGATGGCCGCGCCGAGGTACGGGCCGTCGTCACCGGGCGCGCGCACCGCGAACCGGTGCGCGGCCGGGTACCCGAGGGGCGCGATGAGCCCGTCGAGGAGCAGCGCGGCGTCGGCGACGGTGCGCGCGATGGGACCGGCCACGCCGAGGCCCGCGAGGCCGGCCAGCCCGGAGCCCGACGGCACCCGGCCTCGGGACGGCTTCATGCCGACGAGTCCGCACACCGCCGCGGGAATGCGGATCGACCCGCCCCCGTCGGAGCCGGGTGCGAAGGGCAGCATGCCGGATGCCACGGCCGCCGCCGCGCCGCCGCTCGAGCCGCCCGCGCCGAGCGTCAGGTCCCACGGATTCCGCGTCGGGGTCCCCGCGAGTGCCTCCGTGTACGACGGGAGCCCGAACTCGGGCGTGGCGGTCTTCCCGAGGCTCACCGCACCGGCCGCGTCCACCGCCTGCACGAGGTCGTCGGACTCGTCGGGGACGAATCCGGCGAAGGCCCGCGAGCCGAAGGCCGCCGGCACGCCGGCGCGGCGGTTGAGGTCCTTGTCGGCGACCGGCATGCCCCAGAGCGGGGCGGCGGTCGGCACGTGCTCCTCGACGTGGCGCGCCCGGGCCAGCGCGGCGTCGGGCGTCACCGTCGCGAACGCGCCGACCTCCCCGTCGAGGCGTTCGATGCGCGCGAGGTAGTGCCGGGTGAGCTCGACCGGCGACACCTCGCGGCGCTGCAGCAGCTGGTGGAGCTGGAGGGCGGTGTACTCGTGCAGCTCGGTCACCCCCCGAGCCTACGACCGCACCAGCACCGTCGGGGCGCGGCGACGCCGCCACGAGCCCGCGCCCGCGGCATCCGCTCGCTACTTGAGCGACTTCTGCAGCAGCACCGTGCCGAGCCAGCGGTCGAACTTGAACCCGACGCGGCCCATGCGTCCGATCTCCTGGAAGCCGAACCTCTCGTGCAGCGCGATCGACGCGTCGGCACCCTGGTCGGCGATCACGGCGATGATCTCCTTGAGGCCCGCCGCCTTGGAGCGGTCGATGAGCTCGGCCAGGAGGGCGCGGCCGAGGCCCTTGCCCGCCGCAGCGGGCCCGAGGTAGATCGAGTTCTCCACGGTGTAGCGGTAGGCACGCTTCTGCTTCCACGGCGCGACCAGGGCGTATCCCAACAGCTG
Source organism: Agromyces sp. 3263 (assembly GCF_031456545.1). NCBI lineage: Bacteria > Bacillati > Actinomycetota > Actinomycetes > Micrococcales > Microbacteriaceae > Agromyces > Agromyces sp. 3263. The sequence continues at coordinate 260,363 of NZ_JAVDUV010000001.1, forward strand.
CCCGCTCGGCGACTCGGCCACGAGGAAGGGCATCCCGAGCTTGTCGAGGTAGGCGAACTTCGCCTTCCACTCCTTGAGGGTCATCGCGTCCTCGTCGAAGGTGACGGTGGAGTTCGCGACGTAGTAGTTGTAGATCTCCCGCACGGCCGGCATGTCGGCGAGCACGGCGTCACGGATGGTGAAGTCGAACGGCTTCTCGGGCTCGGGGGCCTTGCGGAGATGCCGCGGCAGGACCCGCCGTTCCTGGTATTCCTCCTCGAGCATTGCAGCAGACTACCGCCGAAGGGGCGGCACCGGATGCCCCTGGCGCCTCACGCGGGCAGGCTCCAGTCGACCGGCTCGCCGCCCTGCGCGACGAGCATCGCGTTGGCACGGCTGAACGGCCGCGACCCGAAGAAGCCGCGGCTCGCGGACAGCGGGCTCGGATGCGCCGACTCGATCACGGGGGTGCGGCCGAGCAGGGGCCGGAGCCCCTGTGCGTCGCGGCCCCACAGGATGGCGACGAGCGGCTGGTCGCGCGCGACGAGCGTGCGGATGGCGTGATCGGTCACCGCCTCCCAGCCCTTGCCCCGGTGCGACGCCGGCGCGCCGGGGCGCACGGTCAGCACCCGGTTGAGCAGCATGACGCCGTTCGCGCTCCACGGGGTGAGGTCGCCATGGCTCGGCGGCGTCGTGCCGAGGTCGTCGGCGAGCTCGCGGTAGATGTTCGCGAGGCTTCGCGGCACCGGCCGAACGTCGGGATCGACCGCGAAGGACAGGCCGATCGGATGTCCCGGCGTCGGGTAGGGGTCCTGGCCGACGATGAGCACGCGCACGTCGTCGAGCGGGGGGCCGAACGCGCGCAGCACGTGCTCGCCGCTCGGGAGGTAGCCGTGGCCGGCCGCGGTCTCGGCGCGGAGGAAGTCGCCCATCTCGGCGATGCGCGGCCCGACCGGGGCGAGTGCGCGTGCCCAGCCCGGGTCGATGAGCCCGCCGGCGGAGAGCTCGTCGAGGGACTTCCCGGGCACGGTCAACTGCCGATCGTGGAGACCAGCACGCCGCCCTCGGTCGGGAGGACCCGCCAGACGCTGCCGCTCCCCTCGACCCGCAGGCCGCCCTCGCCCACGATCAGTGCCGTGCGCTCGTCGATGCCGAGCCCGCCGGCGACGAGACCGGATTCGACCGCGGCGACCAGGCGGGAGAGCATGCCGCGCTGGGCGACGTGCACCTCGATGGCGACGTCGACGAGCCCGATGCCCGCCTCGATCTCGAGCTCGAATGCCGGTTCGTCCAGGTCCTCGGGGTCCTCGGGTGACACGACCACGCCGCCGATGCGCGTGCCGCTGCCGAGCGAGCCCTCGGCCGCGATCATCGCGCCGGCCGAGGCGCCGAGGTAGGGCACCCCATCGGCGACGAGCCGACGCAGTTCGCCGAACACCGGCTCCAGTCCGGCGCGAACGTCCTCGACGAGTCCGCCGCCCACGGCGATGCCGTCGACGTCGGCGATCGCCTCGAGCCCGATCGGCGCGCCGGGCCGTCCGGCGGTGAGCTGCGCGTCGATCTCGTCGCCGCCGGAGGCCGCGGACAGCAGGTCGGCGAGCGCCGCCGCCTTCTCCTCGGCCTCGGGGTGCAGTGAGATCACGGCGATGCGGGGCCGCGCCCGACCGGCGGCCTGCGCCCGCAGGGCCGCCTCGGCGACGAACGGCGCATGCAGCGGGGCATCCGCCGTCGTGGTCGCGCCCCCGCCGATCAGGTGGACGCTCACGCGGCATCCTCCCCCGCGGTGACCGGAGGGAGGGCCGACCACGGGAAGATGATCCAGTCGTCGGTGCGGCGATAGTCGAAGTCGGGCACGAGCACCGTGTGCGACTTGGTGTAGAGCGTCGCCGTGCGCACCTCCGCACCCTCGTCGCGGATGATCGCCACCACCTTGGCGAGCGTGCGGCCGGAGTCGGAGACGTCGTCGACGAGCAGCACCCGCTTGCCGCCGAGGGCAGGGGCGTCGAGCATCGGCGGGTGCAGCACCGGCTCGGGCAGTCGTTCGTCGATGCCCGAGTAGAACTCCACGTTGATGGAGCCGCACGCCTTGGTGCCGAGGGCGTACGAGATCGCACCGGCGAGCAGCAGCCCCCCGCGGGCGATGGCGATCACGACGTCGGGGGTGAACCCCGACCGCAGCACGTCGCCCGCGAGCGAGCGAGCCGCCTCGCCGAACTCATCCCAGGTGAGGATCTCGCGGCGGATCCCGTCGACGCCGGTGCCCGCGTCGTTCGCATCGAAGGTCATCCGAACAGGCTACCCGGCGGCGCCCGTGGGTCGCTCGGGTGCGGCGGGCTCCTCGGGCGGCAGCGAGTGGGTGGCGGCCGGGTCGGGCTGCTCGCCGGTGGACAGCGACGGCGGCGCGAGCCCCGCACCCGCGTGCCGGAGCCCGGCGACGCGCTCGTTGAGGTAGGAGATGATCGTCGCCGACGCCGTGCCCACGATCGCGATGCCGCCGGCCATGAGCAGCACCGCGTAGAAGCGGCCCAGCGCGGTGACCGGGTAGGTGTCGCCGTAGCCGACCGTCGCGATCGTGACGAGCGCCCACCAGATGGCGTCGCCGAACGTCGTGATGTTCGCCCCGGGCGCGTCCCGCTCGGCCTGCAGCGTCGCGAGCGCGAGGAAGAAGACCCAGGCCGTCGCGTAGGCGAGCGCGAGGATGATGAACTGCGCCCGGACCGCGCTGGGAGTGTGCCGCTTCAGGAGGGGCAGGTCCTGCAGGAGGCCGACGACGCGGAGCGCCCGGAACACGGGCAGGATCGCCGAGAGCACCTCGAGCGGGTGATGCCACGCGTAGTGCCACCGCCGGCCGCGCGGCGTGAGCGCGATCCGGATCACCACGTCGACGATGAAGATGACCCACGTGGCGATGAGGATGACGAAGATGACCGTCGTCGCCGTCTGCGGCCGATCGGGCCACAGCACGTACACCGTGTAGGTGAACACGAACAGCACGCCGAGCAGCGCGAGGCTGCGACCGGTGACGTCGACGTAGCGGCGTCGCCGGGTGGTGGCCTCGTCTCCCTCGGGAGTTCCGCGGAGGGTCGTCACCGTGCGGCCTCGGGCTTGACCGCGAGCTCGCCCTTGGCGAAGCGGTGCGGCGCGGCCTGGGCCACGGGCTTCACGACGATGAGGTCGAGGTCGACGTGGCGGGGCTTCTGCACGGCGTCGAGGATGACGGCGGCGATGTCGTCGGCGAGCAGCGGCTCGGGCACGTCGTCGTACACCGCGTCGGCGCGCTCGCGGTCGCCCCCGAAGCGCACGAGCGCGAACTCCTCGGTCTTCACCATGCCCGGCGCGACCTCGACCACTCGGAGCGGCTCGCCGTTCAGCTCCAGCCGCAGCACCTCCGTGAGCGCGTGCGCCGCGAACTTGGCGGCGTTGTAGCCGCCGCCGCCCACGTATGCGGTGTGCCCCGCGATCGAGGTGACGTTCACCACGTCGGCCACGCCGCGCTCGACCGCGCCGCGGCGCAGCAACGGGAGCAGCGCGCTCGTGACCCGCTTGAGCGCCAGCACGTTGACCTCGAACATCCACGCCCAGTCGTCGATCGAGGACGCCTCCACCGAGTCGAGGCCCTTCGCGCCGCCCGCGTTGTTCACGAGCGCGTGCACCGGGCCGGTGGCCTCGAGGTGGTCGCGCAGGGCGTCGACGTCGCGTTGGTCGGTGAGGTCGGCCACGAACACGGATGCCCCGGTCGCGTCGGCGAGCGCACGCAGGCGCTCCTCGCGGCGGGCGACGCCCACCACCTCCCACCCGGCGGCCCGGAAGGCGCGCACGGTGGCCTCGCCGATCCCCGAACTCGCCCCGGTCACGACCGCTCGCAGCACTCCCATGCGCCTTATTCTGCACTGCGGCCGGTCCGATCCGGCACAGCACCGGCAGGACGCGTGGAGCTGCCGCCGCGGCATCCGTCGAACCGGTGCGGTTGAATGGGTCGATGCAGACGAGGCCGCACCCGACGACCCCGACGAAGCGCCGGCGGGTCCCGCTGTGGGACAACGCCCGGTGGATCGCGATCACGCTCGTGGTGATCGGCCACGGCATCCTCCCGCTCATCGCGGAGGACGACATCGCGTACAGCGTCTACCTGTTCATCTACTCGTTCCACGTGGCCGTCTTCGTCACGGTGAGCGGCTACTTCGCGAAGTCGGGGCCGCCGAATGCGAGATCGCTGCGACAGATCCTCACCGACATCGTCTTCCCCTACTTCATCTTCGAGACCATCTGGTCGGTCGTGAAGTGGGCGCTGGGCGGCGAGTTCAGCCTCGACTACACGACCGCGTCGTGGACGCTGTGGTTCCTCATCGCGCTGGCGATCTGGCGGATCGTGCTGCCCTACCTCGTGCTGCTGCGCTACCCGCTGCTCATCGCCGTCGCGATCTCGATCGGGGCGGGGTACACCGAGACGATCGACTCGACGCTGGCGATCTCGCGCACGCTCGGCATGCTGCCGTTCTTCGTGTTCGGGTGGAAGCTGCGCCAGTGGCAGCTCACCGGCCGGTGGCTCGACCTGCCGTCACGTGTGGCCTGGCGCTGGCGTGCCGGCGCGATCGCCCTCTTCGCCGGCGTCCTCCTGCTCATGCCGTTCGCGATCGAGACGTGGCGCGACCTGAAGCTCCGGCGCTTCATGCTCTACGACGAGGCGTACGTGGCGATCGGCTACGACGACCCGTGGTCGGGCGCGATCCGGCTGGTGCTGCTGCTCTCCGCGATGCTGCTCGCGGTGGCGTTCCTCGTGCTGATGCCGCGCGGGTCGCGCTGGTTCACGCCCTTCGGCACGGCCACGATGTACATCTACCTGCTGCACACGTTCATCCTCTTCCCGTTCCGGGAGACGCCGCTCCTGCACGGACGCCAGCCGTTCTGGGTGCTGCCCGCCATGATCCTGTTCTGCATCGGCATCTCGGTGGTGCTGTCGCTGAAGCCGGTGCGCCGGGTCTTCCGGCCGCTCGTCGAGCCGCGGGCGAGGTGGCTGTTCCGTGCCGAGCCCGCGACCGCGACGGGCACGCTCGTGCTGCCGCCCGGCGCGATGCCCCCGCCCCCGCCCGTCGCGCAGGACTCGTCCCCTCCGGTGGCGCCGCCGGCCGAGTCGGCCGGACCCGAGGATCCGCCGCGGCCGGGCCCGACTCCCCAGGCGTGACGCGGGCCGTCGCCCGATGACGCCGTGTGTCGGCATCCGTTGCCGCCCTCTCGGCGCGGACGTAACGTGGCTCGCGGTTGCGGCGGGTCCGCACACCCGACCGAGAAGGAGACCTCATGGCAGAGCATGCCGCCGACTGGCGCTTCGAGACGAAGCAGGTGCACTCAGGCGCAGCCCCCGACCCGGTGACCCATGCCAGGGCCACCCCGATCTACCAGACCACGTCGTACGTGTTCGACAACGCGCAGCACGCGCAGAACCTCTTCGCGCTGGCCGAGTTCGGCAACATCTACACGCGCATCATGAACCCGACGCAGGCCGTCGTCGAGGAGCGCATCGCCGCGCTCGAGGGGGGCACCGGCGCCCTGCTCGTCGCCTCGGGCCAGGCCGCCGAGACGTTCGCGGTGCTGAACATCGCCCAGGCGGGCGACCACATCGTCTCGTCGTCGTCGATCTACGGCGGCACGTACAACCTCTTCAAGTACACGCTCGCCAAGCTCGGCATCGAGACGACGTTCGTCGAGAACCAGGACGACGCCGACGAGTGGCGCCGCGCGGTGCGCCCGAACACCAAGCTCTTCTTCGCCGAGACCATCGGCAACCCGAAGATCAACGTCCTCGACATCGAGCTCGTGGCCGGAGTCGCGCACGACGCGGGCATCCCGCTCATCGTCGACAACACGATCGCCACGCCGTACCTGATCCGCCCGTTCGAGCACGGCGCCGACATCGTGATCCACTCGGCCACGAAGTTCCTCGGCGGCCACGGCACCGTCATCGGTGGCGCCATCGTCGACGGCGGCACGTTCGAGTGGTCGAAGAACGTCGAGAAGTTCCCCGGCCTGACCGAGCCCGACCCGTCGTACCACGGCGCGAGCTACACGGCCGCGGTCGGCGACGGCCTCGCGTACGTCATCAAGGCGCGGGTGCAGCTGCTCCGCGACCTCGGCGCGGCGATCGCCCCGAACAACGCGTGGCTGCTCATCCAGGGCATCGAGACGCTGTCGCTGCGCATCGAGCGCCACGTGCAGAACGCGCAGGAGATCGCGGAGTGGCTCGACAACCACCCCGACGTGGCGAGCGTGAACTACTCGGGCCTGCCCTCGAGCCCGTGGTACGCCGCGGCGAACAAGTACGCGCCCAAGGGCGTCGGCGCGGTGCTCTCGTTCGAGCTGAAGGGCGGCGTCGACGCGGGTCGCGCGCTCGTCGACAACCTGCAGCTGTTCAGCCACCTCGCCAACATCGGGGACGTGCGCTCGCTCGTCATCCACCCGGCTTCCACCACGCACTCGCAGCTCACGCCCGAGCAGCAGCTCACGACCGGCGTCACGCCGGGACTCGTGCGCCTCTCGGTGGGCATCGAGAACATCGACGACCTCAAGGCCGACCTCGAGGCCGGCCTGGCCGCGGCGCGCGCCGCCACGGAGGCCGCCCGGGTCTGACCCCGGCCGACACGAACGACGGATGCCGCGGGCCGCACGTGCCCGCGGCATCCGTCGTCGCACGGGGTGCCGGGCGTAACAAACGCGTCCCGGTGGCCGGGGTTCGGGAGAATCGAGACATGGACTGGCAGACCACCGCCGACGCGGTGCCCGCGGGCATCGTGTCGGAGGCGCGCGCACAGGCGCTGCAGGGGCGAGCGCCGGCCACCGGCGCCTGGCGGGAGGGCGACCCGGTCGGCGACCGACGGTTCGTCGGCATCGGCGACGTCCCCCTCGACGCGGGCGGCGCGCTGCCAGGCGTGCGCATCGCCTACGAGACCTGGGGCAGGCTCTCGCCCGAGCGCGACAACGCCGTGCTCGTGCTGCACGCGCTCACCGGCGACAGCCATGTCGTCGGTCCGGCCGGCCCCGCCCATCCGAGCGCCGGCTGGTGGCCCGGCGTCGTGGGGCCGGGCCTCGCGATCGACACCGACCGCTACTTCGTGGTCGCCCCGAACGTGCTCGGGGGCTGCCAGGGCTCGACGGGCCCGGCCTCCCTCGCGCCCGACGGCGCGGAGTGGGCCACCCGGTTCCCCTTCCTCACGATCCGCGACCAGGTGCGCGCGCAGGTCGCCTTCGCCGCAGCCATCGGCATCGAGCGGTTCGCCGCCGTCGTCGGCGGCTCCATGGGCGCGATGCACGTGCTCGAATGGGCGGTCATGGCGCCCCAGGCGGTCGAGCGCATCGCCGTGCTCGCCGCTCCCGCCGCCGCGACCGCCGACCAGGTCGCGCTGAACTCGGTGCAGATCGAGGCGATCCGCACCGACCCGGCGTTCCGCGGCGGCGACTACTACGACGCACCCGATGGCGAGGGCCCGACGCGGGGCCTCTCGCTGGCTCGGCGCATGGCGATGCTCAACTACCGCACCGCCGCCGAACTCAACCTCCGCTTCGAGCGGAGCTGGCAGTCCGACCTCGACCCACTGGGCGGCGGCGGCCGATTCGCCGTCGAGTCCTACCTGGACTTCCACGGCAACAAGTTCACGAGGCGCTTCGACGCCAACAGCTACCTCGTGCTCACCGAGGCGATGAACTCGCACGACCTCGGCCGTGGCCGCGGCGGAGTGGCTGCGGCACTCGCCGGCATCCGCGCGAAGAGCCTCGTGCTGGGCATCGACAGCGACCGCTACTTCACGCTCGAGGGACAGGAGGAGATCGCGGCGGGGTTGCGGCACAGCGTGCACGGCGACCGACCGGTGCTCGTGCACTCCGAATACGGGCACGACGCGTTCCTCATCGAGCACGAGGCCGTCGGCGACGCCCTGCGCCGGCTTCTCGTCGCCTGAGCCTCCTCAGTGATGCGCACCGCGGAGGAGACGCGGCATCCGTGCCGACTCCGCTACAGTTCGAGTGTCGGCATCCCTCTGTCATGAGTGCCCGACGCTGCGAGGGGGTGGCGTGAAGCGCATCCACAAGGAACGCGACCGGCTCCTGCGACGTCTCGCCCGCGTCGCCGGGCTCGTCGGCACCGCGAGCGCCCTCGCGTGCCTGCTGATCCCCGGCGTCGCGACGCCCGCGGAGCTGGCCGTGGGATCGGTGATCTGCATGCTGGTCGCCGTGCTCGTCGGCCTGTCCACTGCTCGGGGGGCGATGCTGCCGGCGATCGGCATCGTGGCGGGCGCCATCGCGTTCGTCGTCGTGCTCGGCTCGGCGTCGGTGCTCGACGCGCCCACGACCACCGCGATGAGCGCGATGTGCGGGGTCGCCGCGGCATCCGTCGCCCTCCCCATCGTCGTGCGCCGCCGCGGCGGCCTGATCGTCGCCGGGTTGGCCGCGGCCGTGCTCGCCGCGCTGTGGATCGTCTCCGGGTGGGGCCACGACCTGCGCGCCGTCGCCGTCGTCACGGCGGCCGGCTGGGGCGCGTGCACCACCCTCGGCGCGTGGATCGACCGCGCCATCGCCGACGCGACCGTGCGGATCGAGGAGGTGGGGCGCGCGCACGAGGCGGAGCGCCTCGCCAGCGAGCTCGAGGCCCAGCAGCGGCAGGACGCGCGGGTGCTGCACGACACGGTGCTCGCCACGCTGTCGCTGCTCGCCCACTCCGGTGTGGGGGTCGGCAAGTCGGCGCTGCGGCAGCAGGCGGGCGACGATGCCCGGCTGCTGCGCCAACTGCGACTCGGGGCGCCGCTCGACGCCGGATCGACCGCGATCTTCTCCCCCGAGTCGACCGACGCCGACGTGCTGAGCACGACGTTCGAGTCGGTGCGCCAGCGCTTCGCGCGCATGGGACTCGACGTCAACTGGCACGGAGCCGGACAGCTCGCCCTGCCCAGGGAGACCCTCGACGCGCTGCTCGGCGCGCTCGGCGAGTGCCTCGAGAACGTCCGCAGGCACTCGGGGGTCAACGAGGCGGACGTGACGGTCACCGACGACGACCACACCGTGCGCGCGATGGTCACCGACGCCGGGCACGGGTTCGAGCCCGAGTCCGTCGACGGCGCCCGCCTGGGCTATGCGGAGTCGGTCGTGGGCCGGCTGGGGACCGTCGGCGGTCGCGCGCGCATCTTCTCGTCGCCCGGCTCGGGCACCACCGTGATGCTCGAGGTGCCGAAGCCGTGACCAGGTCGATGTCTGAGTCGCCGCGCCGGGAGCACACGTTCCGTCGCCCGGCCCGCTCCGCGCGCGCCGTGCGCGCCGCGGGCGACGTGCGCGAGAGCCACGGCGGCCGCCGCCTCGCCACGGGGGTCACGATCGCCGCGGGGTTCATCATCGTCGCGCACCTCCTGCACACCGTGGCGCTTGCACCGTACTTCCCGCCCGGGCCGAGCCCGTGGGCGGCCTGGATCGCGCTCGCCGTGGTCGTCGGCGTGGGCGTGGTGTCGCGGTTCGCGACACGCACGCTCCCCGACTGGCTCTACGTCGTGCTGCTCGTCGGGCTCGTGGCCCCGGTCTGGCTCGACGTCTCGGCGACCGCGGGGTTGATCGACCTGGGCATCACGCCGACCGCCGCGGCCGCCGCCGGCGCCGTGCTGATGCCCGTCGCCGCGATCCGGGGCACGCGCGTGCCCCTCACCGTCGGAACCGTCATCGCGATCGTGCTCGCGGTCGAGGCCCTCGTGCAGGTCGGCACCTCGGGCCGTGACGTGGTGACGGGCATCGCCGTCGCCGCGACGGCCGCCTTCCCGCTCGTCCTCGTGGCGCTCGCCACCGACGGGTTCCGCCGGCTCGTCGGGCGCGAACTCGACCTCTCGCTCGTGCAATCCACCGTGGCCACGTCCCGCTCGGCGGTGGGCATGCGCGCGTCCGAGGAGCTCGCCCAGCTCGACTTCGACGCCGAGACCCTGCTCGACGACGTCGGCTCGGGCCGGATCGCCATCCCGCTTCCCGACGACGCGGCCGAGCAGGCCGGCACGCTCGCCGCGCGGCTGCGCGTTCGCCTCATCGAGGGCCGCACCGACACGTGGCTGCGCCACGCCGTGACCGAGTCGGCGTACCTCAACGGGCAGGTCACCGTCGACGACCCGGTCGGCTCCGCGGGACTCCTCACGCAGTCGCAGCGCGACGGCCTCCTGCTGGCGCTCTGGCTGCTCGTCGCGGAGCATCCGAAGGGGGCGAACACCCCGGTCCGAGTGCACCTCGCCTGCCGGGAGACCGCCGACGAGGCGTCACCGGATGTCGCATTCGACCTGTCGATCGACGTGTCGGGCGTTGCACGACGCCGCGTCGACCCCGCGACGTGGGACGCTATCGGTAGTGTCGGAGAGCACAACGTGGTGACACGGACGGACGGCTTCACGGTCGACGTCTCCTGCCGGGTGGCGCACAGCACCCGCCCCGGCGGGCCACCGGCCCGTGGGGCCGCACGATCGAGGGGAAGCTGAATGGCAGACACGGACGCACCGATCCGGCTGGCGATCGTCGACGACCACCGCATGCTGCTCGGGGCACTCTCCGAGTGGATCCGCGGCGCCGCACCCGACATCGACCTCGTCGCCGCCGTCCCCTCGTGGTCGGAGCTGCTGGCCCACCCGCAGTTCCCCGTCGACGTCGTGCTGCTCGACCTCGACCTGCGCGACAACATCCCGATCTCGCTGAAGCTGTCGATGCTGAAGTCCGCGGGCGTGCAGACCATGCTGATGAGCACCTATTCCGAGCCCGCCGTGGTTCGCGAGGCGCTGGGGTCCGGTGCCCTCGGGTACCTCGTCAAGTCCGAGCCGGTCGAGAACATCATCGAGGCGATCCGCGCGGCCCGCACCGGCGGCTCCTACCTCACGCCCGAGCTCGAGCTCACCCTCGCCGACGACGGCGCGGTGCCCAAGCTCTCCGCGCAGGAGCGGCGCGTGATGGCGCTCTACGGCGCGGGTCAGCCGGTCAAGGCCGTGGCGTTCCAGCTCGGCATCTCCGAGGAGACCGCGAAGAGCTACCTCAAGCGCATCCGCGAGAAGTACCGCATCGCCGGCTTCGACGTGGGCACGAAGGTGGCGCTGCGCAAGCGGGCCATCCTCGACGGCATCCTCCTGCAGTCCGACTGAGCGATGCGCTACTCGACGACCTCGACGGCGCCCGTGGCGTAGGGCACGACGACCCCGCGCCGGCCTCGGACGCGATCGAGGGAGAACGAGGCGACGGCGAGCGCGACCCCGGCGATGGTGAGCAGGAGCCCGATCCAGATCGGTGCGACGTAGCCGAGGCCCGCCGCGATGGCGAGTCCGCCCAGCAGTGCGCCCACGCTGTTGCCGATGTTCAGGGCCGAGTGGTTGAGCGCGGCGGCGATGGACTGGCTGTCCCGCGCCACGTCCATGAGCCGGGCCTGGATGGTCGGCGACAGGGCGGCCGAGGCGGCGCCGACGAGGAAGACGCCGGTGAACAGTCCGACGGGGTTCGCGGCGGTGAAGCCCAGGAGCACCAGGGCGGCCGCGAGGATGCCGAAGAAGAGGTACATGCTGCGACGCACGCTCCAGTCGGCGAGTCGCCCGCCGGCGAGGTTGCCCGCGGTCATGCCGATGCCGAACATGATGAGCACGACGGGCACCATGGCCGGGGCGAGGCCCGTGACGTCGGTGGCGAGCGGAGCGACGTACGTGTAGACGGCGAACAGGCCGCCGAAGCCGATCGCGCCGATGCCGAGCGCGAACCAGACCTGGGCGCGGCCGAACGCACGCAGTTCGCGCTGCATCGTCGCACCGGGGTCGCCGGCCTGCCACGGCACGGCCAGCAGGACCGCGAGGAAGGTGAGCGCGAAGATGCCCGCGACCGCGAGGTAGGCGATGCGCCAGCCGGCGGCCTGTCCGAGCCACGTGATCGCGGGGACTCCGATGACGTTCGCGATCGTGAGGCCCGAGAGCACCAGGGCGACGCCACGGGCCCGCTTCCCGGGGCCCATGAGGCTCGCGGCGACCAGCGACGCGATGCCGAAGTAGGCGCCGTGCGGCACGGCGGCGATGAAGCGGGCGACGAGGACGAGCTCGAACGTCGGCAGCACGGCAGAGCCGATGGTGCCGAGCGTGAAGGCGGTGACCAGGGCGAGCAGCAGGCGCTTGCGGGGCCAGCGCGCGGCGGCCGCGGCGATCGTGGGTGCGCCGACGACGACGCCGAGCGCATAGGCGGAGATGATCCATCCGGCCCGGGCGTTGGCCTCCTCGGGAGACTGCGCGTAGAGCCCGGGCAGAAGGTCCTTCGCGATATCGGGCAGGAGGCCCATCGCGACGAACTCGGTGCAGCCGATGCCGAAGCCGCCGAGGGCGAGGGCCAGCAGCGCGAAACGGATGCGGGCCGGCGACAACGTCGTCGGCCCGTCATGGAAGTGGGTCACCCCTTGATTCTCGCACGGATCGAATCGATTCGATACCGGCGGTCGGGCGGCGGGCTCAGGCGCTCACGACTCGTCGAGCGCCCGCTCGAGCCGTTCGACCTTCGCGTCGATCTCACCGGTGCGGCCGGGGCGGATGTCGGCCTTGAGCACGAGTGAGACGCGCGGGCCGAACGCGCCGACCGCCTCGGTCGCGCGACGGATGACGTCGAAGACCTCGTCCCACTCCCCCTCGAGCTCGGTGAACATCGAGGTCGTGCGGTTGGGCAGCCCGGACTCGCGCACGATCCTGACGGCCGCCGCCACCGCGTCGTGCACGGACCCCTCGGGCCCCTCCGTTCCGCCGCTCGGGGCGACGGAGAATGCGACCAGCATGATTCCTCCTCCGGTTCAGGCGGCCGGTGCGGGCTCGCGCCGATCCCAGGTGGTTCCAGCCTGCCACAGCGCGCGGATGCCCCACACGAGCAGTGCGGCCATCAGCAGCACCTTCACCGTCAGCACCAGGACGAACCCCGGATGGGCGGCGAGCAGCCAGCCGTACCAGTACGGGTAGATGACCTGCGTGAGGAGGGCGATGCCGGCGGCGAGCGCGGCCGGCACGAGGAATCGCCGCGGCCGCAGCACGAGCCCCAGCACCACGGGCGCGGCGAGCCACGCGATGAACTGCGGCGACCCGACCTTGTTCGCGAGCAGCAGCACCACGACGAACGACAGCGCGAGCGGCGGGAACACGCGTCCGAACGCGGCGCCGCGGCGCACCGCCCTGATGCCGAGGAGCAGCACGACGGCCACGCCCGCGGCCATCAGCGGTGTCGTGAGGGCGGCCGCGGCATCCGCGCCCGGACCCGAGATCTGGAAGGTCAGGATGTCGCGGTCGTACACGACCTCGACGTTCCTCGACCCCGCCACGATCTGCCACAGCCAGGCGACGGCGAGCGGCGCCTCGACCTGGAGTCCGCGCCCCGCCTGCTCGGCGACGAAGCCCAGCGCGTTGAGCCCGGACCCGGCCAAGAGGCTCACCCCGAGGATCCCGGCGCTCAGGGCGACCGCGACCGTTCCGACGTCCCACCGCTTGCGCGAGGCGACGACGAGCGCGACGAGGAGCGCGGCCGGCCACACCTTCACCCACGCGCCGATGGTCAGCAGGGCCGCCGCGACGCGCGGCCGTCCGGCCGCCCACAGCAGGCCCGTCAGCGCCAAAGGAACCGTGATCGCGTCGATGCGACCCATCGCGATGGGGCCGAGGAGCAGGAGGAACCCGGTCCACCACCACGCCGCGATGCGGCGGGTGCGCGACAGTCGGCGCGTGCCGAGCAGCACCGAGAACGCCGCGGCGTCGAGGAGCACGACCATCGCCAGCCACGTCTGCCCGTACCATTCGGACCCGAACGCGAGGGACAGCGTCATGGGTGCGAAGGCGAGGATCGGGTACACCCAGGGGGCGTCGATGCCCATGCGCACGATGCCGTCGGCGGCGAGGTCGGCCCAGCGGTGGTACACGCCCGTGACGTCGTACAGTGGGCCGCCCTGGGCCCACAGGTTGAGGCCGGCGAGCAGCGCGTGCACGAGCAGGAACGCGATCCAGAGCGCGGCACGGCCGGAGAGGAAGCGTCGGACCCGGCTGCGGCGGCGCGTGGGCGCGGCGCGCACCTCCCCGACGGTCATGGCGACGAGCCTAGCGGAGCGTCACAGTGCGCCACGCGTGCGCCACGGGTCGCTGATTTTGGGATGATCGAGGCCCATCCCCACGGAGGACCACATGAGCCGACGCCCCCTCGCCGCCCTCGCCATCGCGGCATCCGCCAGCCTGCTGCTCGTCGCCTGCGCCGGCGGAGGCGGCGCGACCGAGGCCTCGGGCGACTACGTCACCGAGGGCAAGTTCACCATCGGCACCGGCGAGCCGGCGTACTATCCGTGGGTACAGGACGACGCGCCCGAGTCGGGCCAGGGCTTCGAGGCGGCGGTCGCGTACGCGGTCGCCGAGGAGCTCGGCTTCGCGAAGGACGACGTCGTCTGGGTGCGCACCACGTTCGACCAGGCCATCGCGCCCGGGCCGAAGGACTTCGACGTCAACCTCCAGCAGTTCTCGATCACGCCTGAGCGCGCCGAGTCCGTCGACTTCTCGTCGCCCTACTACGAGACGACGCAGGTGGTCATCACCGTCGAGGACTCCCCCGCGGCGTCCGCCACCTCGATCGCCGACCTGCAGGGGCTGCTCATCGGCGCCCAGACCGGCACGACGAGCCTCGACGCGGTCGAGCAGGTCATCGCCCCGACCGCCGGCGCACAGGTGTTCAACACCAACGACGACGCCAAGCTCGCCCTGCAGAACGGCACCGTCGACGCCATCGTCGTCGACCTGCCGACGGCGTTCTACCTGACGGGCGTCGAGCTCGAGGGGGGCACGATCGTCGGGCAGCTGCCCGCGACGACCGGCGGCGACGAGTTCGGCTTCGTCCTCGAGAAGGACTCCCCGCTCACCGCCGACGTCACCGCGGCGGTCGACGCACTCCGCGCCGACGGCACGCTCGACGAGCTCGCCGCCGAATGGCTCGGCGGCGACGACGCAGCACCCGAGCTCGAATGACGGATGCCGCGGCATCCGTGGTCGACGCCTCGTGGCAGCCGAGCGAGCTCGAGCTCGGACGACGCACGTTCCGCCGCCGCCAGACGCGCCGGTCGATCCTGGTCGGCGTCGTCTCGACGATCGTGCTCGCCGTCGCACTCGTGCTCACCCTCGCCGGATCGCCGGGGTGGGCGAGGGTGCAGGAGACGTTCTTCGATCCGCAGGTCGCCCTCGCGTCGCTGCCGCGCATCCTCGAGGGCCTCTGGCTCAACGTCCAGGTGCTCGTGGTCGCGAGTGCCGGGGTGCTGGTCGTCGCGCTGCTGCTGGCCACGCTGCGCACCCTCCGCGGCCCGGTGTTCTTCCCGGTGCGCGCGCTCGCGGCGGGGTACACCGACCTCTTCCGCGGCATGCCACTCATCATCGTGCTCTACCTCGTCGGCTACGGCGTGCCGGGCCTCGACTTCTTCCCGCGCATGCCGGCCGCGTTGTGGGGCACGATCGCGCTCATCCTCACCTACTCGGCCTACGTCGCCGAGGTCTTCCGCGCGGGCATCGAGTCGGTGCATCCGTCCCAGCGCCTCGCGGCGAGGTCGCTGGGACTGAGCCACGCCCAGGCCATGCGTCGCGTGGTGCTGCCCCAGGCGGTGCGACGCGTCACTCCCGCGCTCATGAACGACTTCGTGGCGATGCAGAAGGACGTGGGCCTCATCTCGGTGCTCGGCGCGGTCGACGCGGTGCGCGCCGCGCAGATCGAGACCGCGCACTACTTCAACTTCACGCCGTACGTGGTGGCCGGCCTCCTGTTCGTGCTGCTCGCGTGGCCGACGATCCGGCTGACCGACTGGCTCAGCGCCCGCATGCGGGCGCGTGAGCAGGCCGGGAGCGTGCTGTGACGACGCCAGTCCTGCGGCTGCGCGGCATCCGTCGCGCCTACGGCGACCGCGTCGTGCTCCGCGGCATCGACCTCGACGTCGCCGCGCACGAGGTGGTGGCCCTCGTCGGCGCCAGCGGATCCGGTAAGTCGACGCTGCTCCGCACGATCAACCTCACCGAACCCATCGACGACGGCATCGTGCTCCTCGACGGCGACGACGTGAGCGACCCGCGGGTCGACGCCGACCGGGTGCGCGCCCGCATCGGCGTGGTCTTCCAGCACTACAACCTGTTCCCCCACCTCAGCGTGCTCGACAACGTCACGCTCGCCTCGCGCCTGGTGCACCGGATGCCGCGGGCCGCGGCCGAGGCGCGGGCGCTCGAGCTGCTCGCCGCCATCGGGCTCGGCGAGCTGGCGCGCGCCTACCCCGACCGCCTCTCGGGCGGGCAGCAGCAGCGGGTCGCGATCGTGCGGGCCATCGCGACGTCGCCGAAGCTCCTGCTCCTCGACGAGGTCACGAGCGCCCTCGATCCCGAGCTCGTGGGCGAGGTGCTCGCGCTCGTCCGCTCGCTCGCCGAGTCGGGCACGACGATCGTGATGGCGACCCACGAGATGGCGTTCGCACGCGACGTGGCCGACCGCGTGGTGTTCCTCGACGGCGGGCTGATCATCGAGGACCGCCCGGCTCGGGAGTTCTTCGCGGCTCCGCGCGAGGAGCGCACGCAGGAGTTCCTCGCACGGTTCCTGCCCGACGCCTGACCCGCTCAGCCCGCGAGGAGCGAGCCGATCACCGGCGGCACCGCCTCGGCGACGTCGAGGGCGGTCACGGGGCCGTCCTCGACCGCGGCGGACGCGCGCCGTGCCGCCTCGCCGTGCACCCAGGACGCGGTGGCGGCGAGCGAGGTCAGCACCGTGGCATCCGTGGCGATCTGCTCGTGGTGGGTGGCGACGAGGGCCCCGAGGATGCCGCCGAGCACGTCGCCGCTGCCCGCGGTCGCGAGCCAGTGCGTGGGCGCGGTGACGGTGTACCGGCCGCCGTCGGGATCGCACACGTGCGTCACGGCGCCCTTGAGCAGCACGGCGACGCGGAGGTCCGCGGCCGCGCGCTCCGCCCAGTCCCCGGGCGCCGATCGCACCTCGTCGACGCTCGCGGGAATCTCGCGGGACGTGAGGAGGCGTGCGAGCTCACCGGCATGCGGAGTGATCACGGTGGGCGCGGTGTGGGTGCCGACGAGGTCGAGCGCGCCGGCGTCGACCACGACGGGCACGTGCGCGGCGAGCGCGTGCGTGAGGTCGCCGAGCAGCACGAACGAGCGACGGTTCTGGTCGATCCCCGAACCGATGAGCCAGGCCTGTACTCGGCCCGGGGCGGTGACGGTCTCCGGCCGGCGGTCGAGGACGGCGCGGGCGGGCACCCGGTGCCCGATGTAGCGCACCATGCCGACGCCCGCGCGGTGGGCCGCCTCCACTCCGAGCACCGCGGCTCCCGGGAACTCGGGTGACCCGGTGACGACGCCCAGCACGCCGCGCGAGTACTTGTCGTCGTCGGGCGCGGGCGCCGCGATCCATCCGGCCGCATCCTCGGCCGTCCACTCCTGCCACCCGGTGGTCATCCACCAACGATAGGTTGGGGTGGATGCCGCCGACAGTCCCCGCCCCGATCAGCCTCGCCCCCCGTGTCGTCGTGTTCGACTACGGCGAGGTCATCTCCCGTCCGCCGAGCGACGCCGACCGCGCCGCGCTCGTCGCCCGTGCCGGCGTCGACGCCGACCGGTTCTGGCCGGCATACTGGGCGCATCGTGAGGCGCTCGACCAGGGCACGGCGTCGATCGCCGAGTACTGGTCGGCGGTCGCGGCCGAGGTCGGTGCCCAATGGAACGACCTCGACGTGCACGAGCTGTGGGCGATCGACCACCGTGGGTGGCTCAGCGTCGACGGCGGCACGCTCCGGGTGCTGCACGCCCTCGCCGACGGCGGCACGCGCCTCGCGCTCCTCTCGAACGCCGGTGCCGACTTCTCCGGATGGCTGCGCTGGGGCTCGTTCGGGCCGCTCTTCGAGCGCGTCTTCGTGAGCGGCGAGCTCGGCATGGTGAAGCCCAACGCCGAGATCTACGAGCACGTCATCGACGAGCTCGGCATCGCGCCAGGGGAGCTGGTCTTCATCGACAACAAGTCCGAGAACGTCGAGGGCGCCCGCGCCGTCGGCGGCGACGGCCACGTCTTCACGGACGCCGCCGCGCTCGAGGCGTGGCTGCGGGAGCTGGCCGCATGAGCGCCGATCCCGGGGCCGCGTCGGGCCCGGCGCTGTTCCGACCGATCACGATCCGCGACCTCACGATCCGGAACCGTGTGTGGGTGCCGCCGCTCTGCCAGTACTCGGTCACCGAGCGCGACGGCGTGCCGCACGACTGGCACCTGGTGCACCTCGGGGCGATGGCCGCGGGCGGGGCCGGGCTCGTCGTCGCCGAGGCCACGGCAGTCAGCCCCGAGGGCCGCATCTCCGACCACGACACCGGCCTCTGGAACGACGAGCAGGCCGAGGCGTGGAGCCGCATCACCCGGTTCATCCGCTCGCAGGGCGCGGCATCCGGCATCCAGCTGGCCCACGCGGGCCGCAAGGCCTCGGTGTGGCCCGAGCTCACACGCCGCAACGGCTCGCAGCCCATCGACGAGGGCGGCTGGCCGACGGTCTCGGCATCCGCCATCGCGTTCGACGGGCTCCGGGAACCCGAGGCGCTCGACGACGCCGGCGTCCTCGGCGTCATCGACGACTTCCGCATGGCCGCCCGCCGCGCCGTGGCGGCCGGATTCGACGTGGTCGAGGTCCATGCCGCGCACGGGTACCTCGTGCACCAGTTCCTCTCGCCGCTGTCCAACCATCGCGACGACCGGTGGGGCGGCACCCTCGAGAACCGGGCCCGCCTGCTGCTCGAGCTCGTGCGGGCGGTCCGTGCCGAGATCGGCGAGCGGATGCCGCTGTTCGTGCGGTTCTCCGCGACCGACTGGACCGAGGGCGGCTGGGACGAGGCGCAGACCGCGACGGTCGCCCGCTGGGCCGAGGAGGCCGGAGCCGACTTCTTCGACGTCTCCACCGGCGGTCTCGTGCATGCGCCCATCCCCGTGGCGCCCGGCTACCAGGCGCACCTCGCCGAGTACGTCGGCGACCATGCCGGCGTTCCCGTGTCGGCGGTGGGGCGCATCACCATGCCCGACGAGGCCGAGCGGCTCGTGGCATCCGGTGAGGTCGATGCCGTGATGTTCGGCAAGGCGATGATGCGCGACCCGCACTTCGCGCTGCGCGCCGCGCACGAGCTCGGGGCCGGCACGTCGATGTGGCCGGCGCAGTACCTGCGGGCGCGGCCCGAGGTCAACGACGGCGAGTGGTGAGGAGCGGGCAGGTCAGGACGAACCTGCGGCCGAGCGCATCTTCATCGCCATCTGCATCATCTCGGCCGACACCTGGCCGATGGCGAAGATGTTGTCCTCGCTGTCGCTGAACCAGGCGCTCCGCTCGTCGCCGAGCACGGCGACGCCGTCCTCGGTCTTCAGGCCGGGCAGGTCGTAGTCGTGGAAGACGACCCCGTGCGTGCGCAGCTCGGTCATGTCGCGGTCGAGGTCGTCGGTCATGAGGTTGAACGCGGTGTTCTTCGCGGTGCCCGCGAAGTCGGTGCGATAGACCATCACCACGGTGCCGCCCACGTCGTAGAAGAGGGCCCCTCCTTCGGCGTCCTCGTACACGGGGTCGCGGCCGAGCACGTCGTGCCACCACTTCTTGGCGCGGTCGATGTCGGATGCAGGGAGCACGGCGGTGGCCATGAGCTTCTCAAACATGATGTTTCCTCGGATCCTCGGGTCGGCGTCAGTCTACGCCGACCCGAGGAACGCCGAGGGCCCGATCCGGGCCTCGCTCAGCCGCGACGCGTCGCGTCCTGCACCTCGCCAACGAGCTCCTCGATGATGTCCTCCAGGAAGATCACGCCCGTCGTGGTGCCGTCCTCGTCGAACGCGCGCGCGACGTGCGTGCCGAGGCGGCGCATGGTCGCCAGGGCGTCCTCGAGGTCGGTGCCGTCGTAGATCGACACGAGCCGGCGTACGCGTTTCGCGGGCAGCGGATCGTCGAACTCGTCGTCGTCGAGGTCGATGACGTCCTTGAGGTGCACGTAGCCGTCGGGTTCGCCGTCGTCGCCGACGATCACGTAGCGCGAGAAGCCGTGGCGGGCGACGGCCCGCTCCACGTCGCCGGGCGTGGCCGTCGGGGGCAGGCTCACGAGGCCCGACATCGACAGGGCGACGTCGTGCACGCGCTTGGTGGTGAACTCGAACGCCGCCGTCAGGGTGCCGCTCGCGTCGTCGAGCACGCCCTCGCGGCGCGACTGGTCGACGATCGTCTGCACCTCCTCGAGCGTGAAGGTGGAGTTCGCCTCGCTCTTCGGCTCGACCCCGAAGAGCCGCAGCACGCTGTTCGCGGTCGCGTTCAGCGCCACGATGATCGGCCGGAAGAAGCGGGCGAGGAGGACGAGCGGCGGCGCGAGCAGCAGCACGGCCCGGTCGGGCACCGAGAACGACAGGTTCTTGGGCACCATCTCGCCGAACACGACGTGCAGGTATGACACGAGCACCAGCGTGATGACGAACGCCACCGTCGACACGACCGCCTCCGACCAGCCGGTCAGGTGCAACGGCGCCTCCAAGAGGTGGTGGATGGCGGGCTCGGAGACGTTCAGGATCAGCAGCGAGCAGATCGTGATCCCGAGCTGGCTCATCGCGAGCATGAGGGTCGCGTGCTCCATGGCCCACAGGGCGGTCTTCGCGCTCCTGCTGCCCTGTTCGGCGAGCGGCTCGATCTGCGACCGGCGCGCCGAGATCACGGCGAACTCGGCGCCGACGAAGAACGCGTTGGCGATCAGGAGGACGAACAGCCAGACGATGCCGATCCAGTCGCTCATCGGGCCACCCCCTCGGCGTCGGCGCCCTCGGCCACGGGCGCGGGCGTCGGCACGAACCGCACCCGGTCGATCCGGCGGCCGTCGAGCCGTTGCACCACGAGCGTGCCCTCCTCGATGGGCACCTCGTCGTCCACCGACGGGAGCCGTCCGAGCTCGGCGATGACGTATCCGGCGACGGTCTCGTAGTCGCCGTTCTCGGGCACTCGGATGCCGGTGCGCTCGAGCAGCTCGTCGGGCCGGAGGATGCCGGGGAAGCTGATGACGTCGCCGCGGCGCACGATGCCCGCACGGGTGCGGTCGTGCTCGTCGGCGACCTCACCCACGAGCTCCTCGACGAGGTCCTCGAGCGTGGCGACGCCCGCCGTGCCGCCGTACTCGTCGACCACGACGGCCATCTGGAAGCCGCGCGCACGGAGCTCACCGAGCAGCATGTCGAGCTTCATCGTCTCGGGCACGCGCAGCGCCTCGGACTGCAGCGCGGAGGCGGGAACCTCGGAGCGCCGCTCCCGCGGTACGGCGACGGCCTGCTTCACGTGCACGAGGCCGACGATGTCGTCGAGGTTCTCGTCGAACACGGGGAATCGGGAGTAGCCGGTCTGCCGGGCGAGCTCGAGCACGGCCTCGGCGGTGTCGTGCCGCTGCACGGCGGCGACGCGCGGGCGGGGGGTCATGACGTCGGATGCATCGTGGTCGGCGAACCGCAGGGTGCGGCCGAGCAGCGTCGCGGTGTCCTGCTCGAGCAGGCCGGCGCTCGCGGAGCGGCGCACGAGGGAGGAGAGCTCCTCGGCCGAGCGGGCGCCCGACAGCTCTTCCTTGGGCTCGATGCCCACGCTTCGCAGCAGGGCGTTGGCGCTGCCGTTGAGGAGCGCGACCGCCGGCCGGAACACCCAGGTGAAGGCGCTCTGGAACGGCATCACGAGCACCGCGGTCTGGCGGGGCAGCGCGAGCGCGAAGTTCTTCGGCACGAGCTCCCCGAGCACCATCGACAGCAGCGTGGCGATGACGATGGCCGTGGTGGCGCCGATGGGCCGGACCATCCCCTCGGGCAGTCCGAGCGCGGTCAGCGGCCCCGCGAGGAGGCTGCTGATGGCGGGCTCCATCGTGTACCCGGTGAGGAGCGTGGTGAGCGTGATGCCCAGCTGCGCGCTCGACAGGTGGGTCGAGGTGATCTTCAGCGCCGAGATCGTCAGGCCGAGGCGGGTTTCGCCGCGCTCACGCCGCGCTTCGAGCTCCGCGCGATCGAGGTTGACGAGCGCGAACTCGCTCGCAACGAACAAGCCCGTGCCGATCGTGAGGAGGAGTCCGATGCCGAGGAGAATCCACTCAGACATCCGCACCTCCCCGTTCGGTCACGGGCGAGGGTCTATGGCCGGGCGTTTTCGCAGAGGGAGGATCGTCCATTGTGCCGTCCAGTATATCGGCGGCGGCTCGGTGGCCGAGGCGTGATCGGCCCGTCATTCCGGCCGCGCGCCTACCAGCTGACCGGCAGCGCCTTGCCCTCCTCGTAGCCCGCCGCCGACTGGATCCCGACGAGCGCGCGCTCGCGGAACTCCGCGATCGAGCGCGCCCCCGCGTAGGTGAACGAGCTGCGCACGCCCGACGTGATCATGTCGAGCAGGTCCTCGAGGGACGGGCGAAGCGGGTCGAGGTAGATCGACGACGACGAGATGCCCTCGGCGAAGAGCTCCTTGCGCGCGAGGTCGTACGGCGAGAGCCGGTCGAACCGCTCGCGCACCGCCTTCGTCGACGCCATCCCCCAGCTCTCCTTGTACAGGCGGCCCGACCCGTCTCGCTTGAGCGTTCCGGGCGCCTCGATCGTGCCCGCGAACCACGAGCCGATCATGACGGATGCCGCGCCGGCGGCCAGCGCGAGCGCGACGTCGCGCGGGTACCGCACGCCGCCGTCCGCCCAGACCGCCTTGCCCAGCTCGCGGGCGGCCTCCGACGTCTCGAGCACCGCGGAGAACTGCGGGCGTCCGACCGCCGTCATCATGCGGGTCGTGCACATCGCGCCGGGGCCCACGCCGACCTTCAGCACGTCGGCGCCGGCCTCGACGAGGTCGGCCACCGCGTCGGCGGTGACGATGTTGCCCGCGACGATCGGCACCCCGAGGTCGAGGTCGCGCACGATGCCGATCGCCCGGACCATGCCCTCCTGGTGTCCGTGCGCGGTGTCGATCACGAGCATGTCGACACCGGCGGCGACGAGGGCGCGGGCCTTCGCGGCGACGTCGCCGTTGATGCCGACCGCCGCGGCCACCCGGAGGCGGCCCGACGCGTCGACGTTCGGCTCGTAGATGGTGCCGCGCAGGGCGCTGCGCCGGCTCAGCGTGCCGACGACGCGTCCGTGCTCGAGCACCGGGGCGAACTCGAGCCCGGCGTCGGCCATGAGGTCGAACGCCCGGCGAGGCGAGTCCACGTCGTCGGCGTCGAGCGAGGCGAGGCCGCCGTGCACGAGGTCGCCGAGCCGCGCATCGCCGAGCGCCGTCGCGAGGCGTTCGGCGGCGATGGATCCGACGTACTGGTCGCGAGCGTCCTGCAGCACGATGCCGTGGCCGGCGACGGGCGGGAGCACCGCCAGCGCGTCGGCGACGGTGTCGTCGGGCGAGAACGCGTGGGGCGTGTCGAACCGGGGCGACTGGGCCTTCACCCAGCGGATCGCCTCGGCGAGATCCTGCAGGTGCAGGTCCTGCGGCAGCACGCCGAGGCCGCCCCGGCGGGCGAGCGTGACGGCCAGCCGGGGGCCGGTGATGGAGTTCATGTTGGCGGACACGATGGGCACGCTGGCGCCCGAGCCGTCGTCGGGAGCGAGCGAGACGTCGAGCCGGCTGGTGACTCCGGATCGGCTCGGGACGAGGAACACATCCGAGTAGGTCAGGTCGTGGCTCGGGGCCGTCCGGTAGAACTCCATGCGCCCCACGCTACCGCCGCAAGGGCGGCGCCCGACCTTCGCAGAGGGGTTTAGGCTTGTGTGGGTGATCGGGCACGGTGTGCGTGCGCGCACGGGCCGATCGCCGGCAGAGAAATCCAGCATCAATGGAGAGAGTGGGCGAGAGGCTGTGTCGAGCCAATTGACCGGGTCGGGATCCGAAGAGACGACGGCGGGCGAATACGGAGCCAATGAGTGGCTCGTCGACGAGATGTACGAGAAGTACCTCGCCGACCCCGATTCCGTCGACAGGACCTGGTGGCCGGTCCTCGAGCACTACCGTCAGGTGCGCACCGGTGCGGTCGAGGGTGGCCTGAACGGGCAACCGGCTACCGCGAGCCCCACCTCCTCCGAGGCCTCCGAGACCTCCGCCGTCGCCACGACGCCCGAGGCCGCCGCGCCCGCGGCATCCGCCCCCGCGCCCGAGGCGCCCGCGCCGGCAGCCCCGGCACCCGCGGCATCCGCCCCCGCTGCCGAGGCGCCCACCGCTGCCGCGGCCCAGCCCGCGGCATCCGCGCCGGTCACCGCCCCGTCGCCGATCATCGGCCAGGCGCCCGAGGCGCGCACCACCTCGGTGGCCCCCCGCACGGCGCCCGTCCCGGCCGACGTGCCCATCACGAGCCCGCAGCCCGTCATCGCCAGCGCACCCCGGGAGGACGAGGTCGTCCCGCTGCGCGGCCTGCCGAAGACCCTCGCCGCGAACATGGACCAGAGCCTCACCGTGCCGACCGCGACGAGCGTGCGCACCGTGCCGGCCAAGCTCATGATCGACAACCGCATCGTGATCAACAACCACCTCCGCCGCAGCCGCGGCGGCAAGGTGTCGTTCACGCACCTCATCGGCTGGGCGCTCATCCAGGCGCTCAAGGAGTTCCCGAGCCAGAACGTCTCGTACGCCGAGGTCGACGGCAAGCCCTCGTTGGTGAAGCCCGCCCACATCGGCCTCGGCATCGCCATCGACATCCCGAAGCCCGACGGCACCCGGGCGCTGCTCGTGCCCGCCATCAAGCGCGCCGAGACGATGACGTTCAACGAGTTCCTGAACGCGTACGAAGACCTCGTGCAGCGTGCGCGGCAGAACAAGCTCACCGCCGACGACTTCAAGGGCGCCACGATCTCGCTCACGAACCCGGGCGGCATCGGCACCGTGCACTCCGTGCCGCGCCTCATGAAGGGCCAGGGCTGCATCATCGGCGCCGGCGCCCTCGAGTACCCGGCCGAGTTCCAGGGCTCCTCCGAGAAGACGCTCGCGAACCTCGCCATCGGCAAGACCATCACGCTGACGTCGACCTACGACCACCGCGTCATCCAGGGCGCCGGCTCTGGCGAGTTCCTGAAGAAGGTGCACGAACTGCTCATCGGGCAGCGCGACTTCTACGAGAACATCTTCGCCGCGCTGCGCCTCCCCTACGAGCCCATCCGCTGGGCGCCCGACATCTCGGTCGACATCGCGAGCGCGATCGACAAGACCGCGCGGGTGCAGGAGCTCATCAACGCGTTCCGGGTGCGCGGCCACCTGATGGCCGACATCGACCCGCTGGAGTACGTGCAGCGATCGCACCCCGACCTCGACATCGCGAGCCACGGCCTCACCTTCTGGGACCTCGACCGCGAGTTCGTGACGGGCGGGTTCGGCGAGAAGCGCACCGCGCTCCTCCGCGACATCCTCGGCGTGCTCCGCGACTCGTACTGCCGCACGATCGGCATCGAGTACATGCACATCCAGGACCCGGTGCAGCGCCGCTGGATCCAGAACGAGGTCGAGCGCAAGTACGAGAAGCCGACCCACGACGAGCAGATGCGCATCCTCGGCAAGCTCAACGAGGCCGAGGCGTTCGAGACGTTCCTGCAGACGAAGTACGTCGGGCAGAAGCGGTTCAGCCTCGAGGGCGGCGAGTCCGTCATCGCCCTGCTCGACGAGATCCTGCAGGGCGCCGCGAAGGACGGCCTCGACGAGGTCGCCATCGGCATGGCGCACCGCGGCCGGCTCAACGTGCTCACGAACATCGGCGGCAAGACCTACGGCCAGGTGTTCCGCGAGTTCGAGGGCAACATGGACGCCAAGGTCTTCTCCGGCTCGGGCGACGTGAAGTACCACCTCGGCACCGAGGGCACGTTCACCGCCGACGACGGCCACCAGATCCCCGTCTCGCTCGCGGCGAACCCGTCGCACCTCGAGGCGGTCGACGGCGTGCTCGAGGGCATCGTGCGGGCCAAGCAGGACCGCAAGCCCATCGGCACCTTCTCGACCCTGCCGATCCTCATCCACGGCGACGCGGCGATGGCCGGCCAGGGCATCGTCGTCGAGACGATGCAGATGTCGCAGCTGCGCGGATACCGCACGGGCGGCACCATCCACGTGAACATCAACAACCAGGTGGGCTTCACCACGGTGCCGGGCGAC
Source organism: Agromyces sp. 3263 (assembly GCF_031456545.1). Classification (NCBI taxonomy): domain Bacteria; kingdom Bacillati; phylum Actinomycetota; class Actinomycetes; order Micrococcales; family Microbacteriaceae; genus Agromyces; species Agromyces sp. 3263. The sequence continues at coordinate 286,473 of NZ_JAVDUV010000001.1, forward strand.
GCGCGCTCGTCGATCTACTCGACGGATGTCGCGAAGACCATCCAGGCCCCGATCTTCCACGTGAACGGCGACGACCCCGAGGCGGTCGTGCGGGTGGCCGAGCTGGCCTTCCGCTACCGGCAGGAGTTCAAGCGCGACGTCGTCATCGACCTCGTCTGCTACCGCCGCCGCGGGCACAACGAGGGCGACGACCCCTCGATGACCCAGCCGCTCATGTACAACCTCATCGAGGCGAAGCGCTCGGTGCGCAAGCTCTACACCGAGGCGCTCGTCGGACGTGGTGACATCACCGAGGAGGAGTACGAGGAGGCGCACCGCGACTTCCAGGACCGCCTCGAGCGCGCCTTCGCCGAGACGCACGCCGCGCAGACCGGCGCGATCCCGATCATCGGCGCCACCGAGTCGACGCGTGCCGACGAGGTCGTCTCGGGCGAGCTCGAGACCACCGGGGTCGCGACCGAGGTCGTGCACGCCATCGGCGACGCGTTCGACAACAAGCCCGCCGGCTTCACGGTGCATCCGAAGATCCAGCAGCTGCTCACCAAGCGCTACGACATGAGCCGGAACGGCAAGATCGACTGGGGCTTCGGCGAGCTGCTCGCCCTCGGCTCCCTGCTGCTCGAGGGCACCCCCGTGCGCCTGGCCGGCCAGGACGCCCGCCGCGGCACGTTCGTGCAGCGCCATGCCGTGCTGCACGACCGCATGAACGGCCAGGAGTGGCTGCCGCTGCAGAACCTCTCCGACAACCAGGCCAAGTTCTGGATCTACGACTCGCTGCTGAGCGAGTACGCGGCGATGGGCTTCGAGTACGGCTACTCGGTCGAGCGGGCCGACGCGCTCGTGATGTGGGAGGCGCAGTTCGGCGACTTCGCGAACGGCGCCCAGATCATCATCGACGAGTTCATCTCCTCGGCCGAGCAGAAGTGGGGCCAGCGCTCGAGCGTCGTGCTGCTTCTCCCCCACGGCTACGAGGGCCAGGGGCCCGACCACTCGAGCGCCCGCATCGAGCGGTACCTGCAGCTCTGCGCGGAAGACAACATGACCGTGGCGCGTCCGTCGACGCCCGCGTCGTACTTCCACCTGCTGCGTCGCCAGGCGTACGCGCGACCGCGTCGGCCGCTCGTGGTCTTCACGCCCAAGGCCATGCTGCGCCTCCGCGGCGCGACGAGCGAAGTCGCCGACTTCACGAGCGGCCGGTTCGAGCCGGTCATCGACGACGCCCGCATCGACGACAAGGCCGCCGTCAAGCGGGTCGTGTTCGTGTCGGGCAAGATCTACTACGACCTCATCTCCGAGCTCGAGAAGCACCCGAACCCCGAGATCGCGGTCGTGCGCCTCGAGCAGCTCTACCCGCTGCCGAAGGACGAGCTCAAGACGGTCGCCGACAGCTACCCGAACGCGGAGCTCATGTGGGCGCAGGACGAGCCCGAGAACCAGGGCGCCTGGCCGTACTTCATCATCGAGACGAACAAGCTGGGCCCGCGTCCCGTCGCGGTCGTCGCCCGTGCCGCCGCGGCCTCGCCGGCCACCGGCTCGGCGAAGCGCCACGCCGCCGAGCAGGCCGACCTCGTGCGCCGGGCGCTCACGCTGTAGCCCGTCGAACGCACGCGAACGAGGAGCGGATGCCGCGTGGCATCCGCTCTTCGTCGTCCCGGGTGCGCCGGCCTCAGGCCCGGTGCGCCGGCTCGTGCTCGTCCTCGGCCGACTCCGACGGCGCATCGCGGAGCGCGTCGGCGGCGCGCTCAGGCGCCGTGCCCACGACGGCCGCCGCCGCCTCTCGCGTCATGCCCAGGTCGACGGGCGACCGCCACAGCTTCGACGGCCACCAGATCGCCCGGCCGATGTCGTACGCCAGGGCGGGCACGAGGAGCGACCTCACGAGGAACGTGTCGAGGAGCACCCCGAAGGCGACGATGAACGAGATCTGGGCGAGGAAGAGGATCGGCAGCACGCCGAGAGCTGCGAAGGTCGCGGCCAGCACGAGGCCGGCCGAGGTGATCACGCCGCCCGTCACGACCAGCCCGCGCAGCACGCCCTCGCGCGTGCCGTGCCGCACGCTCTCCTCGCGCACCCTCGTCATCAGGAAGATGTTGTAGTCGACGCCGAGGGCGACGAGGAAGACGAAGCCGAACACCGGGACCACGGGGTCGGCGCCGGGGAATCCGAACACCCCGTTGAACACGACTGCGGAGACGCCGAGCGCGGCGGCGAACGAGAGCACGACCGTGCCGATCAGTAGGAGCGGCGCGACGATCGACCGCAGCAGCAGCATCAGGATGACCAGGATCACGGCGAGCACGAGCGGGATGATGAGGTTCCGATCGCGGATCGACGCGTCCTTCGTGTCGAGCGCGACGGCGGTGATGCCGCCCACGAGCACCGGGGCGTCAGCCGTGGAGACCTCCTCGACCTGCGCGCGCAGGTCGGCGACCACGGCCTCGGCGGCGTCGGAGTCGGCCGCGTCCTCCAAGGTCGCGTCGAGCTGCACGCGCCCGTCGATCACGGTCGGCTCGCCGGCGGGGGTGCCCGGAGGGCCGAGGGGCTGGATGCCGTCCTCAGTCACGGGCAGCGAGCCGCTCGGGGAGTCTTCCGACACCACTGACACCGCGTCGACCCCGTCGGTGGCGAGGAGCACGTCGGCGACGTCCTGAAGCTGGTCCTCGCTCGCGATGACCACGGCCGGGGTACCGGATCCGCCCGGGAAGTGCTCGCCGAGCAGCGCCTGCCCGTCTCGGGCCTGCGACTCCCCCAGCACGAATTCGCTCGACGGCACGCCGTCGGCCTCGAGCTGCGTCATCCCGAGGGCGAGCACCGCCAGCACGAGCGTGGAGACCACCCACGTCACGCGCGGTCGTCGCGCGATGAGGCGCGCGACCCGCGGCCAGATGCCACGGCGTCCCACGACGTCATCGGCCTCGACGTGGACGCTGAACTTCGGGCGCACGGGCCAGAACGCGGCACGCCCGGCCCAGAGCATGAGCGCCGGCAGCAACGTGAGCGACGTGGCCAGAGCGAAGAGGATGCCGATCGCCGACACCGGGCCGAGGATCTTGTTCGAGGTCAGCTCGCTCGCGAGGAGCATCAGGAGTCCGGCGATCACGGTGCCGCCCGAGGCGAGGATGGGCTCCCACGATCCGCGCAGGGCGCACCACGTGGCATCCCACTTGCCCTGATGCGTGTGCAGCGCTTCACGATAGCGGGCGATGTACAGCAGCGAGTAGTCGGTCGCCGCCCCGATCACGAGGATGAAGAGGATGCCCTGCGTCTGCCCGTTGAGCACGAGGATGTCGGCGCGGGCCAGTGCGACGACCGCGAGCACCGAGCCGCACAGCGCGGTCAGGCTGGTGCCGAGCACGATGACCGGCAGCAGTGGCGAGCGGTACACGATCACGAGGATCAGGAACACGGCGGCGAACGCGACGATGAGGAGCAACCCGTCGATGCCCGCGAACGCCGCCTTGAGGTCGGTGGTGAAGCCGGCCGGGCCGGTGACCGCCACCTCGAGCCCGTCGGCCGCCGTCTCGTCGACCTGCGCCCGCAGCGCGTCGACCGCCACGTCGACCTCCGCGCCGGCATCCACCTGCACGAAGACCTCGGCGGCGGCGCCGTCCTCCGAGAAGACGGGCGGCGACACGCCGTCGTCGACGACGCCCTCGACCTCGGCGAACGCCGCCGCATCGTCCTCGATGGCGGCCGTGTCCTCGTCGGTGAAGCCGCCGTCGCGTGCGTAGACCACGATGGCGGGGATCACGTCCGCCGAGCGGAACTCGGCCTGCAGGTCCTGCACCCGGGTCGACTCGGCCTCGGCGGGCAGGAACTGCGACTGCTCGTTCTCCACGACGTCGCTCAGCGCGCCGAAGGAGGCTCCGCCGGCGCCGAACGCGCCGAACCAGAGCAGGATGAGGACGGTCGGGATGAGGACGCGGAGCCACGTGGGGACGCGTGAGGGGCGGGGGTCTGAGCGGTCTGCAGGTTCCATCCTGACCGACGGTACGGGCCGGTCAGTCCCCGGCGCGTCGTCCGAAAGACGGAACCGGTGGGTCTACTCGACGAGCGCGCCGTGTCCGGCCTGGTAGGCGCGGATCCTCGTGAGCACCACCGCGCGCAGCTCCTCGGGAGCACTCTCCTTGCAGGCGCGCTGCACGACCTCGGTGATCGCGACGCCCACCCGGAGCTCGGCCTGGCAGTCGGCGCAGTGCTCCACGTGCTCGCGGATGTCCGCGGCGTCCTCGCGTCGGAGTTCGTGGTGCAGGTACTCCTCGAGTTCGGCTCGTGCCTTCTCGCAGCCGCAGTCGGTCATCGCTTGCTCCTCGTCGGTTGAGGCGCCGCACCCGCCGCGAAGCCCTGCTCGCGTGCGTAGTCGGCGAGGGACTCGCGGAGCAGCCGCCTGCCACGGTGCAGGCGGCTCATCACGGTCCCGATGGGGGTGTTCATCATGTCGGCGATCTCCTGGTAGGAGAAGCCCTCCACGTCGGCGAAGTAGACGGCGAGGCGGAAGTCCTCGGGGAGCGCCTGCAGGGCGTCCTTCACGGCACTGTCGGGCAGGTGGTCGATCGCCTCGGCCTCGGCCGAGCGGCTCGAACGTGCGGTCGTCGACTCGGCGCCGCCGAGCTGCCAGTCCTCGAGGTCGTCGATCGTGCCCTGGTAGGGCTCGCGCTGCTTCTTGCGGTAGCTGTTGATGAAGGTGTTCGTGAGGATCCGGTACAGCCACGCCTTGAGGTTGGTGCCCTGGGTGAACTGGCCGAACGCGGCGAAGGCCTTGACGAACGTCTCCTGCACCAGGTCCTGCGCGTCGGCGGGGTTCTTCGTCATGCGGAGCGCGGCGGCGTAGAGCTGGTCGATGAACGGCAGCGCCTGCTCCTCGAAGAGCTCACCGAGCGGGCGGGCCTCGTCGGGCGCGCCGTCGTTCGTCGTGGGGTCGATCTCGTCGGCAGTCATCACCGGCCATCCTAGATCGTCGGCCGTGGCGACCACTGGGCGTTCCATCACCGCAAGCGACACGCGCACCATCTCCTTCCTCGTCTCGAACGCTACTGTTGATAACCGATGCAGATTTCGAGGTATTCCGCACCCGAGTTCGATCCGTACGGCGAGGCCAGGCAGACCGAGCCCGACGACGGCTGGGCTGCGCCCGTGGCCACCGCTCCGCTCGAGTCCGTCGTGGCGCTTCCCGGGTCCAAATCGCTCACCAACCGCGAGCTCGTCCTCGCGGCACTCGCCGACGGCCCGTCGACCCTGCATGCGCCGCTGTGGTCGCGCGACAGCGAGCTGATGCTCGAAGGCCTGCAGGCCCTCGGCACGAGATTCGAGCGGATGCCGGGCACCGGCGGATTCGGCGACGACGTGCGGGTCATGCCCGCCGACGAACTCCTCGGCTCGACGACCATCGACTGCGGCCTGGCCGGCACGGTCATGCGGTTCCTGCCACCCGTGGCCGCGCTGGCCCTCGGACCCACCACGTTCGACGGCGACGAGGGAGCCCGACGCCGTCCGATGGGCGGGTCGATCCACGGCCTCCGCGACCTCGGCGTCGACCTCGACGACGACGGCCGCGGCAGCCTCCCGTTCACGGTCCACGGCACCGGACGCGTGACCGGCGGGGTGCTGGAGATCGACGCGTCGGCGTCGAGCCAGTTCGTCTCAGGACTCCTGCTCGCCGCGGCCCGCTTCGACGAGGGCCTCGACCTGCGCCATGTCGGCGAGCGCCTGCCGAGCCTCCCCCACATCGAGATGACCATCGACACCCTGCGGGCGCGCGGCGTCGAGGTGACGAGCCCCGAACCTGGCCGTTGGGTGGTCGAACCCGGGCAGATCCGAGCCATCGACGTGGCCATCGAGCCCGACCTCTCCAACGCCGCACCGTTCCTCATCGCCGCGCTCGTCGCCGGCGGGCACGTGACGATCACCGGATGGCCGGCGGAGACGACCCAGGTCGGGGCACAGCTCGCGCAGCTGCTGCCCCGGTTCGGCGCCCGGGTCGCGCTCGACGCCGATCGCCTCACCGTGCGCGCACCCGAACCCGCGGCCGACGGAGGCCGCGGCATCCGTGGCGTCGACCTCGATCTCTCGGAGGCCGGTGAGCTCGTGCCGAACCTCGTGGCCCTCGCGGCGTTCGCCGACGGCCCGAGCACCTTCACCGGCATCGGGCACATCCGCCACCACGAGACCGATCGGCTCGCCGCGCTGACCGCAGAGCTCAACGGCCTCGGCGGTGCGGTCACGGAACTCGACGACGGATTGCGCATCGAGCCGGCGCCGCTCACCGGCGGACCGTGGCGCGCCTACGCCGACCACCGCATGGCCACCACCGGCGCCATCGTGGGCCTCGCCGTGCCTGGCGTCGTGGTCGACGACATCGCCTCGACCTCGAAGACCCTGCCCCAGTTCACCGCGCTGTGGGAGCAGATGCTGGCATGACCTGGTGGGACACCGACGACGCGGACGAGGACGAGCCCGAGTTCGACGAGTCCGACGTGCGGGTGCGGCCCAACCGTCGCGGCAGCCGGCCCCGCACGAAGACCCGCCCCGAGCATGCGGACGCCGTCAAGGGCGTCGTGCTGGGCGTCGACCGGGGCCGCTACGCCGTCCTCATCGACGAGGGCGGACCCGACGAGCGCCTGATCACCGCCGCCCGTGCGAGCGAACTCCGTCGCAAGTCCGTCGTCACCGGCGACCACGTCGACCTCGTGGGCGACACCACCGGCGAGGAGGGCACGCTCGCGCGCATCGTCCGGATCGGCGAGCGCTCCACGCTGCTCCGGCGGAGTGCCGACGACACCGATGAGGTCGAGCGGATCATCGTCGCCAACGCCGACCAGATGCTCATCGTCGTGGCCGCGGCCAATCCCGAGCCGCGCATCCGCCTCGTCGACCGCTACCTCGTGGCCGCGTTCGACGCCGGCATCCAGCCGCTGCTCGTGATCACCAAGACCGACCTCGCCGATCCCTCCGAGTTCCTCGAGAACTTCGCCGGGCTCGACCTCCCCGTCTTCCGTTCGAGCACCGACCGGATGCCGCTCGACGAGATCACCCGCGCACTGGTGGGCCATCGCACCGTCTTCGTCGGTCACTCGGGCGTGGGCAAATCGACCCTCGTGAACGCGTTGGTTCCGAGCGCCCACCGCGCGATCGGTCGGGTGAACGAGGTCACCGGACGCGGACGCCACACGTCGTCGTCGACCGTGTCGCTGCGCATCGAGGGCGACGAGGGCACCGGGTGGGCGATCGACACCCCCGGCGTACGCTCCTTCGGCCTCGGGCACGTGAACCCCGCCAACATCCTCGGCGCCTTCACCGATCTCGCGCGGATCGCCGAGGACTGCCCCCGCGGATGCACGCACCTGCCCGACGCACCCGACTGCGCCATCAACGAGGCCGTCGAGGCGGGCGAGCTCGGCGAGACGGGCCGGGCACGGGTCGACTCCCTGCAGCGGCTGCTCACGACTTTCGCCTGAGCGTCGCGCCGGCCGACGTGCCTACGATGGACGGATGACCGACGCACGTCTCGCCCCCGGCGACCTCGCCCCAGACTTCACCCTCGACGACCAGGACGGCACGCCCGTGACGCTCTCGTCGCTGCGCGGCTCCCGGGTGCTCCTGTACTTCTACCCCGAGGCCATGACGCCCGGCTGCACCACCGAGGCCTGCGACTTCCGCGACAACCTCAACTCGTTCAAGGGCGCCGGCGTGCGGGTGGTCGGCGTCTCCAAGGATGACGTCGCGAAGCTCAAGCGGTTCGCCGAACGGGACGGGCTGAACTACACCCTGCTCTCCGACGAGGATCTCGCGGTGCAGCAGGCCTACGGAGTGTGGGGAGAGAAGCTCCTCTACGGCAAGACCGTGGTGGGGTCCATCCGGTCCACGTTCGTGATCGGCGAGGACGGACGCATCGAGCGCGCCTGGTACAACGTCAAGGCCACCGGGCACGTCGCCCGCGTGCGTCGCGAGCTCGGCCTCGACGGCTGAGCGTCAGGCGCCGTCGGGCGCCCGATCGACGTCTCCCGGCCGCGTGTAGGCGAGTCGCACGGGCGCCCACAGCAGGAGCCCGATCACCGTGACGGCGGGCACGAGCAGCAGCCAACCGACATCCGGTCGCGCGAAGAGCCCCTGGAACGCGCCGACGGCCACCGACACCTGCAGCACCTGCCACACGATCGCGGCGGCACGCGACCAGGGCGCCCGCCGGATCGAGGCCACCGCCACCGCGGTGACCCAGATCGCGCCGATCACCACCAGCACGATGAGCGCGACGGCCGTGGCGTACGACGACGGTTTGAGCGCCAGCACGTCGACCACGAGCCAGACCACCACGGCGACGAGCGCGGCCGCCTCCAGGAAGAGCAGTCCCGTGACGGTGACGAGCGCCGCTCGCACTCCGCCGGAGTCGGATGCCTCGTGCGGCATGTTCGGCTCGAGGCCGTCCTGATTCACAGCGTTATCCCAAACACGGCTATTGATTCGATCTCTCCGCTATGCGACCATTTATGAGGCCGAATTGATGCTCACAGGGACGTGAGCCGATCAGTCATGATCCTACTTCCCGATATTCGGCTTTCCCCCTGCAGCACAAAGCCGAACACGGCTGGCGCAATCGTGCGCGTCTGCGATCGAAGTACACGCAAGGAGCATCTCCATGGATTGGCGCGACAAGGCCGCCTGCCTCACCGCAGACCCGGAACTCTTCTTCCCGGTCGGCAACACCGGTCCCGCCGTCGACCAGATCGAGAAGGCGAAGGCCGTCTGCGGCCGCTGCACCGTCACCGAGATCTGCCTGCAGTACGCCCTCGAGACCGGCCAGGACTCGGGTGTCTGGGGCGGCCTCAGCGAAGACGAGCGCCGCGCCCTGAAGCGCCGCGCCGCCCGCGCCCGCCGCGCCTCCTGAGGGCAGCGCGCCACCGGGGCGCGCCGTCGCCGCCCAGCCGGGTCGACCGCTATGCCGGCGTGATCCAGCGCAACGGCACGTCGATCGTGACCTCGGTGCCGCGACCCATCACCGTGTGCCAGTCGATGGTCCCGCCGAGCTCGCCCTGGATGAGGGTGCGCACGATCTGGGTACCGAGACCCTCGCCGACCTTCCCCTCGGGGAGTCCCGAGCCCGTGTCGCGCACCTGGACGGTGAGCGTCGTCGGCGATCGGTCGGCGGTGATCTCGACGTCGCCCTCCTGACCGGCGAGTCCGTGCTCCACGGCGTTCGTGACCAGCTCCGTGAGGGCCAGCGCGAGCGGCGTGGCGTACTCGCTCGGCAGCACGCCGAACGACCCCGAGCGCTTGGGGTGGGCCGTCGTGTTGTGTGCGGAGGCGACCTCGGCGACGAGCAGCAGCGCACGGTCGAACACCTCGTCGAAGTTCACGTTCTGCGTGAGGCCCTCGGAGAGGGTGTCGTGCACGACCGCGATCGCCCCCACTCGACGCATCGCCTGCGTCAGCGCGTCGCGCGCCTCGTCCGAGTGCGTGCGACGAGCCTGGATGCGCAGCAGCGACGCGACGGTCTGCAGGTTGTTCTTGACCCGGTGGTGGATCTCACGGATGGTCGCGTCCTTGGTGATGAGCTCCTGCTCCTGGTGGCGCAGCTCGGTCACGTCGCGGCTCAGCACGATCGCGCCGATGCGCTCGCCCCGATGCCGGATCGGGATGGCCCGCAGCGACACGGTCACGCCCCGGGACTCCACGTCGGTGCGCCACGGCGCCCGGCCCGTGACCACCAGCGGAAGGGACTCGTCGACCACGAGCTTGCCGCTCAGCAGGCGCGTCGTGACCTCGGCGAGCGACTCGCCCTCGAGCTCGTCCTCGAAGCCCATGCGGTTGAAGGCCGACAGTGCATTGGGACTCGCGAAGGTGGTCACGCCATCGAGGTCGAGGCGGATGAGTCCGTCCGACGCCCGGGGAGCACCGCGACGTGGCCCCGTCGGGGCACCGAGGTCGGGGAAGTCGCCTGACGCGATCATCTGGAAGAGCTCCTCGGCGCACTCGTTGAACGTGAGTTCCTGCCGGCTGGCCGCCCGCGTGGCTCCGAGGTTCGTGTGTCGCGTGATCACCGCGACCGGCTCGGGCGCGAGGTGGGTGCCGGTTGCCGAGAGCCGCCGCATCACCGGGACGGCACGCACCCGCGTGGGCATCTCCTCGTACCAGTCGGGCGCGGAGGAATCGGTGATCCGTCCCGACTCGAACGCGCCCGTGACGAGCTCTCGCCACTGCGGCTTGATCTGCTGGCCGACGAAGTCGCGGTAGAAGAGTGTCGCGGCGCTCGATGGGCGGGCGTGGGCCACCGCGACGAAGTCGTCGTCGCCCGATGGCACCCAGAGCACGATGTCGGCGAAGGCGAGGTCGGCGAGCAGCTGGAGGTCGCCGACGAGCATGTGCAGCCAGTCGACATCGGCCTGACTGCTGCGGCCCTGGGCGAGGACGAGTTCACTGAGGGTCGACACAGACCCAGCGTAGTGGGCGGTCCCGGGTGCCGCCGCGAGACGTCAGCCGGCTGCGGCCCGACGTCAGCCGGCTGCGGTACGACGCATCGGAGCCAGCGCGAAGCCGCGCCGCCGGAGGGGCTCGGGCACGGGGAGGACGTGATCGAGCACGTACTCCCGCAGCGCGGCGCGCAACGGGCTGCGCGGCGCGGCATCGCGCAGCGTGCGCGCCGTGAGGATGGCGGCATCCGTCGAACGGCCGTCGTGCGGAAGCAGCGTCGCCTCCGTGATACCGGCGAACCGCCGGAGCGTCTGGCGCACCTGGGCGTGCGCGTCGATGCCGAGCGCCGCCGCCCGCACGCGGTTCACGACGACGTCGACCCGGTCGGCGTCGACGAGCTCGACGAGCTCGCCGTGGCCGCGCAGCAGCCTCGACAGCCCGACCGGATCGGCGAGCCCGACCGCGATCACCCGGTCGGCGGCAGCCAGGCATGCGAAGGTGGCGGCATTGCGGCGCGGCGCGAACTGATCGCTCGTGAGCTCCTCGTCGCGCTCGAGGCTGAATCCGGTGTCGATGACGACGTATTCGACCTGCCCGGCAATCGCCTGGAGCGCCGCCGTCACGCGATCGTGTGCGAGCTCGGGCCAGCGACTCGGCCCCACGAGGCCGGTGAACACGTCGAACGAGGCACGTGGCGCCGAGTACCGCTGCACGATGCGCTCGAGCTCTGCGCGGTCGAGCGCGTCCCCGCCCGCCAGGCGGCACGCCGAGGCGAACCCCGGCGCCTCGTCGAGCAGGCCCAGCGACGGTGCGACGGCGCCGCCGTAGGGATCGGCGTCGACGAGTGCGACCGTGTGGCCTGCGGCGGCGATCTCGGCGGCCGCATTCACGGCGAGCGTGGTTCGACCCGGCGCGCCTGCGGGACCCCAGACGGCGATGAGCTCCGCCGATCGCCGGGCGGAGCCGCTTGCCGCCTCGCCGACGCGCGACGGCACGGGGACCCCGCCTCGGACGAGAAGCTCGATCTCACTCCAGGTCGCCGACCGATCGACCACCTCGTGCAAGCCGAGCTGCGTGGCATTCGATCGCTCGCCGTCGCCGCTGGCAAGTGCGATGACGCGGATGCCCCGCTCGTCGCACGCATCGAGCAGCTCTGCGCTGAGCGTGACCCGGCCGGCGCCGACGAGCACCACGTCGGGCGCCAGCACGTCGAGGCTGTCGACTACGTCTCGCCACCCGACGAGCCGGGCCACGACGGTGTGGCCGTGCTCCACCACGTCGGCGAGGAGGCGGTCTTCGGTCGCCGGGTCGAGCGCGAGCGCCAGCCGGGTCATCGGGGCTCGCTCACCCGCGCCGGCACGAGGTCGATCGCGTCCTCGGCGGCGAGCGCCTCGAGCAGCGCCGCGACCTTCTCCCGCGGGATCACGAGCTCGACCGAGGCGGCACCGGAATCCACCATGCCGCCGGCCTCCTGGATGCCGGCGACCTCGGCGCCCGCGACGAGCACGGCCGGGGGTTCGTACGCGCCGCGTTCGATCTCGTGTGCCGACCAGACATCGACGGTGGAACCGACGCGGAGCTCGCTCGGGAGCGTACCGCGACTCGGGACCACGACCGTCGCGAGACCGGTGCGGTCGACCTCGTCGACGGCGGAACGCGGCACCAGCTCTCCGGCTTCGATGGTGCGAATGGCCACGAGCCCGCCGTCGCCGAGCGCGTCGGGCGCGAGGTACCGGTCGGCCGTCGAACCGAGCCGTACCGATTCGACGACGAGGTCGTCGGCGTCGAGACGCGTGCCCGCCGTGACCGTGTCGCGAACGGAGTAGACCTCGATGGCGTCGTCGAGGCCGTTCACGAGTGCCCAGACGCCGGTCGTCGAGGCCGCGACGAGCACGATCCCGATGACGAGGCGCGGGTCGAGGCGGAGGGCGCCGCGCTCCGAGCGGGCGGGTCGACGAGCCATCGGCGTCCTTCCAGAGATGGGTGCAGAGCGGTCGGCGCGAACGCCGGCATCCATCGTCACCCGAAGCCGGGAGGACGCTGCGAAGTTATCCACACCTGCCCACCGCATCCGACGACAGGTCGATACTGGTCTCATGACCACACCCGGTTCAGGCGACGAGATCGGCCGCTTCCTGACGGTCGCCGACGCGGCTGAGCTGCTGGCGGTCGATGTCGCGACGGTCGACGAGCTCATCCGCTCGGGCGAGTTGCCGGCCATCCGGGTCGGCACGTCGGGGCCATGGCGGGTCGAGCGCACGCAACTCGAGCTGTGGATCGACGACCAATACGAGGCGACGCGCAGGCACTCCCTCTGGAACCAGGGCGAGTTCGCGAACGTGACCGAGCTCTCGGGCGCGCGGACCGCCCGCCTCCGCCCCGTCGACTGAACCCGGGCGTAGTCAGCCGAACGACACGAGGACGATCCGCTCGAACGGCACGATGCGGATGCCGTGCACCTCCCGCTCGCGCCGCACGGTGCCCGGCTCGTGGACGGCCAAGTCGAGATGGTCTCGGGCCACGCGGTCGAGCGTGCCGTGCACCCTGCCGTCGTCCGTGGTGAGCTGCACGGCGAGGCGCCTGCGGCACAGGTCACGGAGGACGAACGGGAGCCCGATGCGCTCGGCGAGCCGCGCGGCCGACTCGGGGACGGGCCGGAGGCTCGGCTCGATCTGCGTGCGACCAGGCAGGACGGCGGCGATCGCGCCGAGCGGCACGATGCACTGCCGCGCGGCGGGCGCGGGCCCGTGCAGGGCCGCGCTCATCCAGTCCCGGCCGAACGCGAGCGGTCGGAGGTCGTGCACCTCGCCCCCGCGCAGTTCCACCCGGATGACTGCGGAGGGGTCGTCTCCGACCTCCTTGGCCATCGCGATGAGTCGATCGCGGAGGGTCAGCCGCCCCAGGCGCAGCCGTTCCTCCTCGAGTGCGAGGGCCCGCTCCTCCTCCCGCTGCTCATGGTCGAGCTGCGACTCGAGGTCGTCGAACAGCAGGTCCCATCGCATGGACGCACGTTACCCTCCGCCACACCGTGATCGGATCGTTCTCCACAGGTGCCCGAAATCCTTGACACGTGTCGGCGCGGATGCGTACGGTTCAGTCGAGGATTCCCCGACGTCCCCCGATCGGGGGTGATCCAACCGGGCGGCTGAAGGCCGCCGCCATCCCCTCAATGGAGCCGAGATGACCGCACGCCCTGCCGCCGGCCACGCAACGATGCGAGTCGCTGCCCCGCAGTTCCTCGATGACGACGAGTTCTTCGGTCGTCAGCCGGCACGCCGCAGTGAACTCCCCGATCCCGAACCGCTGCTGCGAAGCCTCACGCATTGCGTCATCGAGGTGCTCGCCGGCGCCCGCGACCTCGAGCAGCTCGCCCGATGGGTGACCGACGACGTCTATCGCAACCTCTCGAAGCGCGTCGTGCTGGCCGCCCGCGCCCGACGCGTCAAGGGGCAGGCTCCTCAGCGGCCGGCATTCACCGTCGGCCACGTGCACCTGTGCGAGCCGGCAGACGGCGTGCTCGAGGCTGTGGTCATGGTGCACCAGAAGGCCAGGGCACGCGCCGTCGCCATCCGGCTCGAGGGCATGGACCAGCGCTGGCGCGCGAGCGCCATCAGCGTCCTCTGACGAGCCGCACGACACGCCCCGCACGACGAACGAGCGGGATCCCCCAGCCGATCGGCCGAGGGATCCCGCTCGTTCTCGTGCGTCAGCGCCCCTTGCGCTCCTGAGCGCGACGCTCCGAGCGATTCTGCGGTCCGGCGTCTCCGCCGCCGGTGCGCTGGCCGAACGCGCCTCGCGACGCTTCCACCTCCGCGGCGGGCGCCTGTGCCTGCGCCACGGCACGGCGCGCGCGCTGCGTCGCCGCCTGCTGCACCTGGCCACGCTGGTTGCGCACCTCGACGCCGCCCGAATCGCTCGGCGCCGAGTAGCTCAGCTTGTCGTCGGACGCGCCCTGGCGGCCGAGGCCCTTGGCCTCGATCGTCGCCCCGCCGACGCCGGGCTGCGGCGCCACCTCGACCTCGAGATTGAAGAGGAAGCCGACGGTCTCCTCGCGGATGGATCCCATCATCTGCTGGAACATCGCGTAGCCCTCGCGCTGGTACTCGACGAGCGGGTCGCGCTGGGCCATCGCGCGCAGGCCGATGCCGTCCTTGAGGTAATCCATCTCGTAGAGGTGGTCGCGCCAGCGACGGTCGATCACGGAGAGCACCACGCGGCGCTCGAGCTCCCGCATCGCCGGGCTGCCCAGCTGCTCTTCACGGCGCTGGTAGGCCAGCTTGGCGTCGGAGAGGATCTCGCGTCGGATGAAGTCGCGGTTGACACGGCCCTTCTCGCCCGCCTCGGCCACGACCTCGTCGATCGTGATGCCGATCGGGTAGAGGGTCTTCAGCTCGGTCCACAGCGCGTCGAAGTCCCACTCGTCGGGGTTGCCCTCTGCGGTGTGGGCGTCGAGCACCTCGTCGATCACGTTCTCCAGGAACGTCTGGGTGCGCTCGTGCAGGTCGTCGCCCTCGAGGATGTGGCGGCGGTCGCTGTAGATCGCCTCACGCTGGCGATTCAGCACGTCGTCGTACTTGAGCACGTTCTTGCGGATCTCGGCGTTGCGCGCCTCGACCTGCGACTGCGCCGAGCGGATGGCGCGGCTGACGACCTTCGACTCGATGGCGACGTCGTCGGGGACGCCGCGCGACATGAGACTCTCGGCGGCACCCGCGTTGAAGAGCCGCATCAGGTCGTCGGTCAGCGACAGGTAGAAGCGGCTCTCGCCGGGGTCGCCCTGACGGCCGGAGCGACCGCGGAGCTGGTTGTCGATGCGTCGTGACTCGTGGCGCTCGGTGCCGAGGACGTAGAGCCCGCCCGCGGCCAGCACCTTCTCGGCCTCGATCGCGACCTCGGCCTTGACCTTCTGGAACACCTCGTCCCATGCGGCCTCGTACTCCTCGGGCGTCTCGACGGGGCTGAGTCCGCGCTCGTGCATCTGCTGCACGGCGAGGAACTCGGCGTTGCCGCCGAGCATGACGTCGGTGCCTCGACCGGCCATGTTCGTCGCGACCGTGACCGCGCCGTGCCGGCCCGCCTGCGCGACGATCGCCGCCTCACGGGCGTGGTTCTTGGCGTTCAGCACCTCGTGGCGAACGCCCTTCTTGGCCAGCAGCCTCGAGAGGTACTCGCTCTTCTCGACGCTCGTGGTGCCGACCAGCACGGGCTGGCCCTTGCCGTGGCGCTCGACGATGTCCTCGACGACCTGGGCGAACTTCGCCTCCTCGTTCTTGTAGACGAGGTCGGGCTGGTCGATGCGAACCATCGGCTTGTTCGTGGGGATGGGCACGACGCCGAGCTTGTAGGTCGACATGAACTCGGCGGCCTCGGTCTCAGCGGTGCCGGTCATGCCCGAGAGCTTCGTGTAGAGGCGGAAGTAGTTCTGCAGCGTGACGGTCGCGAGGGTCTGGTTCTCGGCCTTGACCTGCACGCCCTCCTTGGCCTCAATCGCCTGGTGGATGCCCTCGTTGTAGCGACGGCCCACGAGGATGCGGCCGGTGTGCTCATCGACGATGAGCACCTCGCCGTTCATGACGACGTAGTCCTTGTCGCGCTTGAAGAGGGCCTTCGCCTTGATCGAGTTGTTCAGGAACGAGATGAGCGGGGTGTTCGCGGACTCGTAGAGGTTGTCGATACCCAGGTAGTCTTCGACCTTCTCGATGCCCGGCTCGAGCACGCCCACGGTGCGCTTCTTCTCGTCGACCTCGTAGTCCTCGTCGGGCACGAGCCGCTTGGCGAGGTTCGCGAACTCGTTGAACCAGCGGTTCGCCTCGCCCGATGCCGGACCGGAGATGATGAGCGGCGTGCGCGCCTCGTCGATGAGGATCGAGTCCACCTCGTCGACGATGGCGAAGTAGTGGCCCCGCTGCACCATGTCGCTCGACTGCCACGCCATGTTGTCCCGCAGGTAGTCGAACCCGAACTCGTTGTTCGTGCCGTACGTGATGTCGGCCGCGTACTGCTCACGGCGCACCGCGGGGGTCTGGCCGGCCACGATGCATCCGGTCGTCATGCCGAGGGCGCGGAAGACGCGCCCCATGAGCTCGGACTGGTAGCTCGCGAGGAAGTCGTTGACGGTGATGACGTGCACGCCCCGGCTCGTGAGCGCGTTGAGGTAGGCGGCCGTGGTGGCGACGAGGGTCTTGCCCTCACCGGTCTTCATCTCGGCGATGTTGCCGAGGTGGAGCGCAGCGCCTCCCATGAGCTGCACGTCGAAGTGCCGGAGGCCGAGCGTACGACGGCTCGCCTCGCGGACGGCGGCGAAGGCCTCGGGCAGCAGGTCGTCGAGCGACTCGCCGTTCGCATAGCGCTCGCGCAGCTCCACCGTCTCGTGCTTCAGTTCCTCGTCGCTGAGGGCCTGGAAGTCGTCTTCGAGGGAGTTGATCGCCGCAGCGTAGTTCTCCAGCCGCCTGAGGGTTCGGCCCTCGCCGACGCGGAGGACCCTTTCCAGAATCGAAGCCACGAATGTTCTCCTGTAGTCGTCGGGCGCCACGTCCCTTGGATGGCACGTTCTCGAGTGGAACGCCCGGGCACGCCCGATGCCGCCGTGCAGACGGCCATCATAGCCATGCTAGCGGCCAGCAGGCTGGGCGACGGCGGCAAGCGGGCCGGGTGCGGGCCGGTGGGCCCGCACCCGGCCCGGGTGCGTCGATCGTCGTGGCGTCAGACCGTGACGCGCTGCAGCTCCGGCGCGGATTCGTCGACCGGTGCATCCGCCCCGTCGAGGCCGATGAGACCGTAGTCCCAGCCCTTGCGGCGGTAGACCACGCTGGGCCGTCCCGACTCGGCGTCGACGAAGAGGTAGAAGTCATGTCCGACGAGCTCCATGAAGTAGAGCGCGTCGTCGACGGTCATCGGCGTGGAGGCGAAGACCTTGCGGCGGATGACCACCGGGCAGTAGACCTCGTCCTCCTCCATCGACGATGCCGCCTGACCGTCGTCGATGACCGGGATACTGCCCGTGCGCACCTGTTCGAGCACCTCGGGCGCGGCGGCCTGCACGCCGACCTCGGCGAACCCGACGTCGGTCGCCTCGCGGAGCGAGGTCGGCCTGCGCTGGCCGCGATGGACCTTGCGGCGGTCCTTGGCGCGGCGGATGCGCTCGAGCAATCGCCCGAGGGCGACGTCGAACGCGGCGTACTTGTCCGAACCGTCGGCTTCGGCACGCACCACAGGTCCCTTGCCGACCAGGGTGAGCTCGACGCGATCCGGTCCGGTGTTGCCGTTCTTCTCATTGTGACGGCTCAGCTTCACGTCGAGGGAGATGGCTCGTTCGGCGAGATGGGTGACCTTCTCCGATTTCTCGGCCGCGTAGGCGCGGAACCGATCGGTGACCCCCAGGTTTCGTCCAACGATGTTCAGTTCCATGACGACCTCCATTCACCGGCGTGTCACCCGGATCTGAAGGGTGGATCGACCACGCCTGTCCTGCCACCGTAGTCGTCCGCGCTCCCGATGTCACGGAGAGGTTGCCGAGATTCGGAACTGGGCCCGGATCTGCGCAGCGGGGTCTGCGCGAGCACGACCACGGCGTCGATCGCGCCGCCTGCGGCGGTCACGGCGCGGGCGGCTTCGGCGATCGTCGCGCCCGTCGTGAGCACGTCGTCGACCAGCACGAACCGGCGTTCGTCGAGGCGACGCCGGGCCTCGAGGGCCCCGTGGGCGTTGGCCCGGCGCGCCTCGGCGCCGAGGCCGGCCTGGTCGCGGCGATCGCGCGCGAGGCGCAGCACGGACGACGGGCGGATGCCGCAGCGAGCGAGCAGCGCGTCGACGGGCGCATACCCGCGGGCGCGCATGGCGGCCGGGGTCGACGGCACGGCGCACACCTCGAGGGCACCGGCGGGCCGGCCGGCGACGGCCTCGGCGAGGGCAGCGTGCAGCGCCCGGGCGAGTGGCGCCGCGGCATCCGTTCGGGAGGAGTCCTTGTAGGCGGTGACCACCTGCGCCACCACGCCGCCGTACTCGAGCGCCGCCCACGCCGAGATGCCGTCCCGCGTCACGACCTCGGGCCTCGGCCGGAGGGCACCGACGCAGTCTGCGCAGACCGAGCGGTCGGGGGCGCCGCATCCGGCGCACGAAACCGGCACGAGGAGGGCGCACGCGTCGAGCAGCGCGTCGCGGGCGAACACCTGCACGCGGCGGAGCGAGTCGGCGGCCACGCGGTCAGCATCGACCCCACCGGCGGCGCGGTGTCACCAGTCGGCACCGCGCACGACGGTCGTCCGTCCCACCGCCCTCGGGAGGACGAGACGATCAGGGCAGCTGCGACGCGACGAAGCTGATGCCGACCGCGCGCGCCTGCCAGCCGACGCCGACCTGCACGTCGAGGTCACCCGCGGCCGTGAGGACCCGGAGATCGGCGTTGCCGCCGTCGACCTGGATGCCGGCCTCGGGCCCGCCGCGCTCGCGCGAGATGCCGCCGAGCTCCTGGATCACCAGTCGGGTGGCACCGTCGCTGAGCCCGGTGACCGAGCTGACGGTGCTCGAGTCGAGCCACGCCACGTCGAGCGGTGTCCCCGTCACGTCGGCCAGGTTCAGCACGAGCTGCCCGAGCCCCTGCTCGGAGGGCAGGCCGTCGTCGCCCCGTTCGATGGCGGCGACGACGAACCGGGTCCGGCCGCCGTCGGCGAGGATCGCGAGGAGTCGCGTGGAGTCGCGCGACACCTCGATGGACGCGATCGAGGAGCCGCTCCAGGGCACGGCGACCTGGCCGGTCGTGCCGTCGGGCGCGAACCACATGAGCTGATCGGGGTGATCGGCGGGCACCGACCAGACGATGCCCTGGCCGTCGATGGCGGGCACGACCAGGTTGGCGCGCAGATCGAGCGGCTTCGTCTCCTCACCGGCGCGGACGAGGAACACCCCTTCCGGCGACCGCACCGCCGCGGATTCGGCGCCGATCCCCACGGAGGCACCGAGGGGAAGCAGGGCGGCGACGGACTCCGAGATGCCGGGGATGGGGTCGATGGACTCCCCCGACGCCGCGAGGTAGCCGAACGTCTCCCCGTCGAAGACGACGGTGCGCGGGTCGACGCGCGGCGACTTCGACGGGCGGCGCGCCGGCTCGGGCACGTCGGGGTCGACGCCGTTCAGCGTGAGGTCGACCCTCGTGATGTTGCGCACGCCGATCAGGCTGGCATCGAGCTGCGCCTGCATGCGCTGCACGGTGCCGAGGTCGTCGAACGCCGCGCCCGCGAGCGACACGCTCGCCACGCCGCCTTCGACGGGGACGGAGGCCGGCTCGAGCTGCACGCCCTCGGGGAACGCGGAGACGACCCCGGGAGCAAGCCAGTCCGCCGCTCCGGCCAGCAGTCCCTGCACGATGGTCGTCTGCGCCGAGTCTCGCCCGGCATACCAACGCACGTCGGGCACCAGGTAGCGCCCGGTCGGATCGAGGAAGTACAGCGTGTAGTCGCGGAAGACCTGCGTGAACTCGCCCTGGTCGATGAGGATGCCCTGCGGCGCGCTCGAGATGCGCCACTCCCCGTCGACCTGCTCGAACCGGTAGTCGAACGGGATGGGCGTCCGCGACGCCGGCTCCTCGTACTGCCCGTTGTCGCGCAGCAGCGCGGCCGGGGTGGCCTCGACGCGCATCGCCGTCGGGTCGACCACGCCCACCTCCCGTTCGGCGAGCACGTCGACGGTCGCAGCCGCGCCCGGCTCCCACTCGTCGGCGAACGCGTCGGTGAGGTACTCCCGCGCGATCTGGTAGTTCTCCCGCGGGCTCTGTGCCGCGTTGAGGAACCCGTCGAGGATCTGCGCCTGGCTCGCTCCCTTGGCGGGCGGGTCGGCGAGGATGTCGAAGTCGTTCGGGGCTTCGGCGACGACGGGTTCGCCCGGCTGGACGGGACCCGAACTCGGGATGGAGGCGCAGCCGGCCAGCGCGAGTGCTGCGACGAGTGCGGCGGATGTCGCGGTGAGAATCCTGCTACGCACCGTGCACCTCCCTGGACCCCGTCTCGAGCGTCGGCACGGCGCCCACGGCCCCGGTCGGAGCGGGACCCGCGGCGCCGGCATCGGCAGGTTCGAGCGGCAACGGCGAGACCACCTCGGCACCCGGCACCCGTGGCAGCGTCAGCCGGAAGACCGTGCCCGCGCCGGGCTTCGACCACACATCGAGGGTTCCGCCGTGGGCGACCGCGTCCTCCAACGAGATCGCGAGGCCGAGGCCGGTGCCGCCGATCGTCCGCATGCGGCTGGGATCGGCACGCCAGAACCGGTCGAACACCCGCTCGGCCTCCTCCTGCGTCATGCCCATGCCGTAGTCGCGCACCGAGAGCGCGATCGCGGTCTCGTTGCTGTCGACCGCCACCACGATGGGGCGACCCTCGCCGTGCTCGATCGCGTTGCCGAGCAGGTTCCGCACGATCCGTCGGATGCGTCGCGGGTCGACCTCGGCGTCGAGGTGCCCGCCGGGTGCCTCGAGGCGGAGCTCGGTGCCGTGTTCGAGGGCAAGCTGGTGCATCGACTCGATCGCATCGCCCGCGAGGTGCACGAGGTTGGTCGGCTCGGTCGCAAGCGTGACGGATCCGGCGTCGTACCGGCTGATCTCGAGGAGGTCGGCGAGCAGCCGCTCGAACCGGTCGGTCTGGGTGTGCAGGAGCTCCACCGTGCGCGAGGTCGGGCCGGGGAAGTCCTCGCGCTGCCCGTAGAGCACGTCGCCGGCGAGCCGGATGGTCGTCAGCGGCGTGCGCAGCTCGTGCGACACGTCGGAGACGAACCGCTGCTGCATGACGGAGAGCTCGGCCAGTTCCTTGATGCGCGCCTGCAGGCTGTCGGCCATGCCGTTGAAGGACGCCGCGAGCGTCGAGAGCTCGTCCTCGCCGCTCTCGGGCATGCGCACGCCGAGGTCGCCGGCGGCGAGCCGTCGGCTGGTGGCGGCGGTCGCCCGGATGGGCTCGATGACGCCGCGCACGACCACGAGGGTGATCGCGCTGAGGAGGGCGAGCAGGGCGGCGGCGCCCACCATGCCGGTGATCTGCATGAACGCGAGCGTCTGCTCCGCCTCGGCGAGGTCATACCCGATGTACAGCTCGTAGCGCCCGGCGTCGGACGGCAACTCGAGGTCGCTCCCGACGACGATGCCGGGATGCGTGCCGCCCTCATCGTCGGGCAGGGCGACCGACTGCCAGTACTGGGTGTCGGGGTGATCCTGCACCTGCGAACGGAGCTCGGGCGTGATCACGCCGGAGAGCCCTGGGCTCAGCCGGTCCGACGGGGCGAAGGTCACGGCGTCCTGGCCGGGTGCCCGGAAGAGGCCGAGGTCGTTGCTGCCCGAGACGCTCGAGACGGTGCTGATGGCGTCGGCCACCAATTTCTGCATGGACGCCCGGTCCGAGGCATCCGACGCGCTCAGCAGGCTCTGGGCCGCGCCGGTCGCGTTGTTCGATGCCTCCAGCACGGCATCGCGATTCGCCTGGAACAGGTTCGACGCGACGCTGAAGGAGATGTACAGGCCGATCACGAGGATCGCGAGGCCCGACAGCCCGAGCGTGATGATGACGGTGCGGAACTGCAGCGATCGGCGCCACAGCACCGAGAGGCGGCGCGGCACATCGCGCCACGAGAGGGCGGCGCGTGGGGACTGGGCGTCGGCCGCGGCCATGCGGCTCCTAGGTGGTCGCGCCGGCGCGGTAGCCGACCCCGCGCACGGTCATGACGATGCGCGGATTGTCGGGGTCGTGCTCGACCTTCGCGCGCAACCGCTGCACGTGCACGTTCACCAGCCGCGTGTCGGCCTTGTAGTGGTAGCCCCAGACCTGCTCGAGCAGCATCTCGCGCGTGAACACCTGCTGGGGCTTCGAGGCGAGCGTGAGCAGCAGGTCGAATTCGAGGGGCGTGAGGTTGATGCGCTGGTCGCCTCGCCGTACCTCGTGGCCCGCGGCGTCGATCGTGAGGTCGCCCACGCCCAGCGTCTCCACGACCGGGTCGGGCGCCGGACGCAGGCGGGTGCGGATGCGGGCGACGAGCTCCTTCGGGTTGAAGGGCTTGACCATGTAGTCGTCGGCGCCCGACTCGAGGCCCTTGACGACGTCGGCGGTGTCGGTCTTCGCCGTGAGCATGATGATCGGCGTGCCCGACTCCGCCCGGATGCGGCCGCACACCTCGATGCCGTCCATGCCGGGGAGCATGAGGTCGAGCAGGACGAGATCGGGCTTCGTCTCCCGGAAGGCGGCGAGCGCACCGGTGCCGTCGGCGCAGAACACCGGGTCGAAGCCCTCGGTGCGCAGCACGATGCCGATCATCTCCGCGAGGGCCGTGTCGTCGTCGACGACGAGTACGCGTGGGGTCATCCGTCTGTTTCCGTCGGGGTCCGCGGGACGGACCGATGGCAGTGGAACCACTGTAGTCGCTGGAACCCGTGCGTCGTCCGGAAGCGCCCTGCACGGCGGCTGAACGCCTGAGGGGGCCTTCGCGCGCTCGAGCCCCCGGGGATCCCCAGGCCCGCCACGGCCTGCACGAAGTGTGCGAGCATGGTGCACACCCCCGGAAGGAGCGCACGCAGGTGTCCGATCACGACTGGCAGGCGCCCGGCGCAGCACCCGTCCACGGGCCTGGTGCGGATGCCCCATCCCCCACGCCGACCGGCGTGCCGACGCCTCCCCCGATGCCTCCGTCCGCACCGCCGCAGCCTCCGTCCGCGCCGCTCCAGCAGGGCTACGGACCGCCGCCCGGCTACACGGTCCCGCCGCCCGGGTACGCGCCGCAGCAGGCAGCCGGATGGGTGCCCCCGCCAAAGCCCGGGCTCCTCCCCCTGCGACCCCTCGGGTTCGGCACCCTGATGTGGGCGCCGTTCCGCACGCTCCGGCGCAACCCCGCGCCGACGTTCGGCAGCGGACTGATCGTGCAGCTCGTCTCCGCGGCGGCGGCGGCGGCCGTGATCGTGCCGTTCTTCGGGCTGACCTTCTCGAGGCTCGAGGGCGCGACCGGCGCCGATGCCGACGCCATCCTCTCGGGCGCGGTCGGCGGCTTCCTGCTCCTGTCGCTCGTGCCCGTGCTCCTCTCGATCGTCGCGAGCGCGTTCCTGCAGGGGGTCATGGTCGTCGACGTGGCAACGGGCACGGTCGGCGACCGCCTCGGGTTCGGTGCGCTGTGGCGCCGGGCGGCCGCGCGCATCTGGCCGCTGATCGGGTGGACCCTCCTGGTCGCCGTGGCGCTCCTGGTCGCCTTCGGCGTGGTGGCCGGCGAGGTCGTCCTCGCCGCCGTCTCGACCTCGTCGCCGATCGGGCTCGTGGTCGGCATCGTCGTCGGCCTCCTCCTCGGCCTCGGCCTCCTCGTGGTGGCCTTCTGGATCGGGGTGAAGCTCGCGATCGTGCCCAGCATCATCGTGCTCGAGCAGGTCGGCATCCGAGCCGCCGTCGCTCGGTCGTGGCGACTCACCGACGGCGCGTACTGGCGCACGTTCGGCGTGCTGGTGCTCGTGGCCGTCATCCTCAACGTGGCCGCGCAGGTGGTCGTGCAGCCGGTCTCGCTCGTCGGCACGATCCTGGCCGTGCTCATCGATCCGTCGGGCACCGGCGCCGCCCTGGCCGTGACGGTGATCACGACGATCGTCACGCTCGTCCTCTCGCTGCTCATCGGGGCCATCACGGCGGTGGTGCAGGCGGCACTCGTCGCCGTGATCTACATCGACCTCCGGATGCGGCGCGAGGGCCTCGACCTCGAACTCGAACGCTACGTCGAGCTTCGCGAGGCGGGGCAGGAGGCCGAAGACCCGTATCGGGTACCGGTCGAGTCGGCGCCGCGTGGAAGCGAACCTCCGGCCGCGTGGTCCTGACCCTCCTGTTCGAGCCACTCGATCCCGACGCGCCCGAGGCGCGTCGGTGGCTCGAGGACGAGCTCGCGAAACCCGAGTACCGGAGCGCCCAGCCGACACCGTTCGACCTCGCCATGCAGCAGGTCCGTGACTGGTTCGTGAGCCTCTTCGAAGGAGCCGTCGGCATTCCGGCGCCCCTCCTCGTGCTGCTCCTCGTCATCGCGGTGGTGCTCGTCGTGCTGATCGGCCTGCTCGTGTTCGGCCTGCCGCGCCTCCGTCGACGGCAGCGGCCGCCCGCGCCGCTCTTCGACGACGACGATCGTCGCGACCTGACCGCGTTGCGGGCGGCTGCCGCTGCGGCGGCGGAGTCGGGCGACTGGCCACTCGCCATCGAAGAGCGGTACCGAGCGATCGTGCGCGGTGCCGTCGACCGCGACCTCGTGCAGGTGCATCCCGGAACCACTGCGCGGGGCGTGGCCGTCGCAGCGTCGACCCCGTTCCCCGACCACGCGGAGTCGCTGCGGTCCGCCGCCTCGGAGTTCGACGCAGTCCGCTACCTCGGGCGATCGGGATCCCGGGCACGGTACGAGGAGCTGGTGCAGCTCGACCTCGCGCTCGCGGCCGCCACCCCGGCGGATGCCGGCCGTGCGGCAATGGCGGCTCCTCGATGAGCGTCGCACCTCCCACGACCACGCCGACGGGTGCGGTCACCCCGACCATCCGCGAGGCGCTGCGCCGGCGGCGCGCGTGGATCGTCATCGGTGCGGTGCTCGTGGTGGGTGCGGTCGTCATGCTCGTCGCCCAGGGCGGCTTCCGCGCACCGGAGCCCACGTTGGGCGCCGGCAACGCCGCGCCGGCCGGCTCCAGGGCTCTGGTCGAGGTGCTCCGGCAGCACGGCGTCACCGTGACCGAGCCGCACTCGCTCGATGATGCGGTCGACGCCGCGCGCAGCGGCGCGACCGTGCTCCTCTACGACGAGTTCGACGTGCTCGACGGGGATCGACTCGACGACCTCGCCACGACGGCGGATCGCCTGGTCGTGGCGGAGCCCTCCTTCCGATCCCTCGAGGCGCTCGCGCCAGGCGTCCGGCTCGCCGGGGCCGCGAGCGGGACGATCGACGACGTGGCCTGCGACCTGCGTGCCGCCGGACAGGCCCGCGAGCTCTCCGATGGGCAGCGGCTGCTCACCATCGACGCCGACGCGACCTCTGCCGGGTGGACGGGCTGCTTCCGCGACGCGGAGCACGGCTTCGCGTTGGCGACGGGGCCGGGCCCATCGGGGGGCGAGATCGCCCTGGTGGGCGCCACGACGGTGTTCACGAACGAGCACATCTCCGAGGCCGGCAACGCCGCCCTCGCGATCGGCCTGCTCGGGGCCACCGACGAAGTGGCGTGGTACCTGCCGGGACCCGCCGACGCCGATCCGTCGCAGGCGCCCACGATGGCCGAGCTCACGCCCGGCTGGGTCAGCCCGGTGCTGGTGCTCTCGATCCTCGTGGTGATCGCGGCGGGCGTCTGGCAGGGCCGCCGCTTCGGACCGCTGGTGGCCGAGCGCCTGCCCGTCACGGTCCGCGCCGGCGAGACGAGCGAGGGACGAGCACGGCTGTACGCGCGGAGTGCGGCACGAGGGCACGCGCTCGACCAGCTACGTCTCGCCGCGATGGGGCGCATCGCGACGACGCTGCGCCTGCCGCGTGCGGCCGCCGCCGACGCGGTGTCGGATGCCGCCGCTGCCGCGACCGGCCGCGACGCGGCATCCGTCGCGCGCCTGCTCGTCGGCGCGCAGCCGGCAGGCGACCGCGAGCTCGTCGACCTCGCCGCCGAGCTCTCGCGACTCGAGGACGAGGTGGCCGGCTCGGTGCGGCCGCACGACCGGGACCACCAGCACGTCGAGGACCGCCCGCACGACCACGGCCCAGGCTCCGACCCGAACCAGCACCCCGACCACCCGACAGGAAGGCGACCATGACCGACGCGATCGCGACCACCGACGAGGAGTTGCGGGCGGCGCTGAACGGCGTCCGAACCGAGGTCGGCAAGGCCGTCGTCGGCCAGGACGGCGCCGTCACCGGCCTCATCATCGCCCTGCTCACCCGGGGGCACGTGCTGCTCGAGGGCGTGCCCGGCGTGGCGAAGACGCTGCTCGTGCGCACCCTGAGCCGCACGCTGCGCCTCGACACGCGCCGGCTGCAGTTCACCCCCGACCTCATGCCGGGCGACGTCACCGGATCGCTCGCCTACGACCCGCGCACCGGTGACTTCGCCTTCCGCGAGGGGCCGGTGTTCACGAACATCCTCCTCGCCGACGAGATCAACCGCACGCCGCCCAAGACGCAGTCGGCGCTGCTCGAGGCGATGGAGGAACGCCAGGTGTCGGCCGACGGGGTGACGCGCCCGCTCCCCGACCCGTTCATGGTCGCCGCGACGCAGAACCCCATCGAGTACGAGGGCACCTACGCGCTGCCCGAGGCGCAGCTCGACCGATTCCTCATGAAGCTCGTGCTCGAGGTGCCCGAGCGCGACGCCGAGGTGTCGCTGCTGCGACGCCACGCCGACGGATTCGACCCCCACGACCTCGGAGCGGCGGGCGTGACGCCCGTGCTCGGCGCGGCCGAGCTCGCCGCGGCCCGGTCGGCGGCCGCGGGGGTCCGGGTGTCCGACGACGTGCTGGCCTACGTGGTCGATCTCGCGCGCGCCACCCGACGCAGCCCGTCGATGCGGCTGGGCGTGAGCCCGAGGGCGACGACCGCGCTGCTCGCCGCCGCCAAGGCCTGGGCCTGGCTCACCGGCTACGACTCGCTCACCCCCGACCACGTGCAGGCCATGCTGCTGCCGGTGTGGCGGCACCGCGTGCAGCTGCGGCCCGAGGCGGAACTCGAGGGCGTCTCGGTCGATGCCGTCCTCCGCGGGGTCGTCCAGCAGGTGCAGGTGCCGCTCTGACATGGCGGTCTCCGGACGGTTCGCGATCCTCCTCGCGCTCGGCGTCGTGCCCGTCGTGGCAGCCGGCCTCCAGGGGGCGGATGCCGCGTGGCTGGCGCTCATCGCCTGGCTCGCCGTCTCGCTCGGCGCGGGCCTCGTCGATCTGTCGCTCGCGGCCTCGCCGCGCCGCGTCGTCCTGACCCGGGTGCTTCCCGACCGGGTCCGGCTCGGCGAGACCGTCACGGCGGAGCTCGCGGTGCAGCACGTCGGGCCGCGGCTGCTCCGTGCCGTCGTCCGCGACGGCTGGGAACCCTCCGCCGGGGTCGCAGGACCCAACCGAACGCGGCTGCGCATCCCGCCCGGTGAGCGACGGCGGATGTCGCTGCAGCTCACGCCCTGGCGTCGCGGCGACCGACGCACCGAGCAGGTCACCGTCCGCGCTGCCGGCCCATTGGGGTTGTGGGCCCGGCAGGCCACCCTCGCCTCGCCCGGCCGGATCCGGGTGCTGCCGCCCTTCCACTCGCGTGCCCACCTGCCCTCGCGGCTGACGCGCCTGCGCGAGCTCGACGGCCGCACGCCGCTCCTCATCCGCGGCCAGGGCACCGAGTTCGACTCGATCCGCGAGTACGTGCGCGGCGACGACGTGCGCTCGATCGACTGGCGTGCCACCGCACGGCATGCCGATCCCGAGGTGCCCGGCGGCATGCGGCTCATGGTCCGCACGTGGCGCCCCGAACGCGACCGGCGGATCGTGATCGTGGCCGACACCTCGCGCACGGCGGCCGCCAGGATCGCCGACGAGCCGCGCCTCGACACGGCATGGGAGGCGTCGTTGCTGCTGGCGGCACTGGCGACGCACGCCGGCGACCGCGTCGACTTCCTCGCCTGGGACCGGCGAGTGCGCGGTCGGGTGCACGGCGCGATCGGCCCGGCGCTCCTCGCCCGCATGGTCGACGCCATGGCCGACATCGAGGCGGAGCTGATCG
This sequence comes from Agromyces sp. 3263, assembly GCF_031456545.1. Lineage (NCBI taxonomy): Bacteria > Bacillati > Actinomycetota > Actinomycetes > Micrococcales > Microbacteriaceae > Agromyces > Agromyces sp. 3263. The sequence goes on from NZ_JAVDUV010000001.1 coordinate 314,577, forward strand.
AGGCCGATTGGGCATCCGTCCCAGGTCACGTGCGGCAGGTCACGAGCCGGCGGGCACTCGTCGTGCTGCTCACGTCAGCGGATGCCCCGGGCAGCTCACGCGGGCTGCTCACCGTGCTGCCCCAGCTCACGGCACGGCACACGGTCGTGGTGGCATCCGTGGCCGACCCCTCGGTCGTGGCGGCGGCACGCGAGCGGGGATCGCTGGACGAGGTGTACGGCGCCGCGGCCGCCGAGCGCTCGCGGCTCGATGCCGATCGTGTCGGGGCCGCGATGCGACGACTGGGCGCGATCACGGTCTCCGCTCCCCCGCAGGAACTGCCGCCGGCCCTCGCCGACGCCTACCTCGAGCTGAAGGCCGCCGGCCGGCTGTGACCCCGCTCAGCCCGCCACGATGCGGTTCGCGCCCGCGTCGAACTCGACGAGGTCGCCGGTCTCCCCCGCCCGCCGGGCGCGACCGCCGAGCACGAGCATGTAGGCGAGGAACCCCGCGAGCGCGAGCACGCCGATGCCGATCTTCACCGGCCACGGCCACGGTGCCGGCGTCACGAAACCCTCGATGAGCCCGGACACGAAGAGGAAGAACACGAGGCCGATGGCGACGGTGAACAGCGAGCGGGCGTCCTCGGCGAGCGCCACCCCGCGCGGCCGCGGTCCGGGCGCCACCCAGGCCCAGAAGATGCGGAGACCGGCCGCGGCGGCGACGAAGACGCACGTGAGCTCGAGCAGCCCGTGCGGCGCGATATACAGGAAGAAGGTGTCGGCCTCGTCGTAGGCGAACATCACGGCGGCCGTGATGCCGAGGTTCTGCGCGTTCTGCAGGATGACCCACGGCACCCACACCCCGAGGATGCCGAAGGCGACGCACTGCGCCGCGATCCAGGCGTTGTTCGTCCAGACGGAGCCCGCGAAGGATGCGGCGGGATTCTCCGAGTAGTAGGAGACGAATCCCTCCTCGGCGAGCTGGCGCAGCTCGGCCTCGGTGCCGATCGTCGCGAGCACCCGTGGGTCGCCGCCGACCCACCAGGCGTAGAGCGCCGCGACCACGACGGTGACCACCGCGACGGCGAGCGTGATCCAGCGCAGCCGGTAGAGGGCGGCCGGAAGGCTGAGGGTCGCGAACCGGGTGAACTGGCGAAGCGGGTTCTCGGGCGTGCCGGTGAACCGGAGTCGAGCCCGGGCCAGGCTCACCGAGAGGCGATCTCCGAGGGCCGTCGAGCCGGCCGTCGTCTGCACGAGCGAGAGATCGGATGCCGCGTGCTGGTACCGCTCGATGAGCTCGTCGGCACCTCGACCGTCGAGCCGAGACGATCGCGAGAGCACGTCGAGGCGCTCCCAGTCGTCGTGGCGGGCGGAGGCGAGCGCGTCGAGGTCCATCTGCTTGAATACTACCCATGGCCCCCGCGACGGACTCCCGCAGCCGGGCGGCCCGGTTCGACGATGAGGCGCTGGTCACCGGCGAGGCGGTCGCCCTCGACGTCAGGCCGGCGAGCGCGCTCATCCGAGCGGGCGGGGCGGCGATCGACGTGCTGCTCTCGGTGATCCTCATCCTCCTCGTGCTGCTCGCCCTCGCCGGCCTCTCCCTCGACCAGGCTGCGTTCCGCGCGATCCTCATCGCCACGATCGTGGTGTGCATCGTCGTGCTCCCCACCGCCGTCGAGACCGCCACCCGCGGACGATCCCTCGGCAAGCTGGCGCTCGGCCTCCGGGTGGTGCGCGACGACGGCGGCGCGATCGGACTGCGCCATGCGTTCATCCGCGCCCTCACCGGGGTGATCGAGATCTACCTGACGTTCGGCGGGCTCGCGGTGCTCGTCGGCTTCCTCGACCCCTCGTCGAAGCGGCTGGGCGACATCCTCGCGGGCACGCACTCCCAGGTCGAGCGGGTGCCCAAGCTGCCGTCTGCAGCGTTCGGCGTGCCGCCCGAGTTGGTGGGCTGGTCGGCGACCGCCGATGTGGCCCGGCTGCCCGATCCGCTTGCGCGACGGGTGGCGTCCTTCTTCGCCAACGTCGACCACCTCATGCCCGAGAGCCGCGCGCGCGTCGCGACGATGCTCGCGCAGCAGGTGTCGGCCTTCGTGTCACCGCTCCCCGATGCCGCTCCCGAGCGATTCCTGGCTGCGGTCGTCGCGCTGCGGCGGGAACGCGAGCTGGCGGCACTGAAGCTCGCCGACGCGCGGCTCGCGGCTCTCGCGCCCACCCTCACGGCGACCCGGGTCGGGTTCCCCGAGCGATGATGCGCCCCGGGCGCCGGGCGAGCGGATGCCGCGCGCTCTCGCGGCATCCGCTCGGTGATCAGTAGCGGTAGTGATCGACCTTGTAGGGTCCCTCGACCGGCACGCCGATGTAGGCGGCCTGCTCGGGGGTGAGCTCGGTGAGCTCGACGCCGAGCGCGTCGAGGTGCAGGCGCGCGACCTTCTCATCGAGGTGCTTCGGGAGCACGTAGACGCCCACGGGGTACGCGTCGGGCCGGGTCCAGAGCTCGATCTGCGCGAGCACCTGGTTCGTGAACGAGTTCGACATCACGAACGAGGGATGCCCCGTGGCGTTGCCGAGGTTCATGAGCCGCCCCTCGCTCAGCACGAGCACGCTGCGCCCGGTGGGCAGGCGCCACTCGTGCACCTGCGGCTTGATCTCGATGCGCTCCGCACCCTCGAGGGACTCGAGCCCCGCCATGTCGATCTCGTTGTCGAAGTGGCCGACGTTCGCGACCACGGCGAGGTGCTTCAAGCCGAGGAGGTGGTCGAGGCGGACGACGTCCTTGTTGCCGGTGCCCGTCACGAGGATGTCGATCTCGCCGATGACCGACTCGAGCCGCGACACCTGGTAGCCGTCCATGGCGGCCTGCAGCGCGTTGATCGGGTCGATCTCGCTCACGATGACGCGGGCGCCCTGACCGCGCAGCGCCTCGGCAGCCCCCTTGCCCACGTC